>DASVWO010000503.1:0-25223 GCA_036393165.1 Polyangiaceae bacterium | reverse complement strand
GTGCTGACGATCGACTGCACGCACGAGGTGCTGCACGAGGCGACGGACGCGGGCGCGAACGTGGCCATCGTCTCGTACCATCCGCCGATCTTCGCGGCGCAGAAGCGGTTCGTCGCCGGGTCCATCGCGTACGCCGCGGCGCGCGCGGGCGTCTCCGTGTACTCGCCCCACACGGCGCTCGATGCCGCCGCCGGGGGGACGAACGACGTGCTGGCCGACGCGCTGGGGATGACCGCCCGCGCGCCGCTCAGGGCGGCCGAGCAGAAGGACCACGAGCTGAAGCTCGTGACGTTCGTGCCCGAGGAGCACGTCGAGCGCGTGAGCGAGGCGCTGTTCGCGGCCGGAGCGGGGCGCATCGGCAAGTACGAGTCGTGCAGCTTCCGGTCGCCGGGCACGGGCACGTTCTTCGGCGGGGAGGGGACGAACCCCGTCGTGGGGCAGGCGGGCCGGCTCGAGCTCGCGCCCGAGCTTCGCCTCGAGACGGTGGTGCCCACCGCGCGCGCCGCCGAGGTGGTGCACGCGCTCCGGGCCGCGCATCCCTACGAGGAGCCGGCGTTCGATCTCGTTCGCCTCGCGGCGCCTCCGCCGGGTCTGGGGCCGGGAAGGGTGGGCAGCGTCGCGCGGGCTCCGCTGCGCGAGCACGTCGCACGCGTGAAGAAGGCACTCGGGGTGGAGCACGTGCTCGTCGCGGGCGCGCTGGATCGCGAGATCGCGCGCGCGGCCGTGTGCGCGGGGAGCGGGGGCGATCTCGTCACAGACGCGATCGCGGCTCGCGCGGACCTGCTGCTCACCGGCGAGGTCCGGCATCACGATGCGCTGCGCGCCCTGGCCTCGGGGCTCGCGGTCGTGTGCACGCGTCACTCGGTGAGCGAGCGGGTGGCCCTCGTGGGGCTCGCGAAGCGCCTCGGCGAGCTGCTCCCGGGCGTTCCGGTCACACGCGCGGCGAGCGACGCGGATCCGCTCGCCTTTGCGTGAAGCTCATTCCGGGAGGTCGATCTCCAGGTCGTCGAGCGAGACGACCTCCACCGCCGGCGCACCGGGCGGCGGCGGGGGCTTGTGGGCCGGGGGCGGCGCGGCGAGCGCCGCTCTCGCCTCGGCGATCGCCTTGGCGCGGACGCTGGCGGCCATCTCTTCGCGCCGCTCGAGAGCCTCAAGGAGCTGACCCGTCTTCGCGGCCGCCTCGCGCGCCGTGTTGAGCCCCACCTCGGCGGCCGCCGCCTGCTGCTTGAGGCGCGCGTTGGCGGACCGTTCCTCCTCGAGGTGCCGCGCGACCTCGCGCTTCTCCAGCGCGTGCTTCTCGAGCTCCGCCCCGTGCTTGGCGTCGCGGTCGGTCAGCTCCTTGGCGTGCCCCGCATCCCGCTCGGCGAGCTCCTTGGCGTGGCCCGCATCGCGGTCGGCGAGCTGCTTGGCGTGCTCCTCGTCGCGCGTCGCGAGCTCCCGCGCGTGCTTCTCGTCGCGCTCTGCAAGGTCCCTGGCGTGGGCTGCGTCGAGGCTCTCGATCGCCCGCTCCTGGTCCTCGGCCGCCCTGGCGACGGCCTTCGTGTGCTGCTCGAGGAGCTTCGCGGTCGTGGCGGCGCGTTCCTCGTGGGCGGCCTTCATGGCCGCCGCGTGCTCCGTGCGCAGCCGCTCCAGCGCGCCGGCCGCCTCGCGCTCCGCCCGCGTGCGCTCCTCGTCGCGCTGCGCGGTGAGCGCCTCCACCTCGCGCGCGTGCACGCGGCGCTCGGCCTCCAGCGCGTCCCCGTTCTCGCGCTTGAGCTTTCCGAGCTTCGCCTCCATGTCGACGACGCGCGCCCGGTCCGCAGCGAGCTCTCCGTGCGCGCGGTTGAGCGAGTTGGCCGCATCCGATGCGGCTTGCTCCGCGAGCTCCGCCCGCCTCGACGAGGCCATCGCGGCTTCCTCGGCGCGGCGCATGGCGTCGCTCGCCCGCTCCGCCTGGCCGCGGGCTCGCTCCAGTTCGCCCTCGAGAAGGGTGCACCGCTCGTTCGCCGCCTGCAGCTCCACGTCCAGGCTGGCATCCGCCTCGGCCGCCGCCCGTGCCTCGGCGAGCTGCGCTTCCAGGGCACGCGCGCCCTCCTCGAGCTCGGCGACCCGCTGCTCGGCACTCGTCCGGCCGCGCTCCGCCTCGGCGATGCGCACCAGGACGTCGGCGATCTGGTCGGCCTCCTCGGCGCGCTCGGCCCGCAGGCGGTCGAGCTCCTCCTCGAGCCCGGCCACCCGCATCGCGATGCTCTCCGCCGGTGGCCGCGAGGCGATGGGGATGCGCGGGGCCGACGCGCGCGGCCCGGGCGAGAGCCGGACTTCTTCCTCCGCGGGAGGGGGGCTGCTGTCGATGCGCGGGTCCTTGAAGGGACCACGCACCGTCTTGGTGCCGGGCGGCCGCTTCGTCTTGCTGACCTCCGCCATGGACGCTCTTCACCACAGTATGCCCGAACGCGGGCTGGACGGGCTAGCGGACGGCTTGACGGGGGAGGCCGGCCGTCGCATTGTTCATCGGCCAATCGGGATTGGAAGATGACAACGCTCAACGCCGCCGTCGACGTCCTGCAGCTCCTCGGGGAGCCGACGCGCGTGCGCCTGATGGCGCTTCTCGCCAAGACGGAGCTCACCGTCGCCGAGATCGTCGCCGTGACCCGGCTGGCCCAGTCGAGCGTTTCGACGCACCTCGGCAAGCTGAAGGATGCGGGGCTGGTGCGGGACCGGCGCGCGGGGGCGTCCACGTTCTACGCGCTCAACGACGGCGCCATGCCTGCACCTGCGCGTCGCGTCTGGGAGCTCGTCCGGGGGGAGGTGCGCGACTCGCTCATCGCGCACGACGAGGAGCGTGCGCAGAAGGTCGTGCGGGCCCGCGACCGCGCAGGGGGATGGCCGGACGCGGTGGCCGGCGAGATGGATCGCCACTGGTCGCCTGGGCGCAACTGGGAGTCCCTCGCGCGCGCCATCGCTGGCCTCGTGCGCCTGGGGGACGTGGTGGACATCGGCTCCGGGGACGGGTCGGTGGCCCAGCTCCTCGCGGGCCGGGCAAAGACGTGGACGTGCGTCGACCGCAGCGAGCGCGTGCTCGACGCCGGGCGGATGCGGCTCGGCAAGGTCAAGAACGTGCGCTTCCTGAACGGCGACGCCCTGGGTCTGCCCCTCGAGCCCGCGAGCTTCGACACGGCGTTGCTCCTGCACGTGCTCACGCAGGTCGAGCCGCCTGCCGGCGCGCTCTCGGAGGCGGCCCGGGTGCTGCGGCCGGGAGGGACGCTGTCGGTCGTGACGCTCGATGCACACGACCACGCCGACGTGACGGCGGCGTACGGGGACGTACACGCCGGTTTCTCGCCAGCCGCCCTCCGCCGCATGCTCGGCCGCGCGGGGCTCGAAGTCGAAGCGTGCGACGTCAGCAGCCGCGATCCACGCCCGCCCGCCTTCCGCGTCGTCACCGCCTTCGCCTCCAAGCCGCCTGCCCGGCGAGGGCCAAAAGAGGAGTTTCCTGAATGAGCACCGTCGACACCACCCTCCGCGAGCTCCTCGCCCGGCGCATCCTCGTGCTCGACGGCGCGATGGGCACCATGGTGCAGCGGGCCGGCCTGAACGAGGGCGACTACCGTGGCTCGCGCTTCGAGCGTCACCCCGCGGACCTGAAAGGCGACACCGACGTCCTCGTTCTCACGCGGCCGGACGTGATCCGCGGCATCCACGACGCCTACTTCGAGGCGGGCGCCGACATCGCCGAGACGAATACGTTCGGCGCCACGTCGATCGTCCAGGCCGAGTACGGGCTCGAGGTCCATGCGTTCGACATGAACGTCGCCGCCGCCCGCGTCGCGAAGGAGAGCGCGCTCGCCTGGACGAAGCGCACGCCCGCGAAGCCCCGCTTCGTCGCGGGCTCGATCGGCCCGCTGAACAAGACGCTCTCGCTCTCGCCCAGCGTGGCCGACCCAGGCTACCGCGCCGTGACCTTCGACCAGGTGCGCGACGCGTATGCCGAGCAGGTGCGCGGTCTCGTCGAGGGCGGCGCCGACCTCCTGCTCGTCGAGACGATCTTCGACACGCTCAACGCGAAGGCGGCGCTCGTCGCCATCGAGGACACGTTCGACGCCCTCGGCGTGCGCCTGCCCATCATGATCTCGGTGACGATCACCGACAAGAGCGGGCGCACCCTCTCCGGGCAGACCGTGGAGGCCTTCTGGATCTCGGTGGCGCACGCGCGTCCGCTCTCGGTCGGCGTCAACTGCGCCCTCGGCGCGCGCGAGATGCGCCCGTACATCGAGGAGCTCTCGCGGATCGCCGACGTGCACGTCAGCTGCTACCCGAACGCGGGACTGCCGAACGCGTTCGGCGAGTACGACGAGACGCCGGAGACCACGTCGTCGCTCGTGCGCGGCTTCGCGGACGAGGGACTCGTCAACGTCGTCGGCGGCTGCTGCGGCACGACGCCGGACCACGTGCGCGCCATCGCGGCGCGCATGGAGGGCGTGGCTCCGCGGACGCTGCCGCAGGTCGAGCGGCGCTCCCGTTACTCCGGCCTCGAGCCCCTGGTCATCCTGCCGGACTCGAACTTCCTCATGATCGGCGAGCGCACCAACGTCACCGGCTCGAAGCGGTTCGCCGAGCTCGTGAAGGCCGGCGACTACGGGAAGGCCGTGGAGGTCGCGCTCGATCAGGTGCGCGGGGGCGCGAACATCCTCGACGTGAACATGGACGAGGGGATGCTCGAGGGCGAGCGCGCCATGACCACGTTCCTCAACCTCCTCGCGGCCGAGCCCGAGATCGCGCGCATCCCGGTCATGGTCGACAGCTCCAAGTGGTCCGTCATCGAGGCGGGCCTCAAGTGCCTCCAGGGCAAGGGCGTCGCCAACTCGATCAGCCTCAAGGAGGGCGAGGCCGACTTCCTCGCGAAGGCACGCGCGATCCGGCGCCACGGCGCGGGCGTCGTCGTCATGGCGTTCGACGAGCAGGGGCAGGCCGAGACCGTCGAGCGAAAGGTGAGCATCTGCCGGCGCGCCTACGATCTGCTGGTACGCGGCGGCTGGGAATCGACCGACGTCGTCTTCGATCCGAACATCCTCGCGATCGCCACGGGCATCGAGGAGCACGCGGCCTTCGCGCGCAACTACATCGAGGCGACGCGCGTCATCAAGGACGCGTGCCCCGGCGCGAAGGTGTCCGGCGGCGTGAGCAACCTGTCCTTCGCGTTCCGCGGGAACAACCCGGTGCGCGAGGCGATGCACTCGGCGTTCCTCTTCCACGCCATCCGCGCGGGCATGGACATGGGGATCGTGAACGCGGGGCAGATCGTCGTCTACGAGGAGATCCCGAAGGATCTGCTCGATCACGTCGAGGACGTGATCTTCGACCGGCGTCCGGACGCGACCGAGCGGCTCGTCGCCTTCGCCGAGACCGTGAAGGGGCAGGGGAAGAAGCGCGAGCAGGACCTGGGCTGGCGCGACGCGCCGGTCGCGCAGCGTCTGTCGCACGCGCTCGTGCACGGCGTGGTCGACTACATCGAGGCCGACGTCGAGGAGGCGCGCGCCAAGGCGACGCGGCCGCTCGAAGTGATCGAGGGCCCGCTGATGGACGGCATGCGTGTCGTGGGCGATCTGTTCGGCGCGGGCAAGATGTTCCTCCCGCAGGTGGTCAAGAGCGCGCGCGCGATGAAGCGCGCCGTGGCGTACCTGCTGCCCTACATGGAGAAGGATGCGCAGGGCGGGGCGCAGAACGGCAAGGTCCTCATGGCCACCGTGAAGGGCGACGTCCACGACATCGGCAAGAACATCGTCGGGGTCGTCCTCGGGTGCAACGGGTACCAGGTGCTCGACCTCGGCGTGATGGTTCCGTGCGACAAGATCCTCGACACGGCGGTGGCCGAGGGGTGCAACGCCGTGGGGCTCTCGGGCCTCATCACGCCGAGCCTGGACGAGATGGTGCACGTCGCCAAGGAAATGAAGCGGCGCAAGATGGAGATGCCGCTGCTCATCGGCGGCGCGACGACGAGCCGACAGCACACGGCGGTCAAGATCGCGCCCGAGTACGACGGCGCTACGGTGCACGTGCTCGACGCGTCGCGCGCCGTGTCGACGGTCGCGTCGCTGCTCGACCCGAAGCAGCGCGAGAAGTTCGTGGCGGCCACGCGCGCGGAGCACGAGCAGGAGCGGCGCATCCACGCCAACAAGCGCAGCAAGCCGCTCGTGCCGCTCGCGACGGCGCGCGCGCGGGCGCCGCGCATCTCGCACGCACCGGAGACGGTGGCGCGGCCGTCGCGCGTGGGCCTGCAGGTGCTCGCCGATGTCCCCCTCGGCGACATCGCGAAGTACATCGACTGGACCTTCTTCTTCACGGCGTGGGAGCTCACGGGGAAGTTCCCCGGGATCCTGGACGACCCGCGGCACGGCGCCGCGGCGCGCGAGCTGTGGGAGAACGGCAAGGCGCTCCTCGATCGCATCGTGCGCGAGAAGCTCCTCGTCGCGCGGGCAGCGTTCGGCATCTGGCCGGCGCAGAGCGACGGGGACGACATCGTCCTCTACGCCGACGAATCACGGAGCAGCGAGGGCGAGAAGGCGCGCTTCTGCATGCTTCGCCAGCAACAGGAGAAGAGCGAGGGCGAGCCGTGCCGCTGCCTGGCCGATTTCGTGGCCCCGCGTGGCGGCGCGCCCGACAGGGCGGGCGCGTTCGTCGTCACGGCCGGCATCGGAGCGCAGGAGCTCGCGGCCAAGTTCGAGAAGCAGCTCGACGATTACGACGCGATCCTCGTGCGCGCCCTGGCAGACAGGCTCGCCGAGGCGCTCGCCGAGATGATGCACGAGAGGGTGCGACGGGCGTGGTACGCGCCTGCGGAGGCGATGGGGAACGAGGAGCTCATCGGCGAGAAGTACCGCGGCATCCGGCCCGCCTTCGGCTATCCCGCGTGCCCGGACCACTCGGAGAAGACGAAGCTGTTCTCGCTGCTCGACGCCGGCGCCATCGGCGTCGAGCTCACCGAGCACTTCGCGATGACGCCGGCTGCGAGCGTGTCGGGGATCTACCTCGGGCATCCGGAGGCGCGCTACTTCAACGTGGGCCGCCTGGGACGCGACCAGGTCGAGGACTACGCGCGCCGCAAGGGGAGCACGGTGGCCGACGTCGAGCGCTGGCTCGCGCCGAACCTCGGGTACTGACCCGCGCGCGCCATCCACGCGTCCAGGCCCATCTTGGCGCCGATGGAAGCGGCTGCCGCGACGACGAAGACCGCCGGCGTCGCGATGCCGCCGGTGACCGCGACGAGCACCGCCGCAGCCGCCGTTCCTGCGGCGGTCGCGGCCGCGCCGGTCCCAGCCTCGCGGGCGACGTGCCTCGCTGCATCCTCTCGCGTCATGCTCCCCGCGCGCACGCCGCGCACGGCCTGCACGAGGGCCCATCCACCGTCGACGAGCGCACCCGCCCCGGCCGACGCCGCGACTCCGCGCAGCAGCTGCCTGCCCGCGGCGCGCGCTCCCTGCACGGCCGCCGCGCGCGCGGCGGTGCCCTCGAGCGCCTTCTCCGCCATGCCGACGGCGGAGAGCAGCTTCGACGCCTCGCGCTCCACGGCTCCTCGCACCGCACGCTGCACCGTCTCGGGCAGCACGTTCTTGCCGCCAGCCTCGAACAGCGCCTGCGCCGCGGCCTTCGCCGCGACGGCCTTCGACCCCGCGATGCTCGCCCGCAGGGCGTCCAGCTTTCCGATCATCAGGCCGCTGCGCATGAGTCACACACGGCTTTCTTGCGCGCGCCCGCGCGCCCGATGGGCTTCTGACACCCGGTGCAGAACGAGACGCCCGGCGCGCACGCCTCGCAGTAGAAGACGCCCCAGCGCTCGAACGATTCGATGCGCGGCTCCTCTTCGCAGTGCCCCGGCGTGTGGCAAGGCCGCGGGACCTTCACGCCGCAGCCGGCGCAGACGCACAGCGGATGCTGCTGCACGAGGCGCGTCAGCTCGTCGGTCACGCCCGTGAAGGGCGCGATGCCAGTGCCGCGGCAGAGCGGGCAGGCGGTCGAGAGCTGGCGGGCCACGGCGTTGCGGATGAATTCGCTCTTGTTGGGCATCGCGTCGAGCAGGGCGGCCAGGTCGGGCTCCACCTTGAACGCGACGATCTGCTTGTTCGGCTTCGGCTTGCGCGGCACTGCGGGCTCCGATCGCGTATGACGAATTAATAACGCATCCGGAGGCGCGGTCGAGCCCTGCGCCTCGCCCACGTCAGCGATGCTTGTGGGTCCAGCCTTTTCCGTGCTTCGGCCGCGACGGCGTCCGCTTCGGCGTCGACGGATGGGCTGGAGCGGGCCGCGGCGCGGCGGGCTGTCCGGCCACGACGACCGTGCCCGTGGGGGCGGTCGCGGCGGTCTCCTCGTCGTCCTCCTCCCCGTCGTCGCCCGCGTCGGTTTCGTCCACCGAAGCTGCGGGCGCGGGCGCGCTGGAGGCCGGAGGCGCGCTGCTCGCAGCCGGAGCGAGCGCGCTGAACACCGGCTCCACGACGCTCGCGATGGGCGCCACGATGCTCGCGATCGGAGGGACGGTGATGGTCGTCGTGGTCGCTGAAGCCGAGGCTCCGGGCTTCGCGCCCTTCGCGGACGGCGCTGCCGAGGCGGCGCCCGTCGCGCTGGCGCTCTGCACGCCGAGGGCGCGCAGGTCGATCTTGCCCGTGTACACGGCGATGCCGACGGCGATGACCGCAATCGTCGCGAGGAACATCAGCTTGCTGCCGCCGCTGCGCTTGCGCGCCTTTTCCTCTTCGCCCCACGACGACTGGGTGCGCGCCATCTCGGTGGGCTTGACCGCCACGATGGGCATCGACTTCTGCGATCGCTCTGCGCCGAGGACCGACTCGACGCGATCGAGCGAGGGCCGCGCCCGCTCCGGCGCGAAGCGCACGAGCGTGCGCGCGAGCCCCACGAGCGTGCTCCGCTGATCGGCGTTCTTCACGAGGCACGCCAGCACGGCCGTCTCGAGCTCCGAGGGGATGTCCTGACGGATGCCGGAAGGAATCGCGGGATCCTCCGACGCGATCATGGCGACGACCTGCGGCACCGTCTCGCCGCGGAACGCCGGCTTCCCGGTCAGCGCCTCGTAGAGCACGGCGCCGAGGGACCACACGTCCGTCCGAGCGTCGACCTCCTTCGTGGACTTGAGCTGCTCCGGGCTCATGTAAGAGGGCGACCCCATGACCGTGGCCGTCGCCGTGAGGGCCGGATCGGTCCCGTTGTCGCCCATGCTCGTGAACTTCGAGATCCCGAAGTCGAGGAGCTTGAGGCATGGTGACCCGTCTGCGCGCCGCGTGATGAAGAGGTTCGACGGCTTGAGGTCCCGGTGCACGATCCCCGCCGCGTGCACCTCCGCGAGCGCCTCGCACGCCTGCAGCCCGATCTCGCACACTTCGTCGATCGGCAGCGCCTTCTGCGTGTCGATCATCCCCGCGAGGTCGGCGCCCTCGAGGTACTCCATGACGATGAACGGGGCGTTCCCGTCGACGCGCCCGACGTCGCTCACGCGCGCGACGTGCTCGCTCTTCACCTTGGCGGCGACCTTCGCCTCGCGCATGAAGCGCTCGACCACCTCCTGGTTGCGAACGGCCTCGGGCGCCAGGAACTTGATGGCCACCTTCTGATCGAGGCCCTCGTGCATCGCGGCGACCACGATGCCCATGCCGCCCTCGCCGATGACGCGCTCGACGCGGTACTTGCCCGCCACGAGCAGCCCAGCCTTGGGCTCGAAGAGGGGCGTCTTCACGGGCCGCGGCACGGTCTGGCCCCCCTCGCGTTTGGTCGGAGCGGACAAGGTCCCCGAATGGTAGCAGCGGGTCTGGTGTTTGAGTCCGCACTCTCGCTCCGCTCGAGCGTGCGGGACTCACTCCTCTTCGGTACGCAGCTTCGCGAGGACGGTGAAGTCTTCCAGCGTCGTCGTGTCGCCCTTCGTCTCACCGCCCGCGGCGATCTCCTTCAAGAGGCGACGCATGATCTTCCCGCTGCGCGTCTTGGGGAGAGAATCGGTGAAACGGATGGCGTCGGGCCTCGCGAACTTCCCGATCTCCTTGTCGATGTGCGCCGTGAGCGCCTCTTTCAGGTCCTTGCCCGCCTTCTGACCCGCCTTGAGCGTCACGAACACACACAGCGCCTGACCCTTGAGCTCGTCGGGACGGCCCACCGCGGCCGCCTCGGCGACCGACGGGTGGCTCACGAGCGCGCTCTCGATCTCTGCCGTGCCGATCCGGTGCCCGGCCACGTTGAGCACATCGTCGATGCGTCCGACGACCCAGAAGTACCCGTCCTCGTCCCGCCGTGCGCCGTCTCCCGTGAAGTAGACCTCGGGGATGACGTCCCAGTACGTCTTGAAGTACCGCTCGTCGTCGCCCCAGAGGGTGCGTGCCATCGAGGGCCACGGCTTCTTGACGACGAGCTTCCCGCCCTCGTTGGGTGCGCACCCGTCGCCGCGATCCTTCACGACGGCGATGTCGACGCCGAAGAACGGGAGCCCCGTGCTGCCCGGCTTGGAATACACGGCCCCCGGCAGCGTGGTCAGCATGATGGCGCCCGTCTCGGTCTGCCACCATGTGTCGACGACCGGGCAGCGCTCGCCGCCGATGACGCGGTGGTACCAGACCCACGCCTCGGGGTTGATTGGCTCCCCGACGCTGCCGAGAAGGCGCAGGCTCGAGAGGTCGTGCTTCTTCGGCCACTCGTCGCCGGCGCGGATGAACGCGCGGATGGCGGTGGGCGCCGTGTAGAGGATGGTGACGCCGTGCCGCTCGATGATGGACCAGAAGCGGCTCCAGTCCGGGGCGTTCGGTGCGCCCTCGTACATCATGCAGGTCGCGCCGCAGGAGAGCGGGCCGTACACGATGTAGCTGTGGCCGGTGACCCAGCCGACGTCGGCGGTGCACCAGTACACGTCGTCGTCGCGCATGTCGAAGACGAACTTGGTCGTGACGTGCACCCCGGCGAGGTAGCCCGCCGTCGTGTGCAGGACGCCCTTGGGTTTGCCCGTCGAGCCGGACGTGTAGAGGACGAAGAGGGGATGCTCGGCATCGAATGCGTCGGGGCTCTTCGCCTTCGCGAGGCTCGCCTGGCTCGCGGGGCGATCGAGCAAGTCGTCCCACCAGATGTCGCGCCCCTCCTTCATCACGACGGGCTCGCGCTCGTGACCGATCCGCCGGAGCACGATGGCCTTCTCGATGCTCGGCGTCTGCTCGAGCGCGACGTCGGCCATCTTCTTGAGCGGCACGACGTTGCCGCGGCGCCACGCGCCGTCCTGCGTGAGCAGCACCTTGGCGCCGCAGTCGTTGATGCGGTCGCGCAGCGCGTCGGACGAGAACCCGCCGAAGACGACCGAATGCGGCGCGCCGATGCGGGCGCACGCGAGCATCGCGACGACCGTCTCGGGCACCATCCCCATGTAGATGGCGATGCGGTCGCCGGCGCGGACGCCGAGGTCGAGCAGCGCTGCCGAGAGCCGGACGACCTGCCGGTGCAGCTCGTGATACGTGAGCGTGCGGACGTCGCCGGGCTCTCCCTCCCAGATGAGCGCCGCCTTGTTGCGGTGCGCGTTGCCCGTGGCGATGTGCCGATCGAGGCAGCTCTCGGTGATGTTGAGACGCGCGCCGGCGAAGAACCTGGCTTTCGGAAGCTTCCACTCGCCGAAGGTCTTCCAGGCCTCCCGCCACGTCAGGTCCGCGGTCTGCTCGCGCCAGAAGACCTCGGGCTCCTCGATCGACTGCCGGTACATCGACGTGTACGCGGCGTGCGACGTGATGCGCGCGTGGTCGGTGAACGACTTGCTGGGGTGAAACCGGCGCTCTTCCTTGAGACGAGATTCGATGCGGTCCGACATGGTGGGAGGACATGGTGGTAGGTCGCTCGCACGTACGCAAGTGTTGCGAAGCGCGGACCTCTTTGCGGCCTCTGGCGGAGCCGGCAGGCGCCCAAAGCGCGGTATCGCCGGGCAAATCCCCGCGTGCGACAATGGTATGGGCGGCACGTCCATTGCTCATCCTGCGGAGCCCCCTCATGGCGTCCATGCGTACGAGTACCCGGCGGGCGAAGTGGAAGGTGGGTGCCTTCGTCGCCGTGACCATGGCGACGGTGGTGGTGGCGTGCGGTAACTCGGCTCCGCCGGTGGAGGGCACGGCGAACAGCGGGCTGCCCGACGGCACCTCGCTCGCTTGCGATGGTCACCCGCACCCGGGGTGCCCGTGCGCTCCCGATGGTGCGACCGCCGCGTGCGGCGAGCTCGCGGGGAAGAACGGCGGCTACGCGACGTGCCTCGAGGGCACGACGACGTGCATCGCGGGCCTCTGGGGCCCCTGTTCGGGGCTCACGACGATGTTCAAGAGCCTCGGGCCGCTCTCGTTCGGCGGGAGCGCCGGGGGCACGACCCGGCAGCCCGAATTGCTCGGCATGAATAGCGACGCTGGAGACGCCGGGGACGCGGGGCAAACTCCCTGCGTCAACGACCCGTGTGATCCCACCTGCGGGACCTTCGTCGACAACAGCAACGGCGTCGACGGCGGGTCCGGCCTGGTTCCGACGGAGGCGGGCGGATGGACGCTCGCGGGCGACGGGGGGCTGGACGCGGATGCGGCGGCCAACTGCTTCATGACGCTGACCGGCAAGGTCTACGACCCTGCGGCCCTGGAGCCCGTCTTCAACGCGGTCATCGCGGTCCCCTTCAACGGCAACCCGGTGGGAAGCGGCTTCCCCCCGGCGATCGCCACGGGCGTGCCCATCACCAACTCCTGTGGAGGCGCCGGATTCGCCGCTCTGCGCGCAGCGAACACCGCCGTCGACGGCAGCTTCACGCTGGCAGGCGTGCCCGTGCAGTCGACGGTCGCTCTCGTCAGCCAGATTGGCCGGTGGCGCCGCGAGGTGACGATCGACACGTCGAAGTGCGCTTGCGGCTCGACCATCGACATCTCGGATCCCGCGAGCGGCAAGTGCATCAACGTGCCGGGCCAGACCGCAGGGACGATTCCGACGTGCGCCGGCGCGAACAACTACAGCGGCACCGCGGCCTGTCTCACGCGCCTGCCGCGTACGCAGAGCGAGGGCAACGTCCCGCACATCGCGATCGCGACCGGCGGTCTCGATCCCATCGAGTGCATGATCTACCGCATGGGCGTCTCGTCGACCGAGTACACCGACGAGAACGGCACCGGGCGTATCCACATCTTCAACGACGGCGGGTCGAAGCTCGGTGGCTCGGCCGCGAACCACGACCTGAGCTACCTGCTCGGGTTCTCGTGCGGCGGTGCGCCGTGTCCCTCGGCGAGCAACGCGACGACGAACATCCTGAACCCGAGCTTCGAGGGCACCCTCAACAACTGGATGGTGACCGGCACCGTCACGGACAGCGCCACCCAGAAGAAGCTCGGGTCCGACTCAGCACTCCTCGGGAGCACCTCATCCACGAAGACGGGGGTGAGCAGCGTCTCGCAGGCGAACATCGTCGCGCCTGCCGGCGCCACCGGTCTCACGTTTTACGTGGAAACCACCTGCGACAACTCGAAGAGCGCCGGCAGCGACTACTTCCAGGCCACCTTCGTGGACAACACGACGAACACCACGCAGACGGCGTGGGGCCCCACCAGCGCAAACAAGGGCTGCACGAACTCGGGCGGCTGGTCGGCTGTCTCGTTCTCGGCGAACGCGGGGGATACCTACGCGCTAACGCTCTCGAACACGGATGCCGATTCACACGCCTCGTACGCGTACGTCGACGACGTCTACTGGACGCCGCCGCTCATCCCCGTCCTCACGAACAACTACGACATGATCGTGCTGCCGTGCGACGGCGGCGGCGAGTACAACTCCAGGAACTGGGGCGCGGGCAACGACGATCCCGGGCGAGTGAACCTCGTCAACTACGCCAACGTCGGCGGCCGCATCTTCACGTCGCACTGGGGCCGAGAGTGGATCGAGCGCCCGACGTCGGCGGGTGGCCTCCTGCCCAACGGTCCGTTCCCCAACGTCGCGACCTGGGTCAGCGACACGGGCACCAACGCCGCGCTTGCCGACATCTACACCGGCGGCACGTGGGGCACGAACTTCAACAACTGGATGACGGCGGTCGGCGCCGCGACGGGCGGGCAGTTCACCGTCAACCCGTGGCGTGAGGACACCTCCAGCGTCAGCGCCACCAACTCGCGCCTCTTCGTCTACTACGACGGCATGGACGGCAGCGGGACGACGGCGAACTACCCGGCGGACTTCACCTTCGACACGCCGATTGGGAGCAGCGCGATCGGTCGCGTCATGTACACGGACATGCACCTGGCGACGGGCACCCCGTCGGGCACCTTCCCCGGCAACTGCACGATGGGGCAGGGGACCACCCTCACGAACCAGGAAGCGGCGGCGGAGTATCTGCTCTTCGACCTCGGCAACTGCGTCGCCGGCCAGCCGGTGCCCGGGATGTATCCGCCCATCAACACGACCGGTGCCGGCACCAACTCCGGCACGAGTTGCTCGGGAGGGGCCGACATCGGCGTCGGGAACTGCGTGACCAACGCCGACTGCGAGGAAGACTTCCACTGCGCCAACGGCACCTGCATCTGGAACACCCAGAGCGGGTACTACGACTCGACCTGCCTCGACGGCGCGGGCAACCCGGGCATCGACCTCACGATCGGGGTGCCTTGTGCCGTCACGAGTGCCTCCTACACCTGTCCTGCAACGGGGCAGACGCTCACCCAGGGCTTCGACATTCCCATCTGCAACCGCGGCGGCGGCACGCTCGCCGCGGGCACCAAGATTCACCTCTCCGACGACGGAAACGGCGGCCACGGGGCGTGGAACTGCGTGCAGAACGCCACTCCGCCATTCACCGGACAGGCCGACAGCTGCGACTACACGCTGTCGTCCGCGCTGGGACCCGGCGAGTGCACCGACATCGACACGACCACGCCGGCGGGCCTGAGCTGCTGCGTGCTCGAGCAGGGCCAGCGCGACCTCTACGTCAACTCGGACAAGGCGATCACCGAGTGCGGCCCGAGCTTCGCCGGCACCGGAGCCGGCTGCATGAACAACTCGACGCAGACCAAGGCCAACCAGGGCGCGGGTTGCCCGCCGGGCTGCGGCACGGCCACGACGTACCAGGCCGCGACGTTCACGCGCGACTTCCAGGGCGTCTGTCCCACGGGGTACCGGGTCGTCTGGACGTACTTCAGCTGGAGCGACATCACTCCGGCTGACAGCAACCTGAACTTCCAGGCCTGGACGGCCGACTCGCAGGCCCAGCTCGGCGTGCAGTACGCGATGTCCGCGACGCTCGAGAACCCCGTTCCCGTCGACACCGCGAACGGGTATGCGAACAACACCATCAACGGCTGCCAGAACTGCTCCAATCCGGCCTACGTGGACGTGCAACTCGCCGCTGCCGGCTACCCGACCTCGGGCAACAATCCGAATCCGCCGCCCGCGTCCTTCGCGTCCCACTCGTGGCTGCGGGTCAACATGACGCTCAACCCGTCCAGCAACGCTCTTTACGCACCCACACTGCTCACCTGGAATCAGCAGTACGATTGCGTCCCGTCGGAATGAGCGTACGAACCCTCTGGCGCCTCGGTTGCCTGGCCGCATTCGTCGCGGCGGCTGCGACGACCGCGTGCGGCAACGTGACGAGCAACGGCAACGCTCCTCCCGTGACCGGCGGGGGAGACGATGCTTCACCGGATCAGGGGGGCATGCCGCCCGCCGACGGCGGCTCCGGAGAAGGTTCGACCGTGGACGGGCCGCACGGAGACGGAGCACCCTCTGGAGACGCCCCTTCGGGGCAGGATGCTCCCACCACCGACGCGCCGACGTCGGACGGCGGGGCCGGGGACGGCGGGACCCCCGACGCCGCGGGTGGCGACGCCACTGGCACCGACGCGACGGGAAGCGACGGAACGGGCGGCGGTGATGGCGGCATGGATGCGACGCAGATGTTCGACTCTTCTCCTCCTCCGCCCGTGCTCTGCACCCCCGGCGAGACATGGGGATCGCCCGTCACGGTGCTGACGACCGGGGCGGCAGACGCCACGATCTTCGGGGCGGTCACGCCGGACGAGCTCACGATCGCGTGGGCAAGCAGCACGGGCGGCGCGGTGACCGCCTGGTACGCCGATCGGGCCAGCACGGGCGTGGCATTCGGCGCCCCGCAGGCGCTCGCGTCGAGCTTCGGCGCGCTGTCGCTCGATCGCGTTTCCCTCAGCGGCGACGGCCTCCGGATCGTCGGCACGGCCAGCGGAGGCAGCAAGTTCATCGCCGTCAAGCGCGCCGCCCGCACGGGCGCCTTCGACACCGACGACAGCTCCGAATTCGCGGGGATCGGAACCGAGGGGTCGCTGAACACGTACGCCACGCCTCTTCTCTCGGGCGACGACGCGTTCTTCTTCTACATTCTCCCGAGCTCCACAGATGACCACGTCATCAACGAGTCGTTCGGCGGGCCGCCGTGGACACCCGGGGCGTACCTGCCTCCGATGGAGCTCGAGCGCGTCGGATCGCAGTACCGACGGCCCTCGGGCATCTCCGCCGACGACCGATCGCTCTTCTACTGGGACGAGACCAACGGCAGCGAATGGATCGCCTACAGCTCGACGGCCGGGGGGCCGTTCGACGTGTTCGAGAACCTCGGGGCCTTCACGAACGCCGCCCCCACGGCGACCTGCTCGCGCATCTATTACTCGGTGCCGGCTGGAGCCGGGGCGATCACCATCGTCTACTCCGACGGAACCCCGCCCGACGGCTGACGTAGACGCGTATGATTCACGGGTGACCCGATGAACCTGGGGCGGTTTCGGATCATCAAGCGGCTTTCGGGACCCGGCGGGCGGGATGCGTATCTCGCCGCAGCCGATGGCATGGAGCGCGACGTGGTCCTCGAGGTGCTCGGCGCGCCTCAGCGCAACCAGGGGATGCTCGATCCAAAGCTCGCCGACGAGGCGGCGAGCTACGGGCGGCTGGACCATCCGAACGTCGTCAAGGTGATCGAGCTCTTCTCGGCCGACGGCCGTTTCGTCATCGCGCTCGAGCACGTCGACGGGACCACACTCGAGCTGCTCGGCGATTCAATGGTGGGCACGAAGCGCGAGGACGCGGACGCGTGCTGGCTGTACGTCGCTTCGTGCCTGTTCGACGCGCTGGCCGCGGCGCACGGGGCTACCGACGCGGGAGGTAAGCCCGCGCCGGTCCTTCACCGCAACGTGAATCCGTCCAACGTGCAGGTCTCGTGGGAAGGCGCGGTGAAGCTGGGCAACTTCAACATCGGCAACGTGGTCACGGGCATGCGCCCGTCCAATCCGGGCTTCACGTGGAACTCGGTCGCCTACCTTGCCCCCGAGCAGCTCCGCTTGCAGAAGGCCGGGCCCGAGAGCGACGTCTACGCCGCGACGCTGGTCCTCTGGGAGCTGCTCGCCGGAAGGAAAGCCGTCGAGCGCAAACAGCTGCCAGGCGCGAAGATGCTCGAGCTCGTGATGAACCAGCGGATCCCACCGCTCGAGGAGCTGCGGCCGGGCCTCGATCCGCAGGTGCTCGAGGTGGTGCGCGCGGGACTGCAGTCGCATCCTTCGAAGCGGACGATCGGCGCAGCGCAGGCACGCGACGCTCTCCTGGGCGCGGTGGATTTTCAGAGCGCTCACCGGCGCTTCGCGGAGGCTGCGTCCAAGATGCGTGCGACGCACGATGCGCCGACGGTGGCGCCGCCGCCGTCGGACGAGAAGCTCCCGGTGCCGGCCGGCGCGCAGCTCGCGCCTGCCCCGGTGCCGAGGGTGAGCGCTCCTCCGGTGCCGCCGCCGCGCAAAGCGGCGCCACCAGGGCCCGGCGCTGTGCCTGCGCCGGCGCCGTCTTCGCCGGTGCCGACGGTGGTGGAGCTCGAGGCAACCGCGCTCGAATCGGTTCATCCGCCTCCTGCAGATCCACCGCCGCCGCCGCCAGCTCAGGTCGAGGTGCAGCCGCTGCCTGTGCTCGAGACCTTCCCGCACACGTCGCCGCCGCCGCCGGGCAGACGTACAGGGCGGATTGTGGTGGCCGCAGTGCTCGGCGTCGGGTGCTTCATTCTGCTGGGGGCGGTTGTCGTGCGACTGGGCGTGCGCAACGAGCGAGCCGAGGAGCGACCGGCGACGGTTGCTCCGGCACCGACTCCGACTCCGACTCCGACTCCGACTCCGACTCCGACCCCGACCGCGACCGCGACCCCGACCGCGACCGCGACCGCGACCGCGACCCCGACCGCGACCGCGACCGCGACCCCGATTCCGACTCCGACGGCCACTGCCACTGAGCAAGCAGCGAGCGTCCCGGCCAACATGGGCGAGCTGCAGCCGCCGGCGGCGGCTGCAGGGCACCGAATCTTCGTCGATGGGCGCGTGGTCGGCGAAGGCGCAGCGCCAATCCAGGTGCCTTGTGGAAGCCACAGCGTGCGAATCGGAAGCGCCGGGCGGTTGCAGTACGTCAACGTGCCCTGCGGTCAATCGCTCGCCGTCGACCGCTGAGCCGACCGACAACGAGGTGGATGTCGCACCTGATCTCAGACCAGTGGAAGACCGATCGATCACCGGTCACACGAGTGGTCAGGCGCGATTCGATCAGGAATGCACATTTCCCGGTTTCGGTAGGCCATCAGAACGGCCACACGTGGCATGTCTTCTGCTCGCTTCCGCAGCATGAGCGCCAGTCATCCTCACCTTGCTCCTCTTGGCGTTGCTCGATCTTCTGACAGCGGAATCCGGCCCGCCGCGTCGCCCGATCGTCGCGCCGACGTGCGCGTCGCGATCGAGGTCGAGGTCTCGCTCTCCAGCGAGTCTCACTTCTTCGTAGGACTGTCGGGCGACGTCTCACGCGGTGGACTGTTCGTCGTCACGTGGCGAAAGCTCACCGTCGGCACGACCATCTTCATCGCCGTCGACCTGCCCGATGGGCGTTTGCTCGCGGATGGCGAGGTTCGCTGGGTGCGTGATCCCGCCGACGGGGTGTCACCCGGACTCGGTGTTGCATTCACGGGGATCTCCGAGGAAGATCGTCGGCGTATCGACGCGTTCTGCGCGCAGCGCGCTCCCCTCTACTTCGACGTCGAGGAGTGACCCCTGGACAAAGCTCGAAACGATCCGAACGCCGCCGTCGCGAAGCTTTCTCTCGCGCTGGAGGAGCATCGCCGAACCACCGAGGGACGCGTGCGCACTCCGCAGGAGGTCGTGACCGCGTTCTTCCCGTACGACGACAAGAGCTGCGCGGACAAGGTGTTCCGCCACCTGCCCAAGGAGGTGCGCGGGCCGATCCTCGCCGCCTGGGGCATCCGCGGAATCAAGTCGGCGCTGCGTGACGACGACGACCGCGTCAAGCAGGTCGTTCACGACTCGCTCGTCGCCGGGGACATCGATGCCGGGACCTTCGAAGACGGACTGACGCCCGACACGCTGGTCCGCTGGGTCCCGCTCGGCGAGCTCTGGGCGTTCTGGCGGGGCGGCAAGCTCACGAAGATCGCGATCCACAAGGCGCTCTCCACCGCCTACGAGCTCTACCTCTTCGACGCTCGCTGGTTCCTCGAGACCCTGCAGGCGAAGGGCGGCGCCCTCAAGGGCACGGACGTGCTGGCCGACGGTCTCACCAAGGAGGAGCTGACGCACTGGATCAAGCGTGTCCACGAGACGGGGGACGGAACGCCGAAAGGGCTCGTCGCGGCGCTCGGCTGGACCAAGATCGTCGAGAAGACCCACAACGACGTGCTCCTCGTGGTTCTCGACGCGATGGCCATGAAGGTGGGGCTGGGCGCCGGAGCACCAGCCGCGAAGCGAGGGGAGCCTGCATCCGTGGTCGACGTGGTGCCCGCCAAGACGTTGCCCGCGAATCCGGAAGAGACGGTCGACGTCGTCGTGGACGAGGAGGCCCTCGGGGCCGAACGGCGCGCGCTCGCCGAAGAAGAAACGCAGGACCTGACGACCGCGGTCCAGCAGGTCAAGGGCCGCGCGGAGCTCGGGCGCGCGCGGGGCCCGGCCTCGCGCAGCTGAGCGGGCAATGGGGGCCGACGGCGGGGATCGAACGGGGCGCGACGATCCCTTCGATCTGGTCGGCGACGTGCTCGACGGTCAGTACCGCGTGGATGCCGTCGCCGGCGAGGGCGACCTCAGCGTCGTGTACAAGGGGCACCACCTCGGCGTCGACGCGCCCGTCGCCATCAAGTGCCTGAACCTGCCGGCGACCCTCGATCCGGCGCTCGTGCGTCCTCTCGTCGACGACTTCCGCGAGGCGAGCCGCGTGCACTACCGCCTGGCACGAGGCAGCCTGCACATCGCGCAGACCGTCGGATCGGGGCAGACGATCGCGCCTCGCACCGGGACGACGGTGCCCTACCTCGTGCGCGAGTGGTTCGAAGGCGAATCGCTGGCGACGGACCTCGCGCGACGGAGCAGGGAGGGGAAGAAGGGACGTGCGGTCGAGGAGGTGGTGGCTCTGCTCGATCCGGCGGTGGAGGCCATCGTCTACGCCCACGGGCAAGGGACGCCGCACCTGTCCATCAACCCGAGCAATCTGTTTCTTGCGCAGCGCGACGGAAAGCGGTCGCTCGTCGTCCTCGACTTCGGCGTCGCGCGGACGATGAACGAGATCGCGTCGGGGCTCCCGTCGGATGCGCTCTCGACCGGGGGCTTGCGCGTCCTCTTCCCGGCGTACGCGGCGCCCGAGCAGCTCGATCGAAGCCTGGGCGATACCGGACCGTGGACGGACGTCTATGCCCTCGCACTCGTGTTCATGGAGCTGCTCTCCGATCGGCCGGTGATGGATGGCGCGGAAACGGGGGCGCTCGTCGACCGGGCGCTCCACGAGACGAAGCGCCCGACGCCCGCTGCGCACGGCTTGCACCTGAGCCGCAACCTGGACCTCGTGCTGGCTCGTGCCGTCGCCAAGGCACCCACGAAGCGGCAGCAGGACGCCGGCTCGTTCTGGCGCGACGTGAACGCAGCGCTGAGCGGAAGCGCGACTCGTATCGTGAAGGCGGCAACGGACGGGCCCCGCCCCGGGCAGTCGCCGACCCTCATGGGGATTGCGCCCTCGTTTGCCGTCGCCGGCGCGGTGCGCGGCCGTTCGCGCGCCTCCTCCGCGGCGCGAGTCGAGACTCGGCCGATGTCGTTCGAGCCCGAATCCCTGACCGCGTCGACGGCCGAGGAGCCCCCGCCGGTAGCGCCTGTAGCGCCGGTGCAGACGATCACCGCCAAGCTTCCTCCTCCGCCCGATCCGCCTCCACCTCCTCCCACGTCCGACTTCGATTCGCGGACGCCACCTGCCTGGGCGATGCTGCCGCCGCGGGCGGCTTCGCGGGCCGCGACCATCGCCCTGGTCTCGTTGGGGTCGCTGTCGACGCTGGCGATGGTCTGGGCTCTCGTCGCTTTCGTGTCGGCCTCCTTGCGCGCGGGGAGCGACATGAAGGCAGCCGCCATACCCGCCATTGCTGCTTCCGTTCCGCCCGAGGCGGTCGCTCCCACTCCTCCCATCGGCTCGGCCCCCGCCGCCGTATCCGCCGATTCGGCTCCGCCAACCGCCTCGAGCGCACCTCTCGTGACGGCCCACTTCTCGGCAGCCGCAGTGAAGCGCGCCTTCGACGCCGCGTCTCGCGACGTCGCCAGGTGCAAGCGTGGAGCGCGCTGGGGCGTGGCGAATGCCACCGTGACCTTCGACCCGGACGGAACGGTGAAGCGCGTGTCGGTCGGACCGCCGTTCGGGGGGACGCCCACGGGGCGTTGCGTCGGCGATCTCCTGAAGTCCGTCCACATCCCCGCGTTCCAGGGCGCCCCGGTGATCTGGGTGACGCCCTTCTACGTGGCTGCTCGTTGAAGCCGTGTGGGCACGGCGCCCACTGGCAAGAACGCTGTTCATTCTCAAGGGTCCCGCTCGATGGAAAGATCGAGCGCATGGTCCGCAAGACGCGCAAGGGAGCGTCCGGCACACCGGCTCTTCTGCGCCCGCTCGTCCTCCTCGTCGACGGCGATGCGCTGAGCCGTTCGAGGCTTGCCAGGGCCATGGTGACAGAAGGCTTCGACGTCCGCCTCGCGCTCGGCGACTTCGACGATGCGGAGCGCCCGCGGCTCGCCGTCGTTCACGTGGACGAGTCGGGCAAGCAGTCCGGGATGCTTCGCGCACTGCTCGACGGCTTCCCCAAAGTGCCCGTCATGCTGCTTGCTGCGCACCCCGTCGCCGCAGCGGCCCACGCGCGGCGGCTCGGAGTTCAGGTCGTGCACGCATTCGCGGCGACCGATCCGTTCAAGGACGTCATCGCCAAGGCGAAGGAGACGGCGCTCGGCATCTCGCGCACCATGCCGCCTCCCTCGGACGACGGGCGGAGCTCGTTCCAGCGCCTCAAGCCGGAGGCGCTTCGCCGCGTTCCCATCCTGCTCGTCTCGCACGAGGACGTGGGGTGGTTCGACGGTGATCCGCAGGAGGGTGCCCTCCTCGCGATCATCGACGGGCACTCGGACCTGCACGCCCTCGCCCAACGGTGCGGCGTGGACGAGCCGACGGCCCTGAAGCTCGTGGACGCGCTGGTCACGCGCGGGCTGGTGGCGCTCGAGGACCCGGGCTAATCGCGCCGCAGGACGAGCGGGGGAGCGATCCCCTGCACGATCGACCGCAGGTAACGTCCCTCGAGGGCGTCGAACTCGCGAAGGTCGAGCTTTTTCCCGGCATGCGCGCCCGTGAGCACACGCACCCGCGGGCGCAGGGGCTCGCCGGCGTGCACACGCGTGACGACGGCGCTCTCGCCGGTCGAGAGCTGCACGGTGGTGCCCGGCGGGAACACGCCGAGCGCGCGCATGAACAGGGCGATGCAGCGCCCGTCGAAGTAGTGACCGAGAAGCGCCGTGCAGCGCGTGATCACCTGCTCGGGCTCGTCCTGGATGCCGGATAGAATCGTCCGGCGCCGCTCCACGAAGTTGGCAAGCGCGACGATGCGCGCGATCTCGTGCGGCGGGCGGTCCGTGTCGAGCGCCGGGTACCCCTGCAGGTCGACGCCGCGGTGATGCTGCAAGGCGGTCTCGACCCACATGCTGGGGGCGCCCGAAAGCAGCAACGCGCGCGCTCCGAGGATCGGGTGGTAGCGATACGCCTTGCGTCCTTGCTCGTCGAGCAGCGGCTCGGGCACGCCGCGCACGGCGACCGGAAGCAGGAACGTGCCGATGTCGTGCAGCAGCGCGGCAGCGGTCCCCTCGACGCACACGTCGTCCGGAATGCCCGTTTCGAGGAGCATGGCGCAGGTCATGATGGCCGTGTTGACGACGTGGGCCGCCGTGTCGTCGCTCGCGTCGTAGGCGCGCAGCTGCAGCGGGGCGGTGCGGGACACGCAGCCCTCGAGCACTCCGCGAGCCGTGGCGCGGACGGCGTCCTCGTCGATCCGCGCACCCTTCTCGAGGGCGCGCGCGATGGCGTCCAGCATCGCCTTCACGCCGGGCACGAGGCTGGGGGCCGTTCCCTGGTCGTCCTGTCCGTCTTCCTGTTTGAGCTCGGCGAACCGGAGCAGGACGTGCGGCACGGTCGCCTGCAGCTTCTCCCTCGCTCGCGCAGGGTCCTCGGCCCGCGGTGCGACGAGGGCCGCGGCCAGGGTGGTGATCTCTGCGCGAGCGACGCCGCGCACGAAGACGAAGCACTCGATGTCGTGCTTCATCATGGCCTCGGCGAAGCCGGGGATGCGATCCCGCAGCTCGGGCATCGGCCGCTCGGCCACCACGTACTCGTTCTCGACGAGGGCCACGACGAGCTCGGGCATCGTGGTGAGCAGCCGCGTGACGTTCGTCGTCGCGGTCGTATCGGCTCGTTCGACGGCAGGGTGTCCGGCCGGGTACTGTCCACGCACGACGAGCGTCGTGAGCACCGAGTGCAACGTGGCCACCACGTCGTCCCAGGGGATGGCTCGGGGGTCAGTCACCGGCGAGCCCTCCCTCGAGCGCCCGTTCGCAGGCCTTGCGAACGCGGCGAACGGTCGACGCGAGCCCCTGCTCGAACAGAGCTGGCGCCGCGGGTGCGGAAGACCGGTGCAGCGCCCGCGCGGCGTCGTCGCGCACGGCGCTCGCGGATGCCGACTCCATCAGCCCGCGGGGCTCCAGCAGGCGGAGGAGAGCTTCCGCCGCCGCATCCTCGCGCGACCGACCGAGCACCCGGACCACGGCACGGCGCATGTCCGCATGGCGCGAGTCGTCGCCCGCGATTTGCTCGAGCGCCGGGACCGCCGATGCCGGGGGATCCATCACGGCCACGGTTCCGGTGGCTGCTTGCGCCACCTCGTGTGCTCTGTCGTCGAGTCGCGCGAGCACGATCTGCCAGGCCACGGGGTCCCGGCCGGAAGCACGCAGCGCGCGCAGCACCTCGATGCGCACCTGGACGTGCGGGTGCTCGGCGAGCGCCAGCAGATCCTCGGGACGGCCGCCGAGCCGCGTGTGCAGGATGATCATGTTGCGCGTCACGAACCACTGCGACGAGCCGAGGCGGGAGCGCACGCTGGGCAGGATGTCGCCTCCCGCGGCGGCGAGGACGTCGATGAGCGTTCGGCGAAGCTTGCGGCTGCTCGAGCGCTCGAGCAGATCGAGCACGGGCTCCGCGTTGTAGGGCACGATGATCGAGCTCAGGGCGATGACCTCTTCGACGTGCTCTTCGCCTGGCGCCTGGCCTGCGCTCGCCAGGCGCTCGGCGGCCTGGAGTGCGGCCGCGCTGACGCCGCTCCTGGCCACGCGCGCCAGCGTCTCCGCGGCCAGCTTCTTCCAGTGCGGCTCCTGCACCTGGGCAAGCCCCATGAGGATCCCCGCGATGGCGGGTGAGCGCTCGGTTCCCGCGAGCGTTCGCGTGGCGGCGTTGAGCGAAGCGCAGAACTTGTCGAAGTCGACCATGCGGGAGGAGCGCGTGACGACGTCGCGCGCGGCGTCGAGCGCGAGACGCTCGAGCGCCACCGGAGAGAAGGCATTCGCGTCCACGAGCTCGTCTTCCCCGTGCCGGTGCAGCGGAACCCGGGTCGAGAGGATGCGGCTGGCGGCGCCCGCGATCGCCGCGCGCTCCAGCGAGAAGGAGACGACGTCGTCGCGCCGGACCGCCAGGATCGCCAGGAGCTCTCGCGTGGCGCGTTCGTCGAGGCTCAGGTCGTAGAGCATTCCCGCGAGCTGGCGCGCGACGGCCATGCGCAGCTCGGCATCGGGGGCGGCCAGACCGAGGGCGTAGAAGGTGGGCTCGAGGTCCCTGGCGCGCGAGCGCAGGCTCGTGAACACGAAGCCGGCGAGCTGCACCTCGTCGAG
>DASVWO010000502.1:0-3360 GCA_036393165.1 Polyangiaceae bacterium | reverse complement strand
ACGCCTCCCTTGTGGGCGAAGGCGCTGCGACCGACGTACGGCGCATGCGGGTCCGGCGCGAGGTTCGCGATGTCCGCGACGCGCCGGGCAACGTGGGCGAGCTCGCCGAGGGCCCCCTCGCGCAGGCAGCGGCGTCGCATCTTGAGCTCGAGGGCCGGCGCGATCGTGCAGAGGTTTGCGTTGCCGCACCGCTCGCCCCAACCGTTGAGCGTCCCCTGCACGTGAACGGCTCCCGCGCGCACCGCGGCGAGCGAGGCAGCGACGGCGCATCCGGTGTCGTCGTGCGCATGGATGCCGACCGGCCGTTCGAGCATCCGAATGATCGCTCGCACGCGCTCCGAGACGACCCAGGGGAGCGTGCCCCCGTTCGTGTCGCAAAGCACGAGCATCTCTGCACCAGCGCCGGCCGCCGCCCAGAGCGTTTCGATCGCGTACTCGGCGTCCTCGGCGTAGCCGTCGAAGAAATGCTCCGCGTCGTACACCACGCGTCGGCCCTGGGTCGCGAGCCAGCCCACGGTCTCGGTGATCATGCGCAGGTTCTCGTCGGGCGAGACGCGCAGCACCTCTCGGACGTGGACGATCGAGGACTTGCCGAAGATGGTGCACACCGGCGTACCCGCCGCGAGGAGGGCCGCGACCTGTGGGTCGTCGCCGGGCTCGATGCCGGCGCGCCGTGTCGCACCGAACGCCGCGAGTGTCGCGTGGTGCCACGGGACGTCGCGGGCGCGCTCGAAAACCTCCGCGTCCTTGGGATTCGACCCGGGCCATCCGAGCTCGACGAAGGCGACCCCGAGGCCGTCGAGGATGCGCGCGATGCGGATCTTGTCCGCCGCGGAGAGCGAGAGCCCCTCTCGCTGCGTTCCGTCACGCAGCGTCGTGTCGTAGAGCTGAACCGTGCGGCGCTCGTCAAGAAAAGTGGGTCGACTCATGGCGTTCGATGTCCGGCAGGCGCGCGAGCAGGTAACCCAGCTCGTCGACGCCGTGCAGGAGGCACTCCTTGGCGAAGGGGTCGATGTCGAAGCGGCCGCGCGGCGCGTCCCCGGCGAGGGCGACGGTCTGCGCCGCGAGGTCGATGGCGATGCGCGCTTTGGGATCGAGCTCGCGCGCCGCGAGCAGGAGCTCGTGGATGTCTGCCGGGACGGCGACCGGGAGCAACCCGTTCTTCATCGCGTTCTGCCGGAAGATGTCGGCGAACGAGAGCGCCACGATCGCGCGAAACCCCCAGCCGACGAGCGCCCACGGTGCGTGCTCGCGCGAAGAGCCGCAGCCGAAGTTGGCGCCGGCGACGAGGACGCGCGCGCCCTGCGCCTCGGGCCGATTGAGCGGGAAGTCCGGGTCGGGCGTCCCGTCGGGACGGCTGCGCCAGTCGGAGAAGAGCGCGTCGCCGAGCCCCGCCTTGTCGGTGACCTTGAGGAAGCGCGCCGGAATGATCTGGTCGGTGTCCACGTTGTCGGCCCGCAGCACGACGTACGTGGACTCCAGCGTCGTGAACGGTTCGATCATGACGCGTCTCCCATCAGCGTGCGCGGGTCAGTCACGCATCCCGTCACGGCGGCGGCTGCGGCCGTGAGCGGTGAGGCGAGGAGCGTGCGGCCGCCGCGACCCTGGCGTCCCTCGAAGTTGCGGTTGCTCGTGCTGACTGCGACCTCACCTGGAGCGAGCTGGTCGCCGTTCATCGCGATGCACATCGAGCAGCCCGCGTCGCGCCACTCGGCGCCGGCGTCGCGGAAGACCCGGTCGAGCCCTTCGGCCTCGGCGCGGCGCTTCACGTCCTTGGAGCCAGGCACGACGAGCACGCGGACGCCCGGCGCCACTCGGCGTCCGCGCAAGATGCGGGCCGCGGCGCGCAGGTCGCCGAGGCGCGAGTTGGTGCACGAGCCGATGAAGACGACGTTCACGCGCTGGCCGGCGATGGGCGCGCCCGCTACGAAGCCCATGTAGTCGAGCGCCTTCGCGAGCGCCGCGCGCGCCGACGCGTCGGGTGCGTCGTCGGGGTGGGGAACGGTGCCGGTGACCGGGATGCCCATCCCGGGGTTGGTGCCGTACGTCACCATCGGCTCGATCGCGCTTGCGTCGAGCGAGACCGATGCGTCGAACCGAGCGCCGTCGTCCGTGCGGAGCGCGCGCCATCGATCGACCGCCGCGTGCCACGCGTCGCCGCTCGGCGCCAGCGGCCGCCCCTCGAGCCACGCGAAGGTCGTCGCGTCGGGGGCGATCATCCCGGCGCGGGCCCCCGCCTCGATCGACATGTTGCACACCGTCATGCGGCCCTCCATGTCCAGCGCCTCGATGGCCGCGCCGCGGTACTCGATGACGTGTCCCGTTGCGCCGCCCGTCCCGATCCTCGCGATGAGCGCGAGAATCAAATCCTTGGCGCCGACCCCGGGACCGAGCTTGCCGTCGACGCGCACCTCGAGCGTCCGCGGTTTGCGCTGGAGCAAGCACTGCGTGGCGAGCACATGCTCGACCTCGCTCGTGCCGATGCCGAAGGCGAGCGCTCCGAAGGCTCCGTGCGTCGACGTGTGGCTGTCGCCGCACACGACCGTGCGCCCGGGTTGCGTGAGCCCGAGCTCCGGGCCGATGACGTGCACGATGCCCTGCTGAGCCGACTCGAGCGCGTAGAGCTGGATGCCGAACGCTGCGCAATTCTCGCGGAGCTTCCGGAGCTGCTCTTCGGCCTGCGGGTCCACGACGGCGAGCGCGCGCGGCAGGGTAGGAGTGGAGTGGTCCATGGTCGCCACCGTTCGATCCGGTCGACGCACGCGCAGCTTGCGCGCGCGCAGCCCATCGAACGCCTGCGGCGAGGTGACCTCGTGGACGAGGTGTACGTCGACGTAGAGCACCGCGGGAGCGCCCTCGTCCTGGCCGACCACGTGGTCGGCCCACACCTTCTCGAACATCGTCGTCGGGTGCGTTTGCGTCATCAGGCCCGCTCCTCCGGCTCGCGGCGCACGTCGTTCGCGGGGGCGCTGATGGCGCGCACGAGCGCGTGCAGGTCGGCGTCGTGCATCGCCTTGCGCCGTTCCGCAAGCGACTTGAACCGCGCGAAGACGTGGTCGAGCGCCGCATCGTCGAACGTGTACCCGAGCTCGGCCAGGCGCGACGCCAGCGCCGCGCGGCCCGAGTGCTTGCCGAGCACGAGGCGTGTCGGGCGCGCGCCGACGCTCTCGGGGCGCATGATCTCGTAGGTCGCGGCATGCTTGAGCATTCCGTCCTGGTGGATCCCCGACTGGTGCGAGAAGGCATTCGCGCCGACGATCGCCTTGTTCGGCTGAACGGGAGTGCCCGTCGCCGCGCTCACGAGACGACTGACCTCGGCGAGTTGCCTCGCGTCGATGCCGGTGTGAAGGCCGATGAGGG
>DASVWO010000501.1:0-9360 GCA_036393165.1 Polyangiaceae bacterium | reverse complement strand
CGAGAAACGTGACGGGTGGTTTTGCAAAAGGCCCGCTTGGTTTTCGCCGAGGCCCTTTCGTTCGAAGCAACGGCCCATTCCTTCTTCCTCCAGGGTCTTCTGGATCGAGAAACGTGCCTGGAGGATCTCGCCGCGGACCCTTCGTTCGAGCTCCAGGCTCGGGAGATTGAACATCCGGTCCTTTTGGAGGAACTCGCGGGCCTTTTGGTTTTCCAGGCGGTCCGTTTGGTCTTCGCCCGGGTCGGTCTCCGACGGCGTTCGGTTCGCCTTTCGAATCGTTCTGTCCATGGAGACGCCGAAGTCCGAAATTCCGGAGGGACTTTTTCCGCGAGGCAGACGATTTCGTCTCCCGCCTCTAAGCAGCCTGACGGAGCACGGAGATCACCGATGGATTCGAGACGATGACGTGGAGCGGCTGCATCGCAGGGAGCAATCCCTTCTTCGCCATGTGCGATCGGTAGATGCGACGCATCTCACGAAGCCTCCACCGCACGAGCTCCTCGTTGATGCCCAGTTCCTCCGCGATCGTCCCGTACTGGGTGCCGCAAGCGACGCCTTCGAGGATCTCCACCCCGTGCTCCGGCATTCGGCCCTCGCGGAACAGGACCGCGAGAACCTCGAGCTGCCTCCCGGTGTCGACCGGATCGCGTCGCGGGACGGACTCCCGACCGACGAGCCCGTACTCCCCCCGGTCGCATCGCGCCTCGGTGTCCTTCTCGCGCCGCTTCGCCTTGCGAAGCTGGTCGATCGCGTAGCGACGAGCGACCACCGCGCAGAACGCCTTCATGTTCGGGAGCTCCGTCGGCGCCTGGTCGGGCTTGATCCGGAAGAACCGGAGGACCCGGCAGTACACCTCCTGCAGCCCGTCCTGCAGGTCCTGCTTGCTCACGCCCTTCACGCGCAGCGTGCCGCAGATGGCCGTCACCACCTCGGGGTGCCCGAGCAGCTGATGGGGGTTCATGCTGCCTCCGTTCCGAGCACCCGGAGGTGCTCGGCGGCGATGGCGCGCACGAGGCCGTTCATCCAGGCAACCGCGCCCCCGCGGACGCGCTCGTACTCGAACCGGCCCTCGGCGAGGCCCACGAGAAGCTGCTCCACGACCTCCGCAGCGTCCGATTCGTGCACCGGACCGAGCGCGGCGCGCGCTTCGTCGAGCAGCGGCGTGACGTACGCGATGGCGAGGCAGCCGATGGCGCGGTGGTCACCGCGGCTCGCTGCGAGAACCATCTCCTCGAACGCGTCGAGCAGCTCCTTGTCGGCGCCGGCGCGGCGGCTCTGTTTGGTGGTGGTGCAGTCGTTGGACTTGGGCGAGCTCATGGCAGATCTCCGGTGGTTGCCCCCGGACGGGGGCACGCGTCATTCCCTGTCTCCCTACGGGCCGGAAACAGGCGCCAGGCAGAAAGAAAATGCAGGCGACGTACTTTTTCTTGTTCTCAGGGCAGGTCGTGCCCCCTTCACCCCGTCTGTCGCCGGAGACGCGAAACCTTACCGGTCTTTTTCGCTCGAGTGATTCCGCGCACTTGGCCTGGGGATGCGGCCCCACGTGCGATCGGATGAGGCCCGTTCTCGGTCTGGTCCGCCGCGTCGGACCGCGACGGCGTGACCTCAGCCTGAGATGGAGACCGCTTAGCCCGCTTTGCGACGGAGGTGGAGCGCCTGCACGCCGGACTCGAACCGCTGTGTCGACAGGAGCTCGAGCTGCCGCCTGCTCGACAGGCCATGGAACAACGTCGGCCCGCGGCCACTGATGACGGGATGGACGACGATGCGGTACTCGTCGATGAGCCCCAACTCCTCGAGCGAAGCCGCGAGCTTGGGCGCTCCGACGAGGACACCCCGCTCGGTCTTCGCCTTCAGCGCCGAGATCGCCTCGCGAAGGTCACCCTCCACCTTGATCGTGTTCTGCCACGGAAAGTCGCTCCGCGAGCCCGACACGACGTACTTCGCCTTCGCCTCGAGCTTCTGCGCCCACTCGCGCATCGCGCGCGGCGCCTTTTCGTCGCGTGCGATTGCGGGCCAGGCTCCCTCCATCAGCTCGTAGGTGTTGCGCCCGAAGAGCATCGCCCCGCTCTGATCCATGAGCTGCGTCCAGTAGTCGTGCAGCTCGTCGTCCACGATCCCCTGGGTGTGGTCGATGCACCCGTCCAGAGTCACGTTGAGACCGAAGGTGAGGAGGCCCATGGCGCGGGAATCCGAGCGCTAGCCGCGAATCGCCTTGAGTGGCGACGTCCTCGCGGCGCGAATCGCCGGGAAGAACCCCCCGATGAGCCCCATGCCGCACGCGAACGCCAGCGCCGTCCCGATGACCTGCGGCGTCGGATCGAACGAGAACACGATCTCCGACCAGCTCGCGAAGTTGACCATCGAGAAGCGCACGAGCCCCATCGCGGTGGATGCGGCTGCGCCGACGGCGCCGCCGATGATCGCGAGGACGACCGCCTCGAAGAGGAACGACGTGAGGATGCTCGTCCTCGAGAACCCCAGGGCCCGCAGCGTGCCGATCTCCCTCTGCCGGTTCGCGACGGCCGCGTACATCGTGATCATCGCGCCGATCATGGCGCCGATCGCGAAGAACACCGAGACGACCGTCCCGAGCGCCCCCACGAAGATCGACGCTCCCTCCGACTGCTTCTCGTAGAATGCCGTCTCCCGTAGCGCCTGCAACCCGAGCCTCTTGTCGTTCTCGACTCCCGCCCGGAACGCATCGAACTTGCTCGGCGACTCGAGCTGCACGCGCACGCTGGACTCGACCCCCTCGCGACCGTACGCCTGCCGCAGGATCTCGCGGTCGACCCAGATCTCGCTCTCGTACGACGATCCACCCGCCTCGAAGACCCCGACGACCTGCACCGGGCGGCCCTTCTTGATGTCGAAGCTCTCGTTCAGGTCGACGCCCTTGATGCGCCCGCGGATGCGCGAGCCGACGAGCGCCTCGTCCGTCCCCGGACGCGGCGGTCGCCCCGCGACGATGTGCACCTCCGGACGGAACTTCATCACGTCCTCGGGCACGCCGCGGATCGACACGTTCGTCACGCCCTTCGTCCCGATCTTGTCCATCGCCCCCACGACGACGATCTCGGCGACCCCGAGCGGCTGCCCCCGCTCGTCCTTCTTCACCCCGGGCGCCGCGAGGATCAGCGGCACGCTCGACTCCTCGACGACGCTCCCGAGCTCCGCGTCGCTCCCCATGCGAAGCACGATCGCGTTGTCCGCCTTGCCCGACGACCCGAGTGTCTTCTTGATCCCCGCCGACAGCATCAGCGACGACGCCAGCACGAACACCACGAGCGCGATGCCCGCGGCGGTCGCCACCGTCGTCGCCTTGCGCACCGCGAGGCTGCGCACGTTGTACCGGATCGGGATCATGCGACCCTCCGCACCGCGTCGACGACCACGAGCTTCGACGCCCTCCACGCCGGTATCGCCGACGCCGCCGCGCCGAGGAGCGCCGCGACGCCGAGGCCGAGCAGGATGTTCGTCGTCTCGAGCCGGAAGTACGGGAAGAACGAACCCATGTTCTCCTCGAGGAAGCGGCCCACCCCGAAGTTGATGAATGGCCACGCGAGGAGGATCCCCGCGACGCCGCCGAGCACGCCCAGGAAGAGCGACTCGAACACGATCCAGAGCGCCACGTGTCCGGGCAAGAACCCGATGGCTCGCAGCACGCCGTACTCGCTCGTCCGCTCGCGCACGCCCATCGCGATCGTGTTGCCGAGGATGAGCGTCATGATGACGAGGATGACCCCCGAGATGATGTCCATCGCGTTGAGGATCGCCGAGAACATCGCGAGGAACGACGCCTGGAAGCTGCGCTCGTCCTGCGAGAGGGTCGGCGTGTCCAGATCCTCGAACCGCTTGTCGAGCGCCACGCCGATGTCGGCGACGTGCGCGGGATCGTCCACGCGGCTCACGATCCACCCGACCTGGTCCTTGCGGCCGGCCGGCAGCGAGTCGTTCAGGTAGTCCCACTGGAAGATGAAGCTCGAGCGATCGACCGATCTCGCCGTGGCCGTGTAGATGCCGTCGATGTTGAACTCCCAGTTGCCCGGGTAGATGCCGCTCTCGAGGGCGATCCGGTCACCCACCTTCCATCCGAGCTTCTTCGCGATGACGTCGCCCACGATGGCGCCCTGCCGGTCGTGCTTCCACGTCTCGAGCTGGTCGGGCGGCACCTTCATCTCGTCGTAGACGGAGAAGTACGTCGTCGCGTCAGCCCCGAGCGCGCCGAAGAACTCCTTGTCGTGCTTGGGATCCTTGCCCCCGAACCAGTTGGCCCAGGTGACGGCCTTCACGTGCGGCGCGTTGCGCACGTCTTCCACGTAGCGCTTCGGCAGCGTCATCACGAAGGTGACCTTGTGGCGCGTCACGACGCGGTCCTTCGCGGCCCACTCGGCGCCGCTCGCCCACGCCCAGATGACCGTGCGGAGCAGGAGGAACGCGACGACCGCCACGGCCACGCCCGCGACGGTGAGCGCGACGCGGAACTTGTTCCGCCCCAGGTTGCGAATCGCCAGACCGGTCAGCGTCATGACACCAGCTTGCCCTTGTCGAGGCGCCGGATGATCTTGGCGCGCTCGGCGGCCGCGGGATCGTGCGTGACCATGAGGATCGTCTTGCCGAGCTCCGTGTTCAGCTTGCCCATCAGCCCGAGGATCTCGTCGGCGCTCTTGCGGTCGAGATCCCCCGTCGGCTCGTCGGCAACGATGATCGTCGGATCGTTCACGATGGCGCGCGCGATCGCGACGCGCTGCTCCTGCCCGCCCGAGAGCTGGCGCGGGTAGTGCTGCATCCGGTCCTCGAGCCCCACGATGCGCAGCGCCGTCTGCGAGCGCTTCTTGCGCTCGGCCGAGCCGAGGTTCGTCAGCAGCAGCGGCAGCTCGACGTTCTCGAGCGCCGTCAGCACCGGCAGCAGGTTGTAGGACTGGAACACGAACCCGATGGTGTTCGAGCGCCACTTCGCGAGCGCACCCTCGCCCAGCGACTCGAGCCGCTTGCCCGCGACCTCCACCGAGCCTGCGTTCGGCCGATCGAGCCCGGCAATGAGGTTGAGCAGCGTCGTCTTCCCCGAGCCGGACGGCCCCATGAGCGCTTCCCACGATCCGCTCGGCACCTCGAGGTCGAGGTCCTCGAGCACGGGCACCGGCTCGCCGCCGCGCGCGTACGTCTTGGACACACTGCGCAGCTTGACGATGGATCCTTCCCCGTTCTTCTCCTCAGCGGGCATCTACGGACTCCTCTCCTTGATCGCCTGACCGTCCGCCATCGTCGCCGGCGGGTCGGACACGAGCTTCGTCCCCGGCGCGGGACCCGAGACCAGCTCGAATCCGCCCGCGAAGGGCGCGCCGAGCGTCACCGGCACCATCCGCACCTTGCCGTCGTCGACGGTGAAGACGACCTTGGCGCCGCCGCGATCGGCGACGGCCGACGACGGCATGATCGTCTTGGGCGGCTCCTTGAGCTTCGCCACGTCGAGCGGCGCATCGAGGAACGACACGCGCGCCGCCATCTCGGGGAGCACGGTCTCGTCCCGGTCGAGGAAGCGCACCTTCACGGTGGCGGTCGCCTTGGCGCGATTGAGCTGCGGGCTGATCGTCACGACCTCGCCGCGCCAGCGCTTGTCCGGGTACGCGTCGAGAACGATCTCGCAGGGCTGTCCCTTCGTAACCAGGTGCAGACGCCCCTCCGGCACGTCGGTCTCGACGAGGATCGACTCGAGGTCCGCGATCCGCGCGAGCGCCGTCCCCGGCGTCACGACGTCTCCCGGAGCGCCGTTGCGCACCACCACCGTGCCGTCGATCTCGGCCTTGATCGTCATGTTGGCGAGGTTCTCGCTGGCCACGTTCACCTCGGCCTGCGCGGCGTCGATCTCCGCGTCCGCCGCGTGCACCTGCTCCTCGAGCGACTTGGCCTTCGCGGCGAGATCGTCCGCCGTCGCCGCCGCCACGGCTCCCGTGTCGGCGAGGCGGCGCTCGCGATCGCGCTGGAGCACCACTTCCGAGAGCTGCGCCCGCGCCGTCGCCGCCCGCGCCCTCGCCGACGCGACGCGCGCCTGCGCGCTCACGATGGCCGCGCGCTGATCGGTCGGATCGAGCATGAAGAGCACCTGGCCCGTCTTGACCTTGGCGCCCTCGTCGATCTCGCGCTTCGTCACGCGCCCCACGACCTTCGACGAGACGTCGCTCATGATCTGCGGCACCACGTATCCGGTCGACGTGAGACGCACCTGCGCCTGAGCCGGCGACACGACGGACACCTCCGTCAGCGTCACCTCCGTCTTGAAGACGCGCGCCTCGACCGCGGGCGCGCCCATCTTCCACGCCGCAATCCCCACGGCGACGACGATGACGAGGCCGGCCACCCAGCGCACGGCGCGCCCCGACGAAGGCGCGGGCGCCTTCCGGTCGATGCGCAGCGAGGCCAGATCGGAGCCCAGGCGGTCGTCCATCGGACCGCGCCAGCATAGTGGCCGCGGGACCTCAGTGCACGGGAGGTTGCGACGGCCCCTGGGAGTCGTCCTGGACGCAGGAGACGAGGTCGAAGAAGAGGAACTCGAGCGACTGCTCGTTGACGCCGTGGGGATCCTGACGCGCCGCGCACTCCGCCGGGAACGCGCCCGGCAGGTCCGTCTCTCCCGAGAGGTGCACGTCCGAGAACGTGGCCCGCCCGCACTGGTTCGCCACGGGCGTGCCGACCGGCGTGTTGAAGGTGAGGTACTTCGACTGGTAGTCGCTCGAGGTGGCGGTGTCGCCGCCGTAGATCCACCGCGTCGCTCCGGTGACCTGCTCGACGCTCTCGCGCGTGTCCGTGAGCTGCACCTGTCCGTACTCGGGCGACAGCGAGTTGTCCTGGAGCCAGTCGGCGAACGCGCGCCCTCGCGGGAACGACGTGTCGACGAAGTAGTTCGTCATCACCGGGCTCTCGACGCCCTCGCCCCACACCGCCATGTGCTGGAACGGGGGAGCGCCGGACGGAGGGGAGAACCAGTTGTACTGGAAGTGCGTCGTGTAGAGGCGCCCCCCGCCGTCGAGGTACTGCAGCATGTTGGCGTACGCCGGACCGTCGGCGTCGCGCGGGTAGGGCTGACACTCGCACGCGGCGAAGATCACGTCGTACTGCGACATGGTGTCGGACGAGCCCCACAGCCGGTACGCGTCGCCCATGCCGGGCATCGACATGGCGCTCGAGTTCCCGGCATAGACGTGGACGTGACCGCCGCCCTCGGGCGTCGTGAACTCGGACGGATCGATGCCGATCGAGCTGAGGAAGCACTCGGTCACGTCGCAGCCCGTCGCGAGGGCGATGAGCGGCATGTCCCCCTCGCTCGCCTTCGACGGCAGACGCACGAGGTCCGGATCGAGCAGCGCGTTGTCGGTGCACGCTTCGACGTGCGGGACGTGGATCTGCCGGCGCCACTTGCCGACCTGCAGGACGAGCGGCACGTCGTCGCCGGCGGGCACGTCGGTGAGGTGGAACCAGCCCTGCGCGTCGGTGGACGCCGAGACGATCGCATCGCCCGTCGCGTCCGCCTGGCACGGAGCGCATCGTGGATGCCCCGAGGGGATCGCCTCCGGCGTCCCGTTCGGCACGTAGACGAACACGTTGTAGAGCGGCACCGATCCTGCGGGGTCGTAGACGATGCCGCTCAGCGTCGTCGGGGGCTTGCCGCGCGAGGCGCAATCGACCTGGCGGCACCGCAGGTCCCCGCACGGCGTGCCTCCTTCGCCGACGAGATCGGGCGGGCCGGAATTGCTCCCCGTGGCGTTCGATCCAGAGGCGCCTGCGGCGCAAGCGGCGAGCCAGCCCACCGCCGCGAGGACGAGCAGCCGATGTGGCGCCCTCCACTCGCGCATCCACTTCGAACGTAACCCCGTTCGGCGGGCCGTACAGCCCCCGGTCGCGCGATCCGGGAAAAGCGACCGAAACCAACCGGAAACAGTCCCACGGTAGGAGTCGTCTCATGGCGAAGATCGACACCGGCGACACGGCATGGCTCATCGTGTCGAGCGCCCTCGTGCTCCTGATGACGCCGGCGCTGGCGCTCTTCTACGGCGGCATGGTCCGCCGCAAGAACGTGCTGTCGACCCTCATGCACTCGATGGCGGCGATCCCGGTCATCAGCGTCGTGTGGGCGCTCGTGGGCTACTCGCTCGCCTTCGGGCCGACGCACCACGGCGTCATCGGCGGTCTCGAGCTCGCGGGGATGCGCAGCCTCGCGGGCGACGTGCACGGCACGGTGCCGACCCTGGCCTTCGCCGCGTTCCAGATGATGTTCGCGGTCATCACGCCGGCGCTCATCTCCGGGGCGTTCGCCGAGCGCATGAAGTTCAGCGCGTACCTCGCGTTCATCGTCCTCTGGTCGATCCTCGTCTACGATCCCGTCGCGCACTGGGTGTGGGCGGACGGCGGGTGGCTCCTCAAGCTGGGGGCGCTCGACTTCGCGGGCGGCACCGTCGTGCACCTGACTGCGGGCGTGTCGGCCCTCGTGTGCGCGCTTGTCATGGGCAAGCGCGCCGGATACCCGCGGCACCGCGCGCTTCCTCACGATCTCACGATGACCATCGCCGGGGCCGGACTCCTCTGGTTCGGGTGGTTCGGCTTCAACGCGGGCAGCGCGCTGTCGAGCGGGCAGCTCGCGGCGCTCGCCTTCGTCGCGACGCATCTCGGCGCGGCCGGCGGCGCGCTCGGCTGGCTCGTGGTCGAGTGGAAGCACCGCGGCAAGCCGACGGCGCTCGGCGTCGCGTCGGGTCTGGTCGCCGGGCTCGTCGCGATCACGCCCGCCGCGGGCTTCGTCGCGCCGTGGGCAGCCATCGTCATCGGCTTCGCCGCGGGCGGCATCTGCTACGGCGGCGTGCTCCTGAAGAATCGCTTCGGATACGACGACTCGCTCGACGCGTTCGGCGTGCACGGCGTTGGCGGTCTCGCCGGAGCGCTGCTCACGGGCGTCTTCGCGCAGAAGGCGCTGAACGACGCGGGCGCCGACGGCGCGCTCTTCGGCAACCCGAAGCAGCTGGGGATCCAGGCGATCGCCTGCGCCGTCAGCGCCGTCTACGCCGCGGCGCTGACCTTCGGCATCCTCAAGCTGATCGACGCGACGCTGGGTCTGCGCGTGACCGAGAGCGACGAGCGCGAGGGCCTGGACGCGACGCAGCACGGCGAAGAGGCCTACGGCGAATCGAGCGCGGGCGTTAGCCACGAGATGGAGGAGCACGAGGTCGCTCCCGCTCCTGCTTCAGCTCCCGCTCGCCTCGCCACGCAGGTCGCCGCCGAGTGACGAACGTGTGACGGAGCGGCACGCCGCTTGGATGACCTCCGAGCGGCCGTGCTCGTCCAGATCATCGTCCGGTTCCTGCTCGGCGGCGC
>DASVWO010000500.1:0-40153 GCA_036393165.1 Polyangiaceae bacterium | reverse complement strand
AAGGTCGTCGACATCTTGCTGGACAATGCCATCAAGTTCGGAAAGGGCGCCCCGATCGTCGTGTCGGCAAAGGCCGACGCGCAAGCAGAGGTGTCGGTCTGCGACCTGGGCATCGGCATCGCCGACGACATCGCCGCCGCGATCTTCGATCCATTCGGACGCGCGGTACCCAAGGAGCACTTCGGCGGGTTGGGTCTCGGGTTGTTCACCGCCAAGGCCATCGTGGAAGCGCATGGCGGCTCGCTCGCGGTGACGAGCCGTCCGGGCGAGGGGGCGACGTTCGTCGTTCGGTTGCCGCGAGGAAGCTGAAGGAGCAGGGCAGCCTTCAAACGTGCTCGTCCGACGCGAGGGCGCACGGCGCGGCCTCGTGGGGGTCGATCTGCAGCGTCGCGTGATCGACGTCGAACCTTTCGTGCAGCGCCTCGCACGCGGAGGCCAGGAAGGTCGGCTCGCACGAATTGGCGGGCATGACGAGGTGCGCGGTCAGGGCCGTCTCCGTCGTGCTCATCGCCCAGATGTGCAGATCGTGAACCTCGATGACACCCGGCAGCGCGCCGAGGAACGCCTTCACCTGCTCCGGATCGATGTTCTCCGGCACCGCATCGAGCATGAGGTTCATCGACTGGCGCATGAGCGACCAGGTCCCCGCCAGGATGGTGAGCGCCAGCGCGATGCTCACGGCCGGATCGAGCCACAGCCAGCCCGTCGCCATGATGACGACGCCGGCGGCGGCGACGCCCACCGCGAGGGCCGCGTCCGACGCGAGATGCAGGAAGGCGCTGCGGATGTTCAAGTCGCGCTTGCGACCCGCCATGAAGAGGAGCGCCGACGTCGCGTTGACGACCGCGCCGATGACCGCGACGGCGACCATGGTCGCGCCGTGCGGGAGCTCCGGCGCGAACAGCCGGCGGACCGATTCCCAGGCGATGCCGCCCGTCACGAACAGCAAGATGAGCGCGTTCGCCACCGAGGCGACGATGGTCGATCGCCGGTAGCCGAACGTCCGGCGCGTGGACGGCTTGAGCCGCGCTAGCGCCGTCGCGCCCCACGCGAGCCCCAGGCCCAGGACGTCGCCGAAGTTGTGGCCCGCGTCGGCGAGCAGCGCCATCGAGTGGGCGACGATGCCGTAGCCGATCTCGACGGCGACGAACGCGAGGTTCAACGCCATGCCGACGAGAAACGCCCGCCCAAAGTCGGCCGGCGGCGCGTGATCGTGATCGTGGTCGTGATCGTGATCGTGATGGTGATGACCGTGGTCTCTGTGCGCTTCCATGACGCCTCTAGTCCCGGTCCGCGGGCGCCACGAGAGCCGGGGGCTCGGGGGCGCGATCGAAGGAGTAGATCACACCGAGCCCGGCCCGCCACTGGTCGACCTGGTAGTCGGCCCGGTAGTCCTGGGCGACCGGCAGGGACACGTACATGAAGAAGCGCGTCCGTGCGGCGGGCATCCACACCACCGTCGGGCTGACGAAGAGCTCCCAGCCTCCGCTGACGAGGTTCGCCCCGGCGACGACGTCGGGGTCGTGTACCTCTGCCGCGAACCCAAGCTGCAGGCTGAGCATGCGCGCGCGCTCGTCGACGGGGGTGTAGGCGAATCCCACGCCGGCCAGCCAGTTGTTGCCCTTCTTGGAGCCCGTGTCGTCGCTCGGGTTCAGGCGGTAGTAGCCGAGCCCCACGGCCGCGAGCTGGCTCCATTCGAAGCCGGCCATCGCCGCGAAGATGTAGTTCATGGGCCCGTGGAAGGGGGCGTAGTCCTTCTCGCCCGTCGGCGGTTCGAAGGCGACGCTCAGCAGCGCGAAGTTGCCGTCCTTGCCCGTCGCGCGCTGCAGTCCCGTGAAGTCGAAGCGGTAGGAGGTGCTGAGCAGCACGTTCTCGCGCGCGACGCATCCGCCGCAAGAGCTCAGCGGTCCGGTCTGGTTGCCCTGCGGCGTGCGGGCGTTCTCGTACGTGAAGCTCTGTACGATCGCGACCGACCACGGGATGTGCCGGAGCGGGCTGACTCCGGCGCTCACGATGTACGCCGTCTCCTGGTCGTAGCTGTCGCCCACGCCGAAGACGTGCTCGTGGGCCTGCAGGCTCACGAATCCTTCGGACTCCACGGCGAGAGACGACTGAGGCCCGAACAGCGCCTCGTGATGTGCCCACGCTCTTCTCGACACCAGCACGCCGAGCGCAGCGGCCGCCACGGCCGCGCCTCGGCATCCCATCCACGTACTCATGTCCTCCTCCTCGCGTCGCGAGAGGCCTCGAAAGCGTCACGGTTTGGCAGCGGACGTCAGGCTCGCGGTGGGCGGTAGACCGAAGGGAGCTGCGGGCTCGGGGGAGCCAGGTCGTCGACGTCGGAACGGCACGGTGCCGCAACAGGTACGGGACCGAGCACCGACGTCACGGAGGCGCCGGGCAGACCCGCGCCGCTCGAGTGCACGTGATGGCAGTTGGGGCAGCCCGCCGGGCACTCGTGTCCCGGGACGCTCTCGTCATCGTCGTCGTCGTGCTGGTGGTGTCCGACCGTGACGAGCTGCGCGAGGTCTCGAGCGAAGTGCCCGACGCTGGAGAGCTGGAACGACGCGATGATCGCGAAGATCTGGAACACGGCGAGCCACGAAGCTCCAGGAATTCGCATGGCGCCGTGGCGGCAGTACACGCCCGACGACCGGTGCCGTCAATCGCGGCGCGAGCCGCACCATCGCTGTGCGTCAGTTTTCGTCAAACCGGCGGGCGAGCCGGGGTCCGAGGGTCCTCACCGCATGCGTAGCAGCGCGACCTCGCCGTCTCCGCAGCATCCTCCGGTCGTGACGGGCTGACCGGATACGACGAAGTCGCTCGCCACGAGGAGCGACGCAGCGTGCATTCCCGGCGTGACGGCCCGGAGCTCGTTGGTGTCGCCGGAGGTGAAGAGAACGCGGTGCCCCATGCCCTGCGACGCGGGGACCACCTCGCGCACGTACTCCATGGGCTGGCCGTCGAGCGCCGTCTCGAGGTCGATCGTGGAGACCTCCGACCCGCAGGTCGTGTTGGGATCGAGGTGGGGGCTGCCCTCGACCACGCCGAGCACCCGCATCGTCTCGCTCGCTCCCGTGGTCGCGAGCGATGCCGTCACGCCGGGCAGCTGGGTGAAGCTCGTCGTCCAGTCGTACTCGGTGGTGAACCCCTCGGCGTCGTAGTAGCTCGCGAACGCCAGATCCCCGCCCGCGCACGCGGGCGCCGGGTCTTCCACCCAGATCTCGAGCGTCGCCCCTGCGAGCACCTGCAGCGTGCCGGGCGTGCAGGGAGCGGCTCCGGAGTATCCGACCACACTCGCGCTGCCGGCCTGCGCCGAGAGCACGCCGAACCCGAGGTTCTCGCGCGCCGACGTCGTCCCCGGGCAGACGTCGTCGCCCAGGCCGTAGGGGTCCTTCGCCGATCCCACGTGCACCTGCACGTTCCAGAAGTGCGTGACGCTGTTCGCGCCGGTGTGCTGGACCGAGAACGTCGCGCGCCCCAGCGCTCTCCCGGTCGCGGGGACGGGCACATCGAGAATCGTCGCCGGCGCGTTGGCGTCGCAGCCGAGAGGGACGACCGCGGTCGACGTGAAGGTGAAGTGCCGAAGCGGCATGCACGGCGACGTCGCGTCCGCTTTGCCCGAATCCCCGCCGGCATCGCGTGATGCGTCCATGGTCGAGCCGGCGTCCTTCGGCGGCATCATCGCGTCGGGCATCGCTGCGTCCGTCGCATCCGCGCCGGCGTCGGTCGTCCCCGGCGATCCGGAGTCGCCCGACGACGAGCATGCGCCGAGGAGCAGGAACGTCGTCCACGCGGCAAGCCGTCTCCCTGGGCGCATCGTCGACCGTTCCTCAAGTTACCTCGGCGCTGCGAATCGTTGGCCCCGCTTGCGCGATCGTCACGCGTGGCGTTGCGCCACGTGGCCTCACATACCCTCCGCGCCGACGGCGACCGCGATTGACCGCGCGCAGAGCCTCGGCACGACACCTGCTTGATCCGGCCCTCGGTCCGGTGGCCTGGGGAAACCGCGCGCAGTTGGACTTGGCCGTGTGGGAAGGCGCCCCCGCCATGACGGGCGCCGAGATCGCCCGTGCGCTCCAGTACGCCGGTTTCGAGGCTCGCCTGGCGGACCCAGAGCACGTCTCGCTGTTCCGCGACGGGGTGGAAGTGGCCCGGCTCCACCTCCGCGCGACCATTCGTGCGGCCACGCTGCGGGCGCTCCTCCGGAGCTTCGGCATCACGGGCGAGAAGCTCGCCGAGTACCTGGCGCGACCTGCCTGAACAGGAAGATCGCGCCTGCAGACCGCTCCTTGCGTACCCTGATGCAGGGGGCGACCCATGCCCGCGAGCCAGACCTCGGACCAGGACGCACTCGCCCGCGAAGGCACCGTCCTCAACGAAAAGTGGACGCTGGTGCGCCTTCTCGGCATCGGCGGCATGGGGGCCGTGTACGCAGCGCGCCACCGCAACGGCGCTCGGGCAGCGGTGAAGATCCTGCACCCCGAGTACTCGCGTCACAAGGAGGTGCGCGAGCGCTTTCGCCGCGAGGGCTACGCGTCGAACAAGGTCGCGCACCCCGGCGTGGTGAAGGTGCTGGACGACGACGTGGTCGCGAGCGGACCCGACGCGGGCACGGTGTATCTCGTGATGGAGCTGCTCGAGGGACAGTCGCTCCAGGACAGGATCGAGTGCGGGACGACCATCGGCGAGCGGGACTTCCTCGAGATGGCTGACGGAGTGCTCGATGTGCTCCGCGCGGCGCACGAGGCGGGAGTCGTGCACCGGGACCTGAAGCCCGAGAACCTCTTCTTCGAGGAGAGCGGTGACCGCGCGCGCATCAAGGTCCTCGATTTCGGCATGGCACGCTTGCTCGACCAGGCGGCCATCACGTCGTACGGCATGGCGCTCGGAACGCCGTCGTTCATGGCGCCGGAGCAGGCGGCGGGCCGCCTCGACGAGATCGACGGGCGCACCGATCTGTTCGCGCTTGCGGCGACGGGCTTCAGGCTGCGCACCGGGCGGCGCATTCACGAAGCCGACGATGCCATCGAGCTCGTGCAGCTTATGGCGAAGGCACCGGCGCCGCCCCTGCGCTCGGTCGCTCCCGGCGCGAGCGCTCCCTTCGCGCGCGTCATCGACAGGGCGCTCCAGTTCCGGCGCGAGGACCGCTACGAGAACGCGGCCGCGATGCAGGCAGACGTGCGTCGCGCGCTGGCGGAGCTGTCGGAGCAGAAGGCGGCTCCGGTGAAAGAACCGTCGATCGTGGAGCTGAGCGCGCGGCATCTCGAGCCCGCGCCGGTCTACGGTCTGGACGAATCGATCCGTATCCCCAAGCGCAGGGGTGCGCTGTTCCTGGGGCTCGCCTTGCTCGTGTGCGTCGGCGCGGGTGCAGCCCTTTTCGTTCGAACGCGCATCCTCGGCGCCCCGGCGTATCCCAGCGCAAGCGCGCCGGCCGTCAGCGCCGTGGTGGACGCTGGGACGAGCGGCAGGCCGACCCTCGATGCGGGGCCGGGTCGGTCGCGGACTCCCAGCAAACCGCGCTCGGGTCCGGTCGTCCCTTCCGCGTCACGCTAGGCGCTCAGAAGGCGCCGTGGAGCGAGAGGCCGCCGAGCCGGTCGGTCACGAGGGGCGAGAGGCCCACGCTCGGCGACGCCTGCTCCGCCTTGGGCGCCGTCAGCCACAGAACGACGCCGCCGGCGACGGCCGCCAGGCCGACGGAGAAGGCGATGGTCGAGACGAGCGCCGCCGACAGCGAATCGGAGCGAAGCTGCACGCCCGTCGCGTCGCAGAGGTTGGCGCCGTGGCAGTGACCGTCGTTGGACTGATCGAGCTTCGACTTGGCGACGAGCCCGAAGCCCGTTCCGATCCCGATCCCCACGATGCCGGCGCCGCCCACGACGAGCGCCACGATGCGCTGAGTCGACCACGGGCCGGCCGTGCTCGCGGCCGGCGCGGGGGTCGCTTCCGCGCTCACGCCTGCGGGGGGCGCCGCCGAGGGCTGTGCCGCTTCATCCTCGAGCGTCGGCACGTCGACGCGCACGGTGCCTTGTCCCTCGGTCGCCTGGACGGTCGTGCTCCACGCGCGCTTCCCGGGCGCGGTGACCGCGATCGTATGCGCGCCCGGATCGATCGGAACGGGGATCCCCCACTGGGCGGCCCCGACTTCCTCGCCGTCGCGGCGCACGTCCATGCCCTGCGCTCGGGTGTCGGGAACGGCGATGACGAGGCGCACGAGACGCGGCGCGAGGTTGTCCTCGCGCCGCTTGGCAGCCGCCACGCGCGCGTCTCCCTCCTTGTGCGCGTATTCCTCGGCCTCGGCGAACATGGCCCACGCGCTCGCCGTCTTGCCGACGTGCTCGTAGCAGTCGGCCAGGTACAGCTTCACGCCGATGCCGGGGTCGAGGCGATTGCTCTCGGCGTACTTCGGGCACGCGGACGCCCAGTCACCCGACGCGGCGGCCTTCTGCGCGTCGTCGAAGAGGGTCTGCGCGGCTGCCTTGTCGGCGGCGGACTGTGCGCGTGCGGTCGGGGAGAAGGAGAGGGCCGACGCGCAAGCCGAGAGCGCGACGACGACGACACGGAAGCGGCGGCGCATGGGGCTCCTCAATGACGTCCCCCGAAGTCGGACGTCGAGGTGGGGGGCGGGGAGGACGGGCGCGCCGGAGGGGAGGTCGGGCGAGGCCGGGAGGGGACCACGACCTGCGCCGAGCTGCTCGCCGCGGGGGCCGATGCCGAGGCGGCCGGTGCCGTCGGTGTCTCCGAGGGCTCGGGGGCGAGGGTTGCAGAGGGCATCGCCTCGACGGGCGGAGTGGAGTACGTCGCCGTCGCCGTCAGGGCCGCCGCCCCCGCAGACGTCGGGGGCTCCGCCGTCGGCGATTGGTGCCGGCCGACCAGGAAGGCCCCGGTCACCGCTGCGACGGAGACTGCCCCGATGGCGCCGGCCATGACGAGGCGCGCGCGCCGTCCGTCGGCCTTCGACTTGCCGTTCGTCGCCTGCCAGGCCTGGGCGACGGGTTCGCTCGAAACGAACGCGGGCAGCACGCCCGGGACCGGAGTGTTCACCCCCGAAGCCGCGGCCGCCGGGAGCTCCGCGCCCGCCCCGCGAAGCATGCGCTGCACACGATCGATGGAGACATGCGAGGCGGGCGGCGCGAACGGTGCGAGCGCGGCGGTCAGCTCGCCCACGTTCGCATATCGCCGGTCGGCCTCCTTCTCGAGGCATCGCACCACCACGTCGTCCATCCCCGGTGGCAGGTCGGGGCGGACCGCGCTCGGGCGCGGCGTCGGGTCGAACATCACGGTGGAGATGAGTTGCGCCATCGTCTCCGCCACGAACGGCAGCCGCGCCGTCAGGAGCTGATAGATGATGACCCCCATCGACCAGATGTCGGCGCGCCGATCGACGCTCTTGGTCGCGCGCATCTGCTCGGGGGCCATGTACATCGGCGAGCCGAGCATCGCCTGCGTGGTCGTCATCGCCTGCTGCTCGAGCGTCGCGATCTTGGAGATCCCGAAGTCGAGGATCTTCACGACGGGCGATCCGTCCGCGCGCCGTGCGAGGAACATGTTCGACGGCTTGAGGTCGCGATGAACGATCCCCGCCAGGTGCGCCTCGCACAGCGCCTCGAGGGCCTGCAGGACGTAGTCGACGGCCTCTTCGACGGGAAGCGCGCCACGCTGGCCGAGGAGCTGCAGCAGGTCCGTGCCCTCCAGGTACTCCATGACCATGAAGGGCTCGCCGCCCTCGAGGGTCGAGACGTCGAGCACGCGCACGACGTGCTCGCTGCGGATGCGCGCCGCCGCCTTCGCCTCGCGCGAGAATCGGCCCACGGCCATCTCGCTTGTGAGCGCGTCGGGGAGCAGGAACTTGATCGCCACGCGCTGATCGAGCTGCATGTGCATCGCCGCGACGACCACGCCCATGGCGCCGGCACCGAGCACGCGCTCGACGCGGTACTTGCCGGCGAGGACGTCCCCCGGCGCGACGGGCGCGCGCGCCTCCGCGTTCACGATGCTCCTCGGACGCCGCGCGCGAGCATAGATCCCCATCAATCCTAGTCGTCCGCACGGCAGCGCGTCCAGGCATCTGCCCAGCGACGATGCTCGATGATACGAAGGGGCAGATGAGGCGATGGGCCGCGTCGGTCGTCGCGCTCGCAGTGGTCTCAGGGGCCACCGCGTGTGCGTCCATCCTGGGCGTCGAGTCCGGCGTGCTCGACACCGACAGCGGCGCCGCGGATGGCGAGGCGGATACGACCATGGACGCCGGCGACGACGGTGACAGCGGCGCGCACGATGCTCCGTCCGATTTGCCGAAGGTCGGCGACGCCATGGACGCAGAGGCCTCGACAGGGTCGACGGCCTACGTCTCCGTGAACGGCGCGGACACGAACTCCGGTCTCGATCCGAGCCAACCGAAGAAGACCCTCGCCGCCGGCCTGATCCTCGCGGCCACGCTGCCTGGAGTCCCGACGGTGAACGTGTGCGCGGCGCGGGCCGGGACCACGAGCACGCCGTACACCGAGAACCTCCTTGCCATCGGCAGAGACGTCCGGCTCCTCGGCGGCTGGGACTGCACGTTCCAGACGCGCAACCCATCGATGTACCCGACGGTGGTGAACAATGGGGCTCCAGCCTCGCAGAGCGCGACCCTGTTCGTGGCGCTCTCCGGAACAGGCAGCACCATCTCGAGCAAGACCGTCATCGACGGCTTCACCATCAACGGCGGATCGGCGTCGACGTCGATGTCGGTTGGCGTCGACGTCACCGGCAGCGTCAGCCCTGTCCTCTCGAACGACGTCATCACCGGAGGCGGTGGAACGGCCGCATCGAGCGACAGCTGGGGGTCGGTCGGCGTACGCGTGGCCGACGGTGCCACGCCGGAGATCACGAACTGCGTCATTCACGCAGGTTCGGGGAGCGGGCCCACCGGGAGCGCGGGCATCGGCGTCGAGCTGTCGGGCAACCCGACCATCCGCCAGGACGTCGTGACCGGCGGTTCGGGCGTCGGGGCGTTCGGGGCGGTCGGAATCCACCTCCACGGCACGATCACGCTGAGCAATCCCATCGCCGGCGTCCTCGTTTACGGGAGCGACGCCGAGGAGCCGTTCGATGCAGGGATGGCCGTGCCCGCCTCGTCCAATGGCATCCTCGTCGACGGGGGGGCCAGCGTCACCATCGAGTCCAGCGTCATCCTCGGAGGAACGGCCGCGACGCAGACCTGCGGCGTCAACATCCAGCACGGGGGAACCGTGACGCTGACCGCCAATCGCATCTACGGTGGCGACAACACGCAGTCGGCGTCGTTCGGGGTGCTGGTCCAAGGGACGAGTGGACCGCTGACCATCGCCAACTCGGAGATCCACGCCGGGATCGCGCCAGCTCTTTACGCCGACGCCGTCGCTCTCGATCAGACGACGGCACCGGCCATTGTCGATAGCACCATCTACGTCGGCCAGGGGGGGGCAGCCATCGACCTGGGCCAGACGACCGGTGCGTCGATCCGCAACGATCTTCTTCTGGGCTCCGGCAATGCCGGGGGAAGCACCGGAGTCCAGACGGGGACCTGCTCCTCGATCGCGAACCTCGACCACACCGGATTCGCGAACCTCGGCACGTATTACACGTGCAAGGCGGGGTCAGCGACGTTCACGGCTTCCGACTTGGGAGGGCTCCTCAACATTTGCCCGCAATTGGGCATGAACTGCACGGGCGACGTCCAGATCGGCGACTCCGCCAACGGCGTCGCTTGCTCGGGCGCCGGCTGCGTGGCGGACCCGAGCTGTCCGAGCACGCCGGCCACGACGTGCCTCGCGTCCGTCTTCGGGGCATGGACCAACGACGGCGCCAACATCTTCTCGCCGCCCGCCGCGGATGGCGGGGTGGATGGCGGGACCTTCGCGGACTGGGCGGTCCTCAGCCAGTACGCCCAGGTCGTCTGTGGCGGCATGGGCGAGAGCGGCATCAGCACCGACTTGCTCGGCAACAAGCGCAGCACGACGGGCTCCACCTCGATGGGCGCCGTCGTGACGCCGAGCTCCGCGTGTCCGCAATGAGGGGAGCACTCACTTCGACTCGGCGAGCGCGCGGTCGAGCAGCTTGCGGAAGGTGCCGTAGTCCTTCATGCCGTTGATGAAGTAACCCTGCTTCGCACCGCCGGGGACGACGAGGAAGGCCGGCGTCCCGCTGATGCTGTCGGAGCTCGCCGCGGTCTTGTCCGCGTCGATCTCGGCGCTGTGCGTGCTGCCGTCGAGGGCCGCCTTCCAGCGGTCCATGTCGAGGTTCATGCCCCTGGCGTAGCCGTCCAGATCGTCCCGCTTGATGTGCTGCTGGTCCGAGAACAGCTTGTCGTGGAGCGACCAGAACGCCGACGGTCCCTTCTGCGCGAACGCCTCGCGGCCCGCCTGCGCCGCGAGCGGCGCATCCGCATGCATCGCCAGCGGGAGGTCGTGCCAGACGAACTTGATCCTGTCGCCGTAGTCCTTCATCACCTGCGCGACGACGGGCTCGACGCGGCCGCAGAACGGGCACTGGAAGTCGCTCCACTCGTGGACGGTGACCTTCGCGTGCACGTTGCCGCGCGCCGGATCGTTGGCCGGCAGGTTCGCGGGAACATCCTTCATCTCGGGCGGAGGGGGACCCTTTCCGTCCTTCGTCAGCGCGTCGTAGACGTCGCCCGGCCGGATGCCCTTCGCGATGAGGGCCTGCGCCTTGGTGATCTCCTCGTCGATGATCTTGTCGAACTTCTCCTCGGGCGCCATCCCGACGAGGTGACGTCCGTTGATGAAGAAGTTTGGCGTGCCCTGCGCCTGGTAGTCCGTGGCCATCTCGTTGTCGGCGTCGATCTCCTTCTTGTGCGTGTGATTCGCGATGGCGTCGCGCACCTTGTCCCCGCTCGCGCCCACGTCGGTCGCGTACTTCACGAGGTCGTCGTCGGCCTGCGACTTCTGGTTGGCGAACAGCGCGTCGTGCATAGCCCAGAAGCCCTTGTCGCCTTTCTCGGCGCGCACCTCCATCGCCGCCTCGGCACACGGCTCGGCGCGGTTGTGGAAGGGCAGGGGCTCGTTCCTCCAGACGAGGCGAACCTTGTCGCCGTACTTGTCGCGGATCGCCTTGAGCACCGGCTCGACCTTCGAGCAGAAGGGGCACTGGAAGTCGCTCCACTCCACGATGGTCACGAGCGCGTTCGGGTTGCCGAGGACCGGGCCCTTGTCGACGGGCACCTTGAACACCGTCGTCGTGTCCTCCCCCTTGCTCTCGTCCTGGGCGGCAGGCGGGGCGCTCTTCTTGTTCTCCCTCGTCATCTCGGCGTAGATGCGCGACTTCGGCGTGCCGGCGGCGATCTTCGCCTGGGCCTTCTGCAGCTCCTGGTCGACCGTCTTCTTGAAGTTGTCGAACGGCACCGCGCCGTTGATGAACACTCCGTTGACGAAGAAGGCCGGAGTGCCGGACACGCCGGCGGGCTTGCCTTCGTTCGTGTCCTTGTCGACCTTGTCGGCCCACTTGTGGCCGTCGAGGCCCGCCTTGTACGCGGCGACGTCCTTGATCCCCGCGCCCTGCGCCCACTTCACGTAGCTGTCCGCGCCGAGCGCCTGCTGGTTCTTGAACGCCGTGTCGTGCCACTTCCAGAAGGCGTCGTTCCCCCCCAGCGCGAAGGCGCCCTGCGCGGCCTCGGCGGCCGGCTTGGCATTCTGGTGGAATGGCAGCGGGTTGTTCTTCCAGAAGATGCGGACCTTGTCCGGCCCGTACGCGTCCTTGATCTGCTGGATCGTCGGCTCGACGCGCGAGCAGAACGGACACTGGAAGTCGCTCCACTCGACGATGGTGACCGGAGCGTCCTTCTTGCCCCACATCGGGTCCTTGCTCGAGACGGGAATCGGCGAATCCGTGTCCTCCCACGCGCCGGCGCTCTCGCCGGAGGAGGTGTCGGCGCCGATCTCACCGTCGTGGATGCGATGCTGGAAGTAGCCCCACGTGACGGCTGCGCCCGCGAGGAAGCAGAGGAAGAAGCCGATGACGGCCACTCCTGTATTGACGCCACTGCCCTGTCCCGGATCGCTTGCGGACATGCCCTAACATGGCCGGAGCGCGCCGGAAGTTACACGCTAGCGGCGCCTGGCGACGTACTCCTCGCACACGAACCACATTCGCTCCTCGTCCTTCTCGCCGCGGAACTGGCAGGGAGTCTCTTTGCGATCGACCCAGAAGATTCCCGACTTGCCCTCCACGTCCGCGCCGAGCGCGAGCCACGTGACGGTGTCGGCCCCCTTGGCCACGCTCCGGCCGAAGAGCTTCGCGAGGAGGGTCATGAAGGCGCGCGGCACCCCCTTCAAGTCGCGATAGAGACCGGTGTCGACCAGTCCCGGACTCATGGCGTTCGCGGTGATCTGCTTGTCGCCCAGGCGCCGCGCCAGCGCCCATGTCCAGATACGGTTCGCCTGCTTCGATTGCTTGTACGCCTTGATGCGGTCCCAGGGGCGGCGCTTGAACTCGAGATCGTCGAAGTCGAGCCATCCCGCGTAGGTCGACGCCACGGTCACGACGCGCGCTCGTTCGCCGCGTTCGAGCAGTGGCAGCAGCTCCTGCGTGAGTGCGTGGTACCCGAGCACGTTCGTCGCGAACACCTGCTCGACGCCGTCGCGGGTCTCTCGGCGCGCGAGCGGCTGGATCCCCGCGTTGTTGACGAGCACGTCCAGCCGGTCGACCTCGCGACGCACCGCCGCCGCGCACCCGCGGATCGAAGCGGCGTCGGACATGTCGCCCTTCACGACGAGAGGCGCCGCGCCCCCGGTCCGCTTCGCGATCTCGGAAGCGACGGCCCCTCCCCGCGCCTCGTCGCGCGCGACCAGGATCAGCGAGGCCCCCTGCGCGGCCATCTGGAACGCCGCCTCTCGCCCGATGCCGGACGTCGCCCCCGTGATCAACACCCGCCTGGCGGACATGGGCGACCCTCCCGGCGCCGAGGTCTATCACACCGACCCGACGCGCGAACGCGCCTACCAGCCGAAGAGGATGCCCCCGGTGGTGCCGATGCCTGACGACGGCTTGTCGCGGAAGACGACATCGTATTCAGGTTCCACCCACAGGCCGACGCGACGCCCCCAAGGCCAGAACATGAAGTCGAGGGCAAACTCTCCCCCAAAGTAGGTGCCCTTGGTCGAAGGGGTCGACACGGCCACGACCGCCGGCCCGAGGCCGATCATGAACTCGGCCCTGCGAGACAGCTTGAAGGGCTTCTTCATCAGGAGGTCGATGGGAACCTCGATGCCGCGGTCGGCGGCCAGGATGGACCCGCCGAGCTCCAGCTCGAGCCAGTTCTCGACGGCATCGAGCTCCACCATCACATTTGCGCCGGGGTGGACTGAACCGTCGCCGAGCTCCAGCTCGCCCGCACCCCCGACGCCGACGATGACGGTGTGCTCGATGTCCTCGTCCTGTGCGTGGGCCATCGTCTCGCCGGCAGCCAGCACGACGCCCAGGACGACGATGCCCACCCTGGCACAAGAACGAGCCGTCACGTGTGCGCAGCCTAACAGCGCGCGTGTCCGCTACGGGCACCTTGCGATCGCGAGCGTGGCGCCTACGTGTTCACGCATGGAACCTTCACGTCGCACGCTGCTCGGGCTGGCGGGGCTGGCGAGCGCCACGGTCGCCGTCGGCGGCCTCGCCGGTTGTCGGCGCAACGATGGTCGGATGGGGAGCCCCGAGAAGCAGGGCACTTCCGAGACGGCCTGCGAGAAGGAGAACGAGGTCCTACCGGTCGAGGATCTGATGCGCGAGCACGGCGTGCTCCGCCGCGTCCTGCTGGTCTACGACGAGTGCATCCGCCGGCTCGACGCGGGCGCCGACATGCCGCTGGACGCGTTGACGAAATCGGCCGACGTCGTCAGCCGGTTCATCGAGGACTATCACGAGAAGCTCGAGGAGGACTTCGTGTTCCCGCGCTTTCAGAAGGCGGGGAAGCTCGTGGAGCTCACGCAGCTGCTCGCACGGCAGCACCAGGCCGGGCGGTGCATCACCAAGCAGGTGCAGGCCGTCACGCCGGCCATCCTCCGCGACCCTTCGGCGCGCAGGGCCTTCGCCGAACGACTGCGCGAGTTCGTGCGCATGTACCGGGCGCACGCCGCGCGGGAGGACACGGTCCTTTTTCCCGCCCTGCACGAGATCGTGAGCTGGCACGAGTACGACGCGCTGGGAGAGGAGTTCGAGCGGAAAGAGACGCAACTCTTCGGCGAAGGCGGCTTCCAGAAGATGGTCGCGCAGGTGGATGCGATCGAGCGCAGCCTCGGCATCGAGGACCTCGCGAAGCTCACGCCTCAGTAGCGGGGTTGGCACATCGCGCGCCTGCATCGCAGGTGCCATGCGAGCCGTGAGGCACCGTCGCCCCAGCCGTCGACCCGGACTGGGGCGGCCGCTCCTGGCCCTTTCGCGAAGCATCGGCAGGAACTGGAGCGCATCCATCGCGCGCATCGTCCAGTTCGACGCGCAGACGCTCCGGGTCGAACGCGTCAGCTTCTGGGCATTGTCCCACGCGACCGCGAGCATTCACTGCGAGGAGGGATACGTGGCGAGCCTGAGCTCTCACGAGCACGGCGCCACCCTCTTCGCGGCGGACATCCCGGAGTACTTCGCCGCGTTGCGAGCGGCCACCGTCCTGAGCATCACCGACGTGCAGGCGGACCCGCGGTCTTTGGGACTGCGCGAGTACTGCGCCTCGCGCGGAATCGCGTCGATGCTGGACGTGCCGGTCTGGGTCGAGGGTTCCCTCCGCGGCGTCCTGTGCCACGAGCACGTCGGTGGCGTGAGGCACTGGACGCAGAGAGAGGAGGAGCTGGCGATAGTGATGGGCCAGACCGTCGCGACCGCGCTTGCGGCGCGAGCCCATACGTCGGCCGAGGCGGCCGCGCACCGGATCGCGCTCCTGGATGCGCTGGGAAGAGGGCTCGCGTCGCTCGACGCGCGCGAGATTGCGACGCGTGCCGTGTCCATGGTGGTGCCGCAGTTCGCGACGCTCGCGGTCGTCTGGATGCTGGACCGCGACGGAGCTCTCGAGCCAAGGGCGTCCAGACACCGAGACCCGGAGAAGAACGCGCTTCTCGAGGCTTACCTCGGCGGCATCGCCTTGAGGGCCCCGAGCTTCGCGGCACGCGTCGTCCGGCAGGGTCAGTCGCTCTTCATCCCGGAACTCGATGACGCTACGCTGGACCGCTACGAGGTTCGATCCCCGGCGCGGGAGTCGCTCCGGCAGTTCGAGGTACGTTCCGCGATCGCAGTGCCCCTGAAGGTCGGCCGCAAGACCTTCGGAGCCGTGGTCTTCGCAGCGTCGGACCGCACCTTCGCCACGGCGGATCTGGCCTTCGCCGAGGACATTGCGGACCACATGGCATCCGCGATGGAGAACGCACGGCTCTACGAGGTCGTGCGCGAAGCCGTGAACGCGCGCGACGAGCTGCTCGCCGTGACGGCGCACGAGCTGCGCACGCCGTTGACGGCGCTCGTCCTGCGAACCGAGCACCAGCTGCGCGCCGCCCGTCGCCGCGGAGACGTGGAGGAAATCGCACGAGGCGAGGCGGTCTCGGGTGACGTCCGGCGGTTCAAGGCTCTCGTCGAGCACATGATCGACGCCCTGACCATCCGCGCGCAGGGGCTCACCGTTTCACGAGCCCCGTGTGATCTGGCGAAGCTCGTGGGAGCGCGCGTGGAGCACTTCCGCCCGCGAGCGCGGACCGCTGGCAGCGCCATCGCGCTCGAGCTGCCCGATCAAGCCACGGGATCCTGGGACGAGCGCTGCATCGAGAAAGCCGTCGACGTCTTGCTCGACAACGCGGTCAAGTTCGGGAACGGCGCTCCGATCGAAGTGACGATGCGAGACGAGGGCGACGCGGCGCATCTCGTCGTCCGTGACCACGGCATCGGCATCCCCGCCGACCGACTATGCGCGATCTTTCAGCCCTTCGAGCGCGCCGTGCCGAGGGAACACTTCGGTGGGCTGGGGCTCGGGCTGTACATCGCCAGGGCCATCGTCGAGAGCCACGGCGGCACGATCCACGTCACCAGCCAGCCGGGCGAAGGGTCGACCTTCGTCATGCATCTGCCATGCAGCGACGGAAGCCTCTGACGCATCCGGAGACCATGGTTCTTTCGTGCACCACCCCGGCGCACGGTCGCCGTGGATTCGCGAGTTTCTCGCGGACGCTCGCGACTGCGACGTGCAGCGGACCCGGATTGCGCGCGATTCGGCGGTTCCAGCGCGGGCACGATGCGTGCTCAGGCCCTCGGCGTGCGATCGCTCGCGGTCCCCCTTCTCTTCGTCGCCGCGTCGGCCCTCGGTTGCTCCGGCGGCGCCGGCTCCAGCACGGGCTCGCCGGGCGCCGAGCCCGATGCGGAGCCCGCGCCGACCACCGATGCCGGGATCGACGGGCCCGGCTCACGCGACGCACCGACCGGGGCTGACGACGCTCCGGCGCCGCCGCCGAAGGACGCCGCGACCGACGCGCCCTCGCAGCCTCCTCCCGACCTCGGTCCCGCGGGCGACTTCGAGAGCTACGCGAAGGGAGCTGCCGACGCGCTGCAGGCTCTCTACGATCCCTCGACTGGCCTCTTCCCCTCGACGGGTTGGTGGAACTCGGCGAACGCGATCACCGCGCTCGTCGACACGATGGCCCGGACCGGATCGATGGCGTACGCGTCGGACCTGTGCACGACGCTCGCGAAGAACTCCGGCAGCAACTTCATCAACCAGTACTACGACGACGAGGGCTGGTGGGCGCTCGCCTGGATCGACGCCTACGACCTGACCAAGGACACGAAGTACCTCTCGATGGCGAAGACGATCTTCGCCGACCTGACGACCGGCTGGGACTCCACGTGTGGCGGCGGCCTGTGGTGGAGCAAGGCTCGCTCGTACAAGAACGCGATCCCGAACGAGCTGTTCCTCGAGGTCGCGGTGCGCCTGCACGCCCGCACCCCCGGCGACGGCGGCGCGGGAAGCTTCATCGACTGGGCCGACCGCGAGTGGAAATGGTTCGACGCGTCCGGGATGATCAACGCCCAGAATCTCGTCAACGATGGGCTGACCTCCGCGTGCAAGAACAACGCTGGCGCCACGTGGACCTACAACCAGGGCGTGCTCATCGGAGGGCTGGTCGATCTCGCGGCGTCCAATCACGATCCGTCGCTGCTCACGCGCGCGCAGGCGATCGCCGACGCGGCGATGGGCAAGCTCGTCGACGACGTGGGCGTCCTTCACGAACCGTGCGAGCCGTCCTGCGGCGGCGACGGTACGCAGTTCAAGGGCATCTTCATGCGCCACCTGTTCGAGCTCGCGAAGGCGACGAGCACGGCGCGCGACGTCGCGTTCATCACGAAGAACGCAGACTGGGTGTGGAACGCGGCCCGCAACGCGAAGGACGACCTCGGCCTGAGCTGGAGCCAGGCTCTCGACGCCGTGGACGCCTCGCGCCAGTCGTCGGCGCTCGACGCCCTGAACGCCGCCATCCCGTGGAACGCCCCGGCGACGAACCTCGCCCTCCACAAGAGCGCGACGGCCAACGGGACGTGCGCGACCGATCAGACGGCGGCGCAGGGGGACGATGGATCGACGGCGACCAAGTGGTGCGCCGGCGCGACGAACGGCGCGTACTGGATCGTCGTCGACCTCGGGGCCGAGGCCACCGTGAGCCGCATCATCGTGCGCCACGCGGGCGCGGGCGGCGAGAACGCCGGGTGGAACACGAAGGACTTCACGCTGAGCGCCAGCACCGACGGCAAGACCTACGCCCCGGTCGCCACCGTCAAGGGCAACACGCGCTCGGTCACGATTCACCGCTTCGCGCCGGTGTCGGCGCAGTACCTGAGGATGGACATCACGGCACCGCAAACCGATCCGCAGTATCCCGCCGCACGGGTGTACGAGATCGAGGCGTACGAGCGCTAGGCGAGCCGTGCCTCGTCTCAGCGCAGCACGTACACGAGCAGGTAGATCAGGACGCCGGTGGCCGATGCGTAGACCCACACCGGAAGCGCCATCCGCGCCACCTCGCGGTGCGCCTCGAAGGAGCCGCGCAGCCCGAGCACGCCGGCCGCGATGACGAGCGGAACGCTGACGACGGCGATGGGTTCGTGGGAGAACCAGACGACGAGGTAGAAGACCCGAACGGCGCCTCCGAGCTCGAACGGAGTGCGGCCGAACATCACGTAGCGCGCGACGAAAGACACCGTGAACGCCGCCGCGCAGGCGAGCGCCATGAGCATGCATCGGCGGTGGCGCTTCGTCTCGCGCCGGCGGATGGCGGCGTAGCCGCGCAGCATGGACACGAGCGACGCCGACGTGAGGACGGCGTCGAGGAACGCCAGGGCGTCGTTGCCGTTCACGCCGCCCGGCCTGCCTCAGGCCGCTGCTTGCCGGGCGAGCCCGACGTGGCGAAGGACCACCACCGTGAGATCGTCCTCCTGCCGGCCGCCCGCCCACTTCGTCGCGAGCGCGACGAGGTAGTCGCACACCTCCTCGACCGGCGCGCGCGCGACCTTCTCGACCGCCGCCGAGAGCCGGTCCAGCCCGAGCTGCTCGCCGGCGCCGTTGGCCGCCTCCGTCAGACCGTCGGTGTAGAGGACGAGGAGGTCGTCCTCGGCCAGGTCGAACGACTTCTCGACCGTCTCCGACGTGATGTCCTCGACCATGCCGAGCCACGTCCCCCCGACCCACAGCCGCTCGCAGCGACCCGTCGCCGCGCGCCAGACGAGGGCCTCTTCGTGGGCGCCCGCCATCACGAAGCGGCCGTCGTCGTGGTACCGCACGAGCGAGATGGTCATGTGCTCGTGCGCCCCGAGGCGTCCGCGAGAGCTGCCGAAGACGACCCGGTTCGCGTCCGTGAGGATGTCGCGGGGCGATGCGCCCGGCCGTCCGCGCACCAGCGCTTCGATCGTGCTCTGGGCCTGCAGCATCATCAACCCGGCCTTGAGGCCGTGACCGGCGACGTCGCCGATGCCGATGAAGCAGCCCTTGTCTGCGTGCACGACGTCGTAGTAATCGCCGCCGACCTCGGTGGCGGGGACCATCTTCGCGGCGATCTCGGTGCCGGGGACCCGGATCTCGCGAGGCAGCAGCGCCGTCTGGATGTTCGAGGCGATCTGCATCTCGTGCTCGAGCCGCTCGGTGAACTCGCTGTGCGCCTGCTGCGCAGCGTTCTGCCGCATCTCGCGCACGCTCTGGATGCACGACAGGATCAGGAAGACGTCCTCGAACACGACCCAGAACGCGTGCTCGAGAAAGCGCCACGATTCGGGCGCCAGGATGCCGTAGACCGACTCCGGCCAGTACATCTGCCGCAGCAGGTGGTCGGCGGCGACGACCACCGTGGCCGGCACGTACACGCGCCAGTCGCGGTAGAACGCCAGGAACGCGAGCGATCCGAACACGTGGAAGTGCGTTTCGATGCGCCCGCCGGACAGGTGGATGAGCAGCGCCGACCAGAGCATCTGCGCGCAAGCGATGACCATGCGCGTGCCGACCCATCCCGGTCGGACGAACGCCAGCGTGACGGGCATGGCGCTGATGAGCGCCCCGAGAACGACGGCGACGTACACGTGCTCGTGCACGACGTGCGTCTTGCCGCGCCACGCGTAGGGCGAGAGCACGACCGCGATGAGGATCGCGGCCGCCCATTGCCCGAGCATCAGGTACGCAAAGAGGCGATCGGTGCGGCGCAGGTGCGCGTCGTATCGCTCCTCGAAGATCTCCCGCGCGCGCTTGCCCTCAGTGGTTCGTGTGTACGACTTCTGCATCGGCCCTCCTCCCCAGAGCTCCGCCCGTGTCGTCGAGCTCGCAGCCGAACGTCGGGCTGCGATCCGCGTCGGCGTGACCGTCGCGTATCAACGAGACTATCCGCCGAAGGCCCGAGTTGTCTCCCTCGTGGCCGCGCGCGCCGGTGATGCCCCCGTGATACAAAAGCCGTCCGTCGACTCCGTAGAGGAGCGTGTAGCCCGAGACGGTCGCCCCGAAGCGATGTGCCTCGACTTCCTCGTCGTCGGCGCGCACGACGACGCCGGGGATCCGCGAGGCGCTCTGCCAAGTGTCTGACTGCTCCCACCCGCTCGGGACGCCCTCCGGCCGCACGAAGAGTGCGATCGCCTTCGCCCTGCCCGCCGTGTCGCCCATCAGCCGCGCAAGCTCGGCGAGGCTCGCGCGCGAGCAGGGGCACTTCGGGTGCACGAGCATGAGCAGCGTCGGGCGTTCGGGGTCGCGCTCGATGGTGCTGTCCGCAGGCCACCGCGACGGGGGATCGTTCGGCGCGACCGGTGTGAGCTTGTAGCGCCAGAGGAGCGCCATGCCGGCGACGACGGCCACCGCCCAGAGCGCGATGGCCAGTCGCCACCAGCGCTCCCCATGCCCCACGCGGGCCGCTGGCGCTGCCAGATCGAGCATGCCCCAACCTTAGAGGCTACATGCGGATGGGCTCGCTGGCACGGCATCGCCCGTTTCCTGAATAGAAACACTCGGCGCCGGTCACGCGGGACGGAGCAGGACACGCGCGGGCGCGCCGTCCGACCCTGGGATCAGGATGGGAAGCGCCACCAGCTCGAAGGGCCCTGGCGCGACGCGGCGCAGGTCGAGCCCCTCGAGGATGCAGACTCCCGCATGCAGGAGCACCCGGTGTGCGCGCACGCCGTCGTCCGGCCCGCCGAGGGAGAGATAGTCGACGCCGACCAGGCCCACGCGCCTCGCGGCCAGATGGCGCGCCGCGTCCTCGGTGACGTAGACGTAGTCCGGCATGAAGTCGTCGGTGCCCCAGCATCGGTCCGAGTTGGTCGTCTTGAAGAGCACGCGCTCGGCGGCCTGCAGCTCGAGCGCCTCCACGTCGGGGCGATCGATGGTGCGCCCCTTCACGGCCACGACGCGCGCAACGCCAATCATGGCGGCGGGCTGCAACGCCTCCACACCGCCTCCCGGCACGTCGAAGTGATTGGGCGCATCGAAGTGGGTGCCCGTGTGAACGCCCAGCGTGAGCTTGGACACGCGGCAGAGCCCCCCTTCGTGGAGCTCCTCCGCGACCTCGCGCTCCACGGCGGGGTTGCCTGGCCAGTGGACCATGCCGGGGCGGATGGGAACCGTGACGTCGATCCACGCGCTCATGCCGCCTGCGCGATGCCCTCCTCCGTCGCCGCCAGCACCGTCGCGGTGTGGATGAGCGTCAGGTGGGAGAAGCCCTGGGGGAAGTTGCCGAGCAGACGGCCGTGACGGGGGTCGTACTCCTCGGCCAGCAACCCGAGGTCATTGCGGATCCCGAGCAGGCGGTCGAACATCGCTTCGGCGTCCTTCATGCGTCCGGTCGCCGCGTAGGCGTCGGCAAGCCAGAAGCTGCACGCGAGGAAGGGAGCCTCGTCGCCCGGCAGGCCGTCGACCGCGAGCTCGGTGGCGTAGCGGCGCACGAACCCCTCGCGCACCAGGTTTCGCTCGATCGCCCGGATGGTGCCGATCACGCGTGGGTCGTCCGCCGGCAGGAACCCGTGCGTCGGAATGAGCAGCACGCTCGCGTCCAGCGCGTCCGAGCCGTACGACTGCGTAAAGGCATTCTGCGCGGCGTCGTAGCCGTGCTCGCAGATGTCCCGGTGGATGCGGTCGCGCACGGCGCGCCAGTGCGGAACCAGCGCGGCATGGCTGGCCTCTCCGCGACCGAGCTCCTCGACCATCCGGATCGCGCGGTCGTAGGCGACCCACGCCATGATCTTCGAGTGCGTGAAGTGCCGGTGCTTCGCGCCCCGCACCTCCCAGATGCCTTCGTCCGGCCGCTGCCAGGCGCGCTCGAGGAACTCGAGCAGGTGCATGAGCATGCGCCACGCCTCGGGCTGGTCGGCCGCGCCCAGGCGGTGCGCCTTGTACATCGTGTCGAAGACTTCGCCGTAGACGTCGATCTGGAACTGGTTCCACGCGCCGTTGCCGACGTGCACGGGGCGCGACTCGGCGTACCCTGGCAGCCATTCGAGGTCGAACTCGGTCAGGCGGCGCTTGCCGTCGATGCCGTACATGATCTGCAGCTTCGACGGGTCGCCTGCCGCCGTCCGGAGCAGCCACGCGCGAAACGCCAGGGCTTCGTCCGGGTAACCGCACAGCATGAGCGCATCGAGGGTCAGCGCCGAGTCGCGCAGCCAGCAGTACCGGTAGTCCCAGTTGCGCACGCCGCCGAGCTCCTCGGGCAGGGAGGTGGTGGGCGCCGCGACGATGCCGCCCGTGGGACCGTAGGTGAGCGCCTTCAGCGTGAGCAGCGATCGCACCACCGCTTCCCGGTGCGGTCCGCGGTAACGACAGCGTCCGGCCCACTCGGTCCAGTAGCGCTCCGTCGCGACGAGGATGGCTTCCACGTCGAGCGGGGGGGTGGGCGACCGGTGGCACGGGTGCCACTCGAGCTCGAAGGGGATGCGCTGTCCCTTGGAGATCTCCAGCCGGCACGAGACGCGCGGCGGCCTCACCTCGACGGCGACGGGAGTGCGGAGGCGGAGCGAGTCCGGGCTGGCCGTCATCAGGATCCCGTCTTCGGTCTGGCGGATCCAGGGTGGTGTCGCTCCGTATCCGAAGCGCGCGGTGAGGATGAAATCGACCGGGACGGTCCCCTCCACGCCTTCGACGATGCGGACGACGTGGTGCCGGACGCCGTCGGCGACGGGCATGAAGTCGATGAGCCGTACGACGCCGCCGTCGCAGGCAAACTCGGTCTCGAGGATCATCGTCTCGTTGCGGTAGTGCCTCGACACGGAGCGGACGCGCGCACCGGGATGAATGATCCACGTGCCGTGCTCGTCTCGGCCGAGCAGCCCGGCGAAGCACGCGTCCGAGTCGAAGCGGGGAAGACAGAGCCAGTCGATCGCGCCGTCGCGCGACACCAGCGCGGCGCTCCGGGTGTCTCCGATCAGTCCGTAGTTCTCGATGTAGGAAGGCATGCGGAACACCTCTACGGGGCTGCGGGACGTTGCTCGGAAGCACGCTCCGGAGGAGCCATGAACTCCGGACCGACCGGCTCGCGCACGGCGTGCTCGAGGATCTCGTCGATGTAGCGAAGCGCAGCCTCGTCGAGGTGCCAGCCGACGACGTCCTGCAACGGCGCGAGCTCCGGGGGATGGCGGGTTCCCCAGAGCGCGACGGAGACTCCCGGCTGATCGAGGACCCAGCGCACGGACAGGGCGAGCACGTTCTTGCCGTAACGATCCCGGGCGTACCGATCGAGGAGCATCACGGCGTCGAGGTACTGCGCGAACCGGGGCGACTGGAACTTGGGGTCCACCTTGCGGAGATCGTCTCCCTTGAACTCCGTGTTCTGGTGGATGGCACCACCGAGCAGGCCTCGGCACAGCGCGCCGTACGTGAGCGTGGCGACGCCGTGAGCGCGACACCACGGCAGGACGTCGGCCTGCGCCTGACGCTCGAAGAGGTTGAGTGGCGGCTGGGCCGACGCGAGCCGCGTGACCCCGTTGAAGCGCTCCATGGCCTCGATCGAATAGTTCGAGACGCCCACGGCTCGGACCTTCCCCGCACGCTGGAGATCGCGCAGGGCCTCCGCCGTCTCTTCGTACGGCGTGGCCGGATCCGGCCAGTGCACCTGATAGAGGTCGATGTAGTCGGTGCGCAGCCGCTGGAGGGAGAGCTCCACCTCCTCGAAGATCTGCCGTCGCGTCGAGTTGCGGTACAGCAGGTCGCCGCCCCGCTCCAGACCGGCTTTCGTGGCCAGGATGACGTCGTCGCGGCGTCCGCGTTCGGCGATCGCTCGTCCGACGACTTCCTCGGAGTGGCCGAATCCGTAGGCCGGGGCGGTGTCGATCAGGTTGATCCCGAGATCGAGCGCAGCGTGAATCGTGCGCACCGACTCGTCGTCGTCGCTGCCGCCCCACTGGTACCCGCCCATGGCCCAGGTGCCGAGACCCACGCGGCTGGCGTCCAAGGGGACATCGGGGATCTTCGTGTACTCCATGGGGCACCTTTCGCGACCGGGGACGTGCAATCAGCGGACCCCTTCATCGGTCATGCTCACCGGCGGACGCGCCCGCCCTCGTCGCCTGCGGCGAGCCGCTCGATCTCCGCGACAGAGGCTCGGTTGAAGTCTCCGGGAATGGTCTGCTTGAGCGCACCGGCGGCGACTGCGAACCGCAGCGCGTCGTCGAGCGGTCGTCCCTCGAGCTCCGCGAAGACGAGGCCCGCGGCGAAGCCGTCGCCTCCGCCGATGCGGTCGACCAGCCGAATCGCGTAGCGCGGCCCACGGTGAAGCATCTTGCTCGAGGCGTCGTAGAGCAGCGCGCTCCAGCCGTTGTCGCTCGCCGAGAGACTCTCTCGCAGCGTGATCGCGACCTGACGCACCCCGTACTCGGCGACGACGTGCTCGGCCGCCCTCTCGTACGCACGGGCGTCGAGCCTGCCCGCGTCGAGCGATGCACGCTCGACGGAGACGCCGAGCGCCGTCTGCAGGTCTTCCTCGTTCGCGATGAGCAGGTCCACCGACCGCAAGAGGGGGCGCATGACCTGCTGCGCGGCCGATTCGCTCCAGAGTGTCCGGCGGTAATTGAGGTCGAGGCTCACGGTCACGCCGAGCTCGCGCGCCGTCTGCAGCGCCGCGCGCGTGCACTCGGCGGGGCCTGCCCCGAGCGCTGGCGTGATGCCGGTGGTGTGGAACCAGGCGGCGCCGCGCAAGAGCTCGTGCCAGGCGAACGAGCCCGGGTCGAGCTCGCACATCGCCGAGTGCGCGCGATCGTAGACGACCACGGATGGGCGCTGGCTCGCGCCCATCTCGGCGAAGTAGATGCCCATCCGGGAGCCGCCGCGCTGGACGGCCCGGACGTCGACGCCCTCGCCGCGGAGAGCTCGGAGCGCTGCATCCGCCACGGGATTCGCGGGGAGCCGGCTCACGAACAGGCTGTCGAGGCCGAAGTGGGCGAGGCTGATGGCCACGTTCGCCTCGCCCCCGCCGAAGGTGGCGCCCAGCGAGGGCGACTGGAGCAAGCGGTCGAACCCCGGTGGGCTGAGGCGGAGCAGAAGCTCTCCGAAGGTGACGGCCTTCTTCGGCGTCATGCGGCCCTCCTTGTGGCTTCGCCCACGGCATCGGCCAGCCGCCGCGCGCGTTCGGTGATGGTCGCGTAGTCTCCGCGCTCGACCGCCTCGCGCCCGACCAGAGCTCCGCCCACGCCCACCGCCACGGCCCCCGCAGCGAGGAAGGCCGCGGCCGTGTCGATCGTCACGCCGCCCGTGGGCATCAGGCGAAGATGAGGCAGCGGCCCGCGCAGCTCCCGCAGGTATCCAGGACCGAGCTGTCCCGCGGGAAAGACCTTCACGAGGTCCGCGCCGCCCTCCCACGCGGCCTGGATCTCGGTCGGCGTGTACCCACCGGGTATCGCGACCACGTCGTAATGTCGGCAGGTCCGGATCACGTCGGCGCAGAGCGTGGGGCCCACCACGAAGCGAGCGCCCGCGGAGATGGCCAGACGTGCGGTCTCGGGATCGAGCACCGATCCGGCGCCGAGCACGACGGTGTCGCCGAGGGCCGCGCTGCACTCCGCGAGCGCTTCGAGGGCGCCCCGCGTCGTCATGGTCACCTCGAGGGCGCGGATGCCTCCCTCCACGAGGGCATCGACGACGCGCCGCAGACACTCGGCACTCTCGAGGCGCACGACCGCGACGGCTGCGAGCTTCTGCAGCGTGGCCGTGGTGTCGACGCGCGAGGACATCATGTCACCCGTGCAGGCGCGCCGCTGGGCGCTCGGCCGGCGCCGGGGCCCGGTCGACGAAGTTGACCGGCGACATGGGGCGCTGACCGGTGAGCACCCGCACCACCTCGTTCGACGCGATCTCGCGCACGATGCGGATGGACTCCTCCGAGTAGTAGGCGGCGTGCGGCGTGATGATCGCGTCCTCGACATGGAACAGCGGGTTCTCCGCCTCCCAGTCGCGCCGCTTGGAGGGCTCCTCCTCGATGTCGTCGAGGGCGGCGCCGGCGATCCAGTGCTCCTCCAGCGCACGGCGGAGGGCTCGATCGACCACGATGGGCCCGCGTGCCGTGTTGACGAGGATGGCGCTCCGCTTCATCTGGTGAAGCACTTCTTCGTCGAAGAGCCCGCGCGTCTTCGAGGTGAGCGGCGCCTGGATCACGAGGTAGTCGGACCCTCGCACCAGCTCGCCGAAGGTCACCAGCCGCACACCCTGCTTCTCGACGTCGGCCGGATCGACGAACGGGTCGTGCGTCCAGATGTCGACGCCAAATGGCTTCACGCGCTCGGCGATCGATCGGGCGATGGCCCCGAACGACAGGATCCCGAACACGCGCCCGCGCACGCGGTGAATCGGCTTTCCGGTCTGCCACCGCCACTCGCCTCGCCGCGTCGCCGTGGCGTACTGCGGAATCTTGCGGACCGCGGAGAGCCAGAGCGCCACCGCGTGATCCGCGACCTCGTCGGAGCACCAGTCGCTCGGAGCATTGGTCACCCGGATGCCGCGCCTCGTTGCTGCGTCGACGTCGACGATGTCGACACCCGTCCCGTAGCGGGCAATCACCCGGCAGCGCGTGAAAGCATCGATGGCGCGCGCGCCCACGCGCGCGTACTGGGTGACGACGGCGTCGGCGTCCCTGGCCACGGCGATGACCTCGTCCTCGCTCTTGCACTGCGCGGGCACGAGCTCGAAGCCCGCCCCCTCGATGATCCGACGCTCCACCTCGACGTCCCCGAAGTCGTAGTCGGCGATCACGACACGCGCGTGCTCCACGCGGCCGACGACGGGACCGTCATGGCCCGGGCGGGCGGCCGTACCGCCATCTCGGTCGCTCTTGCCCTCGGCGCGCGAAGGCGGTCCGTTCCGGCTCCCGTCCACGGGCGCGGTCATGGCGGCGCCCTCGGACGCCGACGTCGCCACGCGGGCGAAGAGCGACAGGATCCCCGTCGTGTGCCGGGGCGGCGGCGGCGTCCACCCGGCGCGGCGTTCGGCCAGGGCCCGCGCCACGTCGGACTCGATCGCCTGCTGACCGTGCAGGCCCACCATCGCGAGCTTGCGCTCCGGGATGTTGATCTCGATGAGGTCGCCCTCCTCGATGAACGCGATCGGTCCTCCCTCGAGCGCCTCGGGCGACACGTGTCCGATCGAGGGGCCCTTCATGGCGCCGGAGTACCGCCCGTCGGTGACGAGCGCCGTGGTGTGGCTCAACACGGGATCGGCGGCGAGGACCGCGGACGCGAAGTACATCTCGGGCATCCCGTTGGCGCGGGGGCCCTCGTAGCGGATGACCATGACGTCGCCCGGCGTGATCGCGCCGCGTCGGAGCGCTTCGAGGCAGTCCTGCTCGTCGTCGAACACGCGCGCGGGGCCGACGTGCACGTGCATCTCGTCCGGGACCGAGAACGCCTTGATCATCGCTCCACCGGGCGCGATGTTGCCGCGCAGGATCGCGACGCCTCCCTCGGCGACGAACGGATCCGAGAGGGGCCGGATGATCTCGGAGGCCGGGATCTTGAAGTTGTGCAGGTAGCCGAGTCGCTCGTCGAAGAAGTGCGACCGCGCGATGTCGTCGAGGTTCTGGCCCACGGTCCTGCCCGTGACCGTCACGCAATCGAGGTGCAACAGGTCCCGCAGCTCGAGCATCACCCTGGGCACGCCGCCCGCGTAGTAGAAGTACTCGACGGGATACTTGCCCGTCGTCTTCACGTTGGCGACCACCGGGACCCGGCGGTGGATGCGATCGAAGTCGTCGATCGTCAGCTCGATGCCGACCTCCTTTGCCATGGCCGGGAGGTGCAACAGCGCGTTGGTCGACCCGCCCACGGCCGCGTGGACGGCGATGGCGTTCTCGAACGCCTCGCGCGTGAGGATGTCTCGGGGCGTGAGGTTCTGGCGGACCAGCTCGAGGATGCGCTTGCCCGCCGCGCGCGCGTAGCGCAGGTGCATCGAGAGCGGCGCCGGCACGAGCGCCGACCCCGGCAGCGCGAGGCCGATCGCCTCGGCGAGCACCTGACCCGTCGAGGCCGAGCCCATGAACTGGCAGGCGCCGCACGTGGGGCACGCGTTCTTCTGCCGCTCGAAGAGCTCCTCGTGGCTCTTCTTCTGGCGGTCGACGTCCATGCCCAGGGGCCACAGGAGGTTGGAGGTGAAGTAGTCCGGCGCGTTGAACTGGGTGCCTCCCGGGACGTGAATCGCCGGCAGGTTGCAGCGCGCGATCGCGATGAGGTGCGCCGGGACGGATTTGTCGTTCCCCGACAGGAGCACCATGCCGTCGTGCGGATGACCGAGCGCGTGTATCTCGATCATGGCGGCCATGACGTCGCGAGAGACGAGCGAGTAACTCATCCCGGTCGTCGCCTGCGCGACGCCGTCGCAGATGTCGCTCACGGTGAACACGCCCGGCTTGCCACCGGCCTCGAAGACGCCGTTCGAGATCTCCTCGATCAACGGACGGAAATGGAACGTCCCCGGGTGGCCCATCCCGTAGGCGCTGTCGACGAGGATCTGGGGCTTGGCGAGATCCTCCTCGGTCCAGTTCATCCCCATCCGCAGCGAGTCGCCCTGGAAGTTGATCCCCCGCAGCTTCTGGCTGTGCAGCGTCCGTCCGTTGGTCGCCATGGCCGTCCCTCTCGTCCGGAGTCCGGAACAAGCGAGTTCCACGCCACGCGCGCGGCAGCGTCGGTCAGGCGGCGAGCTGGATCACCTGCTTGATGCCCTCACCGTGGCGGAGCAGGGCGGGCGCGTCGTCGAGCTTCGCCCGCTGGGTGATGAGCCGGCGAACCGAGTCCGGGAACAGCACCATGAACCGTTCGAGGTAGGCCACCGATTCCTCGAAGGCGGTTCGCGACGCGTTGACCGTGCCGAACAGCACCTGATTCTTCAGCACGACGTTGCGCATGATCCCGTCGAGGTCGACCTCCACGGGACGACCTGGCGCCGGAACACCGCTCAGGATGAAGACGCCGTTCGGCGCCAGCGCCTCGATCGCCGCGAACGCGACCTTGGCCACCCCGACGGCTTCGAAGACGACGTCGGGAGCGCCCACCCGCGAGGCGATCTCTGCGATGGGGACGTCGCCTGCGGCGACGTACTCGGCGCCCAGCGACCGCACCAGGTCGGCGCGGTCGCTGTCTGCCGGCTGGAGCGAGTACACGAACGTGTCCACGTCGCGTGACCGCAACATCATCGCAGCCAGCAGTCCGATGGGGCCGGCGCCGAGCACGAGCGCGCGAAGCCCGACCGGCTCCCACGGATAGCGGCGGAGGATCGCGTCCAGGTCCACGGCTGCCTTGGCGGCGATCGTGAGGGGCTCGACGAGCACGGCCACGTCGGCGAGCGCCTTGGGGACACGCACGAGGTACCGCTCGTCCTCGACCACGAGCTCCGTCATGAAGCCGTCTGCGCCGCTGATGCCGCGCTCGCGAAACCGACCCGTCATGCAGAAGTCCTGACGCCCCGCACGACACGCGATGCACTCCGGATAGCCGCATGGCCGACGTACGGTGATCACGACCAGGTCCCCGCGCGCCACCCGGCGAACGGCAGGGCCCACGTCCACGACCTCACCGAGGGCCTCGTGCCCGAGGACGAGTCGCTCGGTCCCGGTCGGCGGCGAGCCGTAGTGGTACTGGCAGATCTCGCGATCGGTTCCGCAGACCCCGACCTCGCGCATGCGGATGGTCACGTCGTGCTCGTTGCGGAGCTCGGGCGCCGGCACGTCGATGATTCGAACGTCGCGCTGCGCGGGAAACACGGCCATCGCTCGCATGATCACCTCGCCGCCGCGACGATCAGCAGCGCGCGTGCCACCCGGCCATCACTGCAGCGTGTGCCCGAGCCCCTGGCGATCGCCATGCGCGCCGTGCGCCGCCACGCCGAGCGCCTCCACGGCGGCACGGCGCGGCGTGGGCACGTGGTCCCGCAAGAACTCCAGGAGCGCAGCAAGCCGTCGCTCGATCTGAACCGACGCGGCTCCGTAGTACTGGATCTCGACGAGTGCGAGCTCCAGGTACTCCTCCCACGTCGTGGCGTCGTACACGAGCCGCAGCTCTCCTCGGCCGTCGCGTACCTGGCCCACGTCGAGACGGAGGTTGCCGAGCTTGATCAGCAAGGCTTCGATCTGGTCCAGCGCCTGAACGGCCGTCGTCGGGTCGTTCATGCTGCTCGACAGCGCCCGGATGGCCACGTCGACGAGCAGACGCAGCGCGTACTTGGGGTCGGCCCTGACGTCCCTCTCGAGTCCGAGCTGGATCGACGCGAGGAGCGGCCGGGACGGCACGGTGCCTCCATACACGAGCGCCAGCGCGGCTCCCGCGGTGACGGAGTCCCCCTGCGCGAACGGGAGGCGGATGAGGGCCGCGCATTCCCGCGCTAGCCGCACCAGGCGGCCCACGTCGATCCACACGACGTAGAGCGGCGGACCGTCGTGGACGACGACCTGAGCGGCCCGTCCGCGCGATGGCTCCGCCAGTACCTCTTCCGCCGGGCTGGTGCCGCCCGCCGGGTTCGTCGTCGCGTAAGCACTGTCGATGGCGTCCGAGCCCTGTTGCCCGAGCGACCGCAGCACGTGGGCATGATCGCGCTCCGCGAACACCAGGCCCAGTCGCGTCAGCATCCAGAGGCTCGCCAGGAGCCACGCGAACGCGACGTAGATGGTGAGCGCACACGAACGGCTCCCCTGGACGAGCCCCACGGCGCGCAGCGCCATGAGCGAATAGACGAAGGTGCCCGTGAACACGCCCGTGGCGCTCGTGATGCGGGTGTCCCTGACCCACGAGCCCACGATGCGCGGCGTGTATCCGGTCGTCGCGACCTGCGGCAGCACGAAGAGGAGGGAAAGGACGACGCCTGTGAAGCTCATCATCCCGGTCGCGACCGACGTCAGGAACGCGATGAGCTGGTCCCTGCCCAGGTCGCTCCCGAACCAGGGCAACCACTGGTCACGGATGTGCGGGACGAAGTATCCGAGCACGAGCGCGAAGAGGATCAGCCCTATGCTCCGAAACATGCTTCGGGCGAGGCAGGACGCGCGCCGTTCCGGGTCAGCCGAGGCTCCGCTAGCGCGAGACCGTCAGGGGGCGTAGCGGAAAGCACTGCTGACACCTTCCCCGGATGCAGCATGCACGACCCTCGTCCGGGCAGCCGCACGGTACCGAGTCGGTCGGGATGGCCGCGGTCGAGAGGGCGAACGTCGCCATGTACTGCGCGGCGGCACGTGTGCTGATCGTCTCGATGCGGCAGAACGAGCACTCGTTGGCGGGGCACGTGAGGACCTCGCCGACGTTGACGCAGTCGGTGTCCTCCGAGCACGTCTGGTCGTAGTCGGAGGCCATCACGATGCAGCTCGTCGCATCTGCGGCGGAGCCAGCTTCCGGTGTCGCGCTCGGTGCATCGGGCGCCGGTGCATCGTGCGTCGCCGACGCGTCGAACGCAGCGGCTGCATCCGCAGTTGCGCTCGCGCTCGCATCGATTCCGGGCACCGAGGGCGCGGCGCCCGTGTCCGGCTCGCCTGACGTGCTGCCCGTAGCGCCGTTCACCTCCGTGCGGATGGTGCAGGCGACGACAAGCGAGCCCACGAAGACGGACAACCAAAGCGGGCGCATGGTCCTGGAAGGTCCAAGACCCGTGCCCCCCCGACAAGGACCGGTCACATCGGGGTGACTTCGCGGACGTCGCCGATGTTCAGCGCCTTGAGCGCGTCGAAGCTCTGCGCCTTGGGCCCCACCACGACGACGGGCCAGTGGTCAGGGTCCAGGTACTTCTGGATCGCCGCGATCACTTCCGCCTTCTGGAGGGCGCGCACGCGCTCCGGCAGCTTCGCGTAGTAGTCGAGGGGGCGTTTGAGCTCGATCAGCGAGGCCATCGCCGACGCCACCGCGTCGTTGGTCTCGAGCTGCGACGGCAGGCTCCGGATGATGGCCTCCCGGGCGCGCTCGAACTCCTCGTCGGTGATCGTGTCCGTCTTCAGGCGCTGGAGCTCCTTCTGGAACTCGTGCACCGCGTCGGCCGTGTGCGCGGCGACGATGCCGCCCGAGGCGGTGAACGTCCCGACGTCGCGGTACGCGCCGAAGCGCGAGAAGGCGCCGTAGGTGTACGCCTTGTCCTCACGCAGGTTCATGTTGAGGCGGCTGCTGAAGAGGCCTCCCACGACGTTGTTTGCGACGAGGAGCGGCAGCAGCTCCGGCGCGCTCGCCTTGGGCGCTCGCCAGCCGATGAGCACCTGCGACTGCGAGCCCGTGGGCAGATCGGTGACGTAGATGGCGCGGCCCGCCGCATCGGGAAGGGCAGGAGTCTTCGCCGCGGGAATGGCTCCACGCTTCCACCCGCCGAACACCTTCTCGAGCGCCGCCGTCGCCTCGTCGGGCTTGATGTCGCCGGAGACGGAGATGACGGCGTTGTTGGGCACGAAGAACGTCTGGTGCCAGCGTGCGAGGTCCTTCGCCGTGATCGCCTTGATGGTGTCGGGCGTTCCCCCGCTGGGCAGGCCCCACGGGTTCTTGTCGCCCCAGACCAGCTTCGCGTACTCGTCGCGCGCGAGCGCCCCCGGGTTGCCCTTCTTGGCGGCGAGATCGGTGAGGTCGATCCCGCGCACGCGTTCGATGTCCTCGGACTTGAACGCCGGGTTCTCGACGACGTCGGCCATGAGGGCGAGCGCGTCGGGCAGCGTCTCCTTGAGCGCGTTGAGATGCACGGTCGTCGTCTCGAGGCCGTTGCTCGACGAGAGCTGCGCCCCCAGTCGCTCACGCGCCGTCTCGATGTCGAGCGCGGAGCGCGTCTTCGTCCCCTCGAGCAGCATGCTGGCGACGAAGCCCGAGAGACCGCGCCGGTCGAGCGGCTCGCGGTCGACGCCGCTCTGCACCACGACGTCCACCGCGACGAGCGGCACCGCGTGGTTCTCGACCACGAGGACCTGCGCTCCGTTCTTCAGCTTGCTCGCCACGGGCACGGGCGGCGTGAACGCTGGCTCGTTCGGGAGCGCGTCGGGCTTCTTGGCGCGGAAGGGCTCGTCCGGCGTCGTCGCGACGGGTGCCGGAGGGGCGGCCGTCGACGTGGCCGGAGGTGGCGGAGGAGGAGCGGCGGGAGGCACCGCTGCCTCCGGTCCGCATGCGGCGAGGAGGAGGGCGAACGGGATCGCGAGACGACGCATGGCTACTTGCTCCCCTGCGCGCTGCCGGCGGGCTCGATGTCGAGGATCGCGCGGTGATCGGTGGACAGGTACTTGTTGGCGAAGGCCTTCACCGCGTCCGGCGTCACGGCGCGGTAGCGGGCGAGGTCCTTCGAGAGATACCCGGGGTCGCCCAGGTACGTCTGGTAGCGGTTGAGCATGTCGGCCTTCCCGCCGAAGCCGCCGATGCGCTCGATCCGGCGGAGCATGCCCGCGAGGATGACGCGCTTGGCCCGATCGACCTCCTCGGCCGTGACGCCGTTCTTACGGACGTCGTCGAGGATCTGGTCCACGACGGGTGCAATCTCCTGCGTCGTGTGACCCTGCTTCACGGTGACCTGGAGCCCGAAGATGCCTCCCTGACCGGCCGTGTCGTTGTCGCCGTCCACCTCGGTCGCGAGCTGTCGCTTCTGCACGAGCTCCTGGTAGAGCCGCGACGCCTTGCCATGGGCGAGGATCTGCGCGAGCACGTCTCCCGGTGCCTCGTCGGGATCGAACTGGCGCACGCTCACCCATCCGAGGTCGAGCCGCGGGATCTTCGCCACCTGGTCCTGGACCGTTTCCTTGACGACTCCGGGCAACTGCGGCTCGGGGATGTTCGGCACGGTGACGTCGGCCTGCCGCGGGACGGCGCCGAAGTACTTCTCGACGAGCTGCTTCGCCTGGGCCGGATCGAAGTTGCCCACGATCGCCAGCGATGCGTTGTTGGGCGCGTAGTACTGCCGGAAGAAGGAGCGCAGGTCGTCCATCGACGCGCTCTGGATCTCGGCGATCGTGCCGATGACGCAGTCGTAGTAGGGGTGCGGCTTCGGATAGAAGAGGTCGCACTTGCGGAGCTCGGCGGTGCCGTAGGGCCGGTTCTCGTACGACTGGCGGCGCTCGTTGGACACGACGTCGCGCTGCACCGCGAGCTTCTTCTCGTCGAGCGTGTCGAGCAGGAACGCCATGCGATCGCTCTCGAGCCAGAGCGCCGTCGGCAGCTCGGTGGCCGGGACGACCTCGAAGTAGTTGGTCCGGTCGAAGTTCGTCGTCCCGTTGGCCATCGCACCTGCGGAGGTGCCGATGCCCTCGAGGATCTTGAAGGGGGAGGGGCCGATGTGCTTCGCGCCCGAGAACATCATGTGCTCGAAGAGGTGCGCGAAGCCGCTCTTGCCGGGCACCTGGTTGGCGGCGCCGACGTGGTACCAGATGTCGACCGCGACCTGAGGCAGGCGGTGGTCCTCGCTCAGGATCACCGTGAGGCCGTTGGGCAGCTGGTACTTCTCGAAGGGGATGCTGGGGTCTTGCGCCGCGACCTGGGCGAAGAGAACGAGCGCGGGGAGCATGGGGCAGAGGCCTCCTTGGCCGGGGCATCGTCATGCCACGGTCGGCAGACTCTTGCCTAGCGCCTCGTATTCCCGCTCGCGCTCGCCAGGCGCTAGATGGGGCCGAGGGGATACGAATCGTCCACCTGGACGACGTGCACGGTGGCCCTGTCGCTCGCGCCTTCGGGGCCCCCGAACAGGTAGTCGTCGATGCGCCCGCTCGCGTCGAGGACCGCATGGTTCACGCTGTTCTCGCCGCTGCAGCCGGGGCCGTAGTCGAGGGCGACGGCGATGACGGCCTTCCCGTTCGCGGGATTGGTGACGCGAAGGCGCGCGAGACACCCGAAGCGCGCCCCGTCGGCGGTGAACCAGTTGATGGCCTCCTCGCAGTCCGGCCCCTGACTGCCGGCGGGGCACAGGTCGGCCTGGATGGCCTTCGAGAGGCACGAAGGGATGCAGTTGTCGCCTGGATCGGTCTGCACGTTGCCGTTCGCGTCGATGTAGCAACCGAAGCTCGTGAGGTAGTAGTTGCCATCGTCGACGGGCACGGTGCCGTACGACCCGGTGCAGCTGAAGTTCGTCGGGCTCGTCCCCATGCAGATGGACGCCTGCGGCGGCTGCTCACGCAGGCACCCGTTGGCGCACGGAGTCACGTCCGCGACGCCGTTCACGCACACGCCCACCGAGTTCCCGTCCTTCGAGCACGTCGCCGTCGTGTCCCCCGTGAACTCCCCGCACCCGGCGTCACTCCCCGCATCCCCCGTCCCGCTGCTGCCACTGCCGCTGCCACTGCTGCTGCCCCCGCCGCTCCCACCGCTGCCGCTGCCGCTGCTGCTGTCGCTGACGCCGCCGCTGCCTTCCCCGCTGCCACTTTCACTGCTCCCCGTGCCTCCTTCCGTCGACGTCCCCCCATCACCGAATCCCCCGGCACCGGACGACGAGCAGCCGAGGGCGACCCCGGTGAGAATCACGACCATCGAAGCGCGACCGGGGGCCATCGTGCGAAGCTCGTGAGCACGATCCGCACCGGACAGGCAGGGTGCAATCGCACGCCCTTGGCGTGATCCGCGCCTCTTTGCTCGCGAGACTACGCGAGCCTCTCACCGCGCTCGCGACCCCTTGCGATCGCGCGCCGGCTCAGCGTTCACGCCGGTGCTCGGCCCGCCCCACGCGCCGCCCGACGTCGCGCGGTGGCAGGTGGCAGGAGGATCGCGGGGCCGACGCTAGCGCGGGCGAAGACCCGTCGTGTGTGCGAGGAGGGCGTCGCGAACGGCCTGCGCGCGGTCGCGCGAGACGGGGATGCGGATGGCCTCTCTCTCTCCCGCGCCCGAGCCCACGAGCAGCTCGGTCTCGCTGCCGTAGCCCTCGAGCTCGAGCACGTGGTCGGCGTTGACGAGCCAGCTCCGGTGCGCCCGCATCAGCGCGCGGCCGATGGATGCCTCGATGGCGGTCAGGGACAGGTCGATCTCGAAGCGCCCGCGCGCCGTGTGCACGTAAGCCAGACGCTCCGCCGACTCGAACGCCCACACGTCGTCGAGACGGATGAAGACGAGCGCACGCTTGCGGCGCGCGACCAGGCGCGTCGGAGACGTCGTGGCAGCGGGCGAGGGGACCCGCTTGGACCCCACGCGTGCGAGACAGCGATCCACCCGCTCTTCGCTGAACGGCTTGAGCAGGTAGTCGACCACGCCGAGGTCGAACGCTTCGATCGCGTGCTCGCGGAAGGCGGTGGCGAGCACGAAGGCGGGGGCGCCGGAGCGCCCGGCGTAATCGCGCACGAGGTCCAGTCCTTCGTCGTCGCGCGGGCTGCCCACGAGCTGCACGTCGACCAGCGCCAGGTCGATCGACCCACCGTCGGCCAGCGCCGTGTCGAGCACCTGTCTCGCGCTCTCCGCGCTCGCGACGGCGCCGACGACGTCCGCTGCGCCCGATGCCTGAAGCATCTGCGCGAGATGGTTGCGCGTCGCCCACTCGTCCTCAATCACGAGCGTGCGCAGCTTCACGACGCTTCCCCCGCCGGAAAGTCGACGACCGACCGCGTGCGGCCCTCGTCGCGGTCGCGTTCGAGCCGGAACGTCGCCGCGCCCCCGTACTCGAGCGCGAGCCTGCGGGTCACCAGATCGAGCCCCAGCGCTCCGCTCCGCCGCTTGCTCTCCTGCGGGCCCGGCCCGTTGTCCTCGACGACGCACGTGACGCGCGCCCCGGGATCCAGCCGGGTGCGGATGGCCACCTCGCCTCCTTCGAGGCGGCGCAGCGCGCCGTGCTTCACCGCGTTCTCCACGAGCGGCTGCAGCAGGAGCCGCGGCACGAGCACGTCGCGCGTGGCCTCGTCGATCTCCCATCGGAACGAGATCGACCCGCGGTGACGCGTCTCGAGGATGTCGGCGTAGCTCTGGAGCCAGGCGATCTCGGCGCCCAGCGTTTGGCGCTCCTCGGTCTCGACCAGCGAATCACGCAGAAGGTCGCCCAGCGTGGCGATGAGCCGGCGTGCCTCGCCGGGCTCCTCCCCGACGAGCGCCGAGACGGTGCTGAGCGTGTTGAATAGGAAGTGCGGCTGCAGGTTGGCTCGCAGGCGGGCCAGCTCGGCGACCGACCGGAGTCGTTCGGCCTCGCGCGCCCCGCTCGCGGCGAACGGCAGCGCGACGGCCATCGCGAAGAGCCCCAACCCGAGGACGCCGTTGGCGGCGCCCATGCGCACCGCGACCACGATGCTGCGGTGAGCCGGCTCGAAGAGAGGAAGACCGAAGCCCGCGGACAGACCCAGCGCCACCAGCGACTCGGTGATGCCGACCGCGATCGCCACGACGCACGTGACGGCGAAGCAGCGCGCCGCCGTGAGGCGGTGCTTCAGCGCGAGCTCGAATGCGACCGAGAGCGTGGCGAGGAGCACGAGCCCGCCGGCGGTCGTTGCGAGCATCCCTGGAACGTCTGGGCGCGAGCCGTGCCCCAGCGCACGCGGGAGCTCCAGCGCAGCCGGAACGAGCGAAGCCAGGAGAATGGCGGCCATGCGCCAGCGCCTCGCGCCGGCATGGGAGACGAGGGCGGCGTGCATCGCTCCGAAACATACCCCCTGCGGGCGGCTCCGCCTCGTGCCGCCGACCATCGGTGGAATGCGAGACACCACTGGTGGGCGGGGTGCCGCCAGTGGTCGGCGTCGAGCGGAACCGCTCTCGCGCTCCCGCCAGCATGGTCCCATGCCGCGATCAGCCGCTCGCACCCTCGCGCTTCTCACCGTCGTCGTCCTCGCCGCAGCCTGCGCCTCGAGCCCGCAGAACCAGGGGGCGGCAACGCCCAGGCTCACGCGCCTGCCTCCGGAGCCGAACGTCCCGCTGCCGCCCGGCGCTCCAGGTCCGGGGGAATGGGCCACGTGGTCGCACGAGCAGAAGCTCGCCTACATGAAGTCGGGCTTCCTGGACGCAGAGCGCGTGATCTTCGCGAGCTGGGAGCCCGTCCGGTTCAAGGAGCTCACGTGCCGCAACTGCCACGGACCGAGTGTGGCCGACGGGAGCTTCCGCATGCCCAATCCGCAGCTCGCCCACCTGGCTCCGGGCGCCCCAGGGTTCCAGGAGCTCGCCGCGCACGAGCCGGAGGTCCTCATGTTCATGCAGCAGAGGCTCGTCCCGGAGACGGCTCGTCTGCTCGGTGTGCCTGCGTTCGACTTCGAGGCGCACACCGGCTTCTCCTGTTACCAGTGCCACGTGCGCCAGGGATGAGGGGGCCGTGATAGCGTCCGCCGCGTGGTGGGCCGACGGGATGCGGGCCTCGTGCGCGCGATGGGGCCCTGGGTCCTCGCCGCGAGCATCGTGAACGTGGTCGTCGGTGGCGGGATCTTCGCGGTGCCGAGCGCGCTCTCGGCCGCAGCCGGACCGTACGCTCCGCTCGTCTTCCTGGTGTGCGCGATCGTCGTCGGATGCGTTGCGATCTGCTTCGCCGAGGCGGGCAGCCGCGTTCCGACGAGCGGCGGTCCCTACGGCACGATCGAAGCGGCGTTCGGGCCCTTGGCCGGGTACACGTCGGGCACGCTGCTCTGGGTGAGCGACGTCCTCGCGTGCGGCGGTATCACTGCGGCGCTCGCCGACACGGCGACCGCTTCCGTCCCAGATGCGGCGCGCGGGCCCGCGCACGTGGCGGTCGTGTTCCTGGTGATCGGTGCGATCGCGACCGTGAACCTGACCGGAGTCGCGCGCGCGGCGCGCATCGTGAGCGTGGCGACCGCGGTGAAGCTCGTCCCGCTCGCGGTGTTCGTGCTGGCCGGTGTGGCGGCCGTGCGCGCGCCGCTCCTGACCGAGCCGGTCGCGCCGGGTAACGGCGACTTCGGCCGCGCCCTCATGCTCGCGCTCTTCACCTTCACCGGAATGGAGTGCGCGCTGGGCGCGAGCGGCGAGGCGGCGCAGCCATCGCGGACGATCCCTCGCGCGCTCGCCATCAGCATGTGCTCGGTGACGCTTCTCTTCGTCGCCGTCCAGGTGATCGCGCAGGGACTTATGGGGGCATCGCTCGCGCAATCGCCTGCGCCGCTCGCGGACGCGATGGCGTCACTGCATCCGGCGCTGCGCGTGTTGATGCTCGCCGGGGCAGCGGTCTCGATGCTCGGATGGATCGGCAGCGACATCCTCGGTTCTCCGCGCATCGTGTTCGCGCTCGCGCGCGACGGCTGGCTCCCGCGTCGCCTCGCTGCCGTCCATCCGCGCACGCACGTGCCACACGTCGCGATCGTCTGCTACGCGGGGGTCGCGGTCGTCCTCGCGCTCAGCGGCACCTTCGCCGAGCTCGCGGTGCTCGCGGCGCTCGCGATGGTGCCCATCTACGTCGGCGGTTGCGCCGCGGCGTGGACGCTCAGGCGCCGAGGCGTGGCGCTCGCCGGCGCGCCGCTCGGCTTCCGGGGGCTCGGAGCCGCGGCGCTCATCGGGATCGCGGGGACCCTCGCCATCGGCGCCCTCGCGTCGCGCGTCGAGATGGCGGGACTCATGGCCCTGCTCGCGGTGTGCGCCTCGACGTACGTGCTCCTCTCGCCGCGCGCTGCCCGGTTGCGAGCCGCCGCGCAGGACGAGACCTAGCGTCGGCGAACGTCACTTCTCGTAGCGATCGTGATGCCGCACCCACGCCATGGGGAACGAGAGCCCCTCCTCGTGGCGTCCGAGCGGCGACAGGTCGAGGTAGTTGTAGGTGCCGAGCAGCATGTCGAGGCCGCGCTCGTAGGTGGAGTAGGTGTGGAACACGTCGTTTCCCTCGCGCCAGAAGCAGCTCAGACCGGGGCGCTCGCCCTTGCCGGGCCGCCCCTTCCCGTAGTTGTAGGCGCGCGCGTCCTCGTCGGTGGCGAAGCTGACGCCGAAGTCGAAGTTGAAGTCGCTCGCGGAGGACGACAGCCACCGCATCGACCAGCCCATGCGCTTCTTGAACGCTTCGATGGCCGGGACTTCGGCGCGCGAGACCAGAGCGAAGGCCGTGTCGCGCGCGGCGAAGTGGCGCCAGCCGACCGCGATGTTGTCGGCGATGTAGGAGCAGCCGTGGCAGCCCTCGGCGGCGCCGGGGCCGAGCATGAAGTGGTAGACGATGAGCTGGGGGTGACCTTCGAACAGATCGAGCAGCGTGCGCTCGCCGCTAGAACGCATCCGGCAACCCATTGAAGGGGAAGCTGTCGCCGAGCCGGCGAATACCGCGGTAGGTGGGCTGGCGGAGCAGGATGACGATGCAGGCGAGCTTGGCGAAGCCCAAGAAGTTGCGGGCATGCCGCTCGTAACG
>DASVWO010000499.1:0-2467 GCA_036393165.1 Polyangiaceae bacterium | reverse complement strand
TGCCGTCCGGACCGACCACGAGCGGCGTGAACGTCACCTTGGCTCCGGGCGCGGCCTCCGCCGGCTCCGCGCGCACGGCGAGGATGCGCGTCGCGGTGATCAGCGAGTCGCTGCCCGAGAGCGTCGGGACGCAGTGTGCCGAGGCCGCGACCAGCACGACCCATGCGCAGCGTGTACGAGCGCTCATAGGTCCACCCTCGCTCCGAGGACGGCGACGATGGGGAGCCCGGTCACCGTCCCGCGCTTCGAGTAGTCGTACGAGTACACGTACTCCTCGCCGTTCGCCCGGTTCGTCACGTTGAGGCCCTCCAGGTACACGAGCAGCCGGCCCGTCTCGCCGATGGGGAAGCTCCGGTCGACGCGCAGATCGAGCTGCCAGAACGCCGGCAGGCGGATCGCGTTCTGCGCGCCGAAGACCGGCTGGTAGAGGTCGTCCTTCGCGTCGTAGAAGGCGCCGGCGACCGGGGTGCGCGGCAGTCCCGTGGCGTAGCGGAAGCGCGCTCCGACCGTCCACGCGCCGAGCTCCTTGCTCGCCACGAACGTGATCACCTGCGGCTGGTCGTAGTCGAACAGGCGCCAGCCTGCGCCCGGCGTGTCCTGCCGCTCGCTGCGCGACAGGGTGTACGCGATCCATCCGAAGAATCCGTGCCACGGCTGCTGCCGGAGGAGGAACTGGATGCCGTAGGCGCGGCCCACCCCTTCCTGGACCAGCGCCTGCGCGAGCTTCGGCGTCGGCGACGGATCGCGCACCGCGAGGTTGGACATCCACTTGTAGAAGCCGACCGTCTCGAGCGAGAGGGTCGACGTGAGGCTCACCGCTTGCCCCAGCGTCGCGTGATCCGCCTCCTCGGGGCCGAGCTTGGGATTGCCGAACACGGCGCTCAGGTCCGCGGGATCGGGAGGCTGCGAGTAGACGCCGGCCGCGCCGAGCAGGGACCAGCGAGGCGTCACGCGGAGGCGCGCCGAGATGCGCGGCTCGACCTCGCCGGCGAGCTGCTCGAACCCGATCGCCGGCGTCTGCCCGACCCGCGGCGTCTGCCGGCTCGTCTCGAGCAGGTAGCCGTCGACGCGCAGGGCAGGGGAGATCGAGAGCGGTCCCGCCGCGATGGTGGTGATGGCGTACGGAGCGATGTCGATGACGCCCGCGCTCCACGTGTCGACCGCGGTGTCGCCCCCGGGCGGCTCCCCGAAGACGGAGATGTCGCCCTCGCGCGGCGGGATGAGGAGCGAACCCTGGCGGAAGACGTCGGCGTTCGATCCGTCGGTGTCCAGACCGACCGTGAGCGTCACCGGCTCGGCGAGCTTCGAGCGGTGCGAGGCACGCAGCCCCCAGCGCCACGTGGACTCGTCGAGCGTGGCCGGGTTCGCGCCGAAGCTCGCCTCCAGGTTGGTCGTGTCGTGGCCGATGTACGGGACGACCTCGATGCTCGATCCGTCGTCGAGCACGCGGCGGTAGCGAAGATAGAAGCGCTGGTAGTAGGTGCTCGTCGTCTGGCTGCGTGCGTGAGCCGGGTCGGCGTCCGGGAGAACCTCCGAGAGATCGTCGCCCGAGCCGAGGAAGGTGGCGTCGAGCGACTCGCGCTTGCGGAGCGCGATCTGCACCTTGCCCTGGTAGTCGCTGTAGCGCGGGATCGCGAAGAACTGGTCGACGTTGGGCGCGTCGACGGCGCGCAGGACGGAGTCGAGCCATCCGTAGCGCGCGGCGGCAGCGACGCGCACGCGGTCCCCCAGGGCGGCGCTCACCATGCCGGAGCCATCGAGCGTGTCGGCGCCGGCGTAGCCGTGCACGCCGCTCTCGGGCAGGTCCTTCGTGTCGACGCGCACCATGCCGCCGAGGGCGCTCCCGTAGTCGGCGCCGTACGCGCCAGGTGTGAGCGTCACGTCGCGAACGAGATCGCCGTTGATGGTCGAGCGGAGCGCGCTGCCATGGAAGAGGATCGGGATGGGCACGCCGTCGACGTAGGTGCGCGTCTCGGTGGGGGCGGCGCCCCAGACGACGAGCTGGCCGGAGCCGAAGGAGGGGCGGGCGAGGCCAGGGAGGTTCTCGACGACCTTGATGGGATCGCCCTGAGTGCCGACGACTTTGCTGGCCTGCGCTGCTGAAACGGTGGTCTCGGCGACGTCGTGGCGACGCGCGGGGCCGAGGACCACGACTTCGGTCGGGGTCGGGGTCGGGGTCGGGGTCGGGGTCGGGGTCGGAGTCGGAGTCGGAGTCGGAGTCGGAGTCGGAGTCGGAGTCGGAGTCGGCGGCGTGAACGTGTACGCGTACCGGATCTTCACCGCGGCGATGCGGCCGTTGACCTCGGCGGGCGTGAAGACGAGCTGTCTCGCCGCGCGCATCGCCGCTTCGTCGAAGGCCGCTCCCCCCGTCTGAAGCACGCTCACGTCCTTCACCGCGCCATCCGTCCCGAGGGTCACCGCGAGAACGACCGTCGCGCCCTGGCCCTCACCCGCCGGAAACTCCGGC
>DASVWO010000498.1:0-3813 GCA_036393165.1 Polyangiaceae bacterium | reverse complement strand
GTTTGAGATCAAACGGGACCCGTTTGGCCTCACGCGGCGGCGGTTTGGTCTCGAACTTCGGCTGTTCGAGTCCAAGCGGGCGCTTCTTCATCTCAAACGGGCGCTGTTTGGACTCGAACAGGAACCCATTCGACTCATCGGGGATCCGTTTGAGCTCGAGAAGGTCCTGTTTGGACTCGTTCTTCCGCTGTTTGGACTCGAACGGATCCCGATCGAGTCGATCGGGACGCTTCTCGAGACCAAACAGCCGAAGTCGCAGTCCAAACAGCCGCTGTCGCAGTCGAAGTTGCCGCTTTTTCGACTCGCGCAGTGTCTTCCTGAACGATTTCGCCGACCGTCGCTGGACGGACAGAAGAAGAACGGGCGATCGATGCCTCCGTTCCTGTCACCCCCTTAACCGCGCAAACGCGTTTTTGGGGCCATGATTCCTTCGAGTGCGAAGACGATTTCCGGATGGCTGCGCGATCTCGCGCAGTTGCCACCCGCTGCTGCGAGTGGGCGGCGCGCCGCTGCGCCTCGCCTCACCCTCGCCCCCATTTAACTGCGCAAGTCGGATTTTGGCGTAAGATTTTCTGCGTCTCAGAAGACGATTTCGAGGATGCGCCCGTGAATCGCCGCGATGTGCCGGCGCATCGCAGCCATGCGCGCTGCCGGACGTGCCGCCTAGGGCTTGGCCACCCTCATGATCGAGCCGCCGTCCCCGTAGTAGGCGAGTCGACCGCGATGGGGACGTCACCACCCTGCCCGGGGACCAGGCCCGAAGCGAGAGTCGTCGTCGATCCGCCTCCGATGGGCATCGTGACCACGGTTCCGCCTTGACGGTCCGACCAGAACACATGCGTCGCGTCGAGACCGCGGCGTCAGAAGAATGAAGTCCGACCCCGGAACCAGCGGCTTGAGAGCAAGCCGCGGCGACCGAGGCCAGAAGCAGAAGACTCGAGGACCGCATCACCCGCCTGGATCGTGGCCCTTCTGCCGGCCGTCGTCGAGGCGCAGGGTCGCCGAGGCCCGTCCCGTTCCGGTCAGCGCCCAGTCGAAGCGGGGATACGACACGTGGCGCCACATCGTGGCGCCACCGCCAACGGTGGCGGCTCGCCGCCGCGATTGCGTCGAAGTCCCGCGAAATGCGCAACGAGTCGCACGTGCGCATACGGGCACGTGCGTTGCTGAAGACCCCGCCCCGAGCGGACGCGCGAACGCGCCGCTCACCTGACTACCTACTCGACCCGCAAGGAAGGAAGGCACGTTGATGTTTGACCGTCGCTTCACACGTTCGGCCGTGATCCTCGCGATCTGCACCATCTCGGCGACGGGCTTTGCCCAGCTGACCCGCCGCGAGGTGAATCCGGGAGCGGCGGCGCAGGCGCTGGGCACGGGCTGGCCGCACGAAGTCCTCACGGCAACGAGCACGAGCTGCGGACGCGATCCGGGGCCCAACGAGGTCCTCGTGTACAAGGACTCGGACTTCCGGGGATCCTGCGCCGCCCTCGTGCCCGGCTTCTATCCGCACGCCGAGAGCCTCCTCGTCGGAAACGACGCCATCAGCTCGATCAAAGTGGGCAGCGGCGTGCGCGCGCGTGTCTTCAAGGACCAAGTCTATGGCGGGGACTACAACCTCTATTCGTCCGGCTCACGCAACGGCGGACTCGGGGGGAGCTGGAACGACGTGATCTCGTCGATGCGCGTCGAACCGGCGGGCCGGAGCGAGCTGTGCGCCGACGTCATGGAAGGGGAGTTCGCCGTCTACAGGGACAGCAACAAGCGAGGCGACTGCGTCGTGCTGCCGGCGAGCGGACAGTACGAGAACGCGGACGCCATGGGGATCGCCAACGACAGCATCTCGAGCGTCTGGAACAACAGCTCGCACACGTTCGATGGCTGGCCCGACGGAAACTTCAAGGGCGCCTTCGTCGTCCAGGCCAAGCCGCACACGACGCTGATGAACCTCCCCACCCTCCATGGTGGGACGGGGGACTTCGATCAGAACGACGCGATCTCGAGCATCAACTTTCAGTGACGGCGACGGCGCGATCGCGCTGAGATAGTCGAGCTGCGCCGCGGTCGGGGTCGCGGTCGAGGTCGAGGTCGAGGTCGCGGTCGCGGTCGAGATCACTGCGCTTCGTGGCGAGTGGCTTCGGCGATGAGTGTGGCGAGCGTCGCTCTCTGCGTCTCGCGCGGGGCCCCATCGAGCGCCGCGAGACGCTCGCCGATGGATCGCAGGGCCGCCTCGAGCGGCGTGCCGCGACGCATGTGGTCCTGGGCGAAGGTGCGACCATAGCCACGCGCGACGGCGCTCACGTCGCGCCCTTCCTCCAGCTGCGTCGCCATCGTTTCGAGCACCGTGCGCACGTGTGGCCACGGCGATCCTGGCACGAAGGGCGCTTCTCCCTCGGCCGCGGCCCGCACGTCCCACAGACCGAGGAACGAGGACGACTGCGCCGTCGGCGCGCGATAGAGGAAGTGCGCGCCGACCGCGTCGGCCACGCGCATCGCGTGCAGCCACGCATCGGCCTCGGTGCAGTTCTCCACCCGCGTCGCGATCCCCTCCACCGCGGGCACCGTCGCCGACGGCGGCAGTGATCGGTTCGCCCATCCGCAGAGGATGGAGAAGTTCGACCGCGCGTAGCTGAGGAGGAAGCGCGTCGACGCGACCACGACGGGCCGGCCATCCGCGCGCTGCCACCAGAATCGACCGAGCGACAGATCCGCCCGGAAGTCGAGCCGCATGGCGCCGTGCTCCTCCAGCAGCGCCTCCAGCCGCTCCTGCCGGCTCGCCCATCGCGCTTCCAGCGCGTCGTCGTCGTCGAGGTTCACGCTCGCCATCGTATTACGGGCGCCTCGGCTCCATTCTTCCGCGTCGTCTGCGCCTCGGCGGGCTAGCCTCCCCGGGCATGCGCAGAGCCATCGCAGCGGGCACCGTGGTGCTCGCTCTCGCTTCGACCGGATGCGCCGCCTCCTTCGATCGCGCCTCGGCCGAGCGAGACATCACACACGCGCTCGACGACTTTCACGACGCTGCGGCGCACGCGGACGAGACGAGGTACTTCGATCACTTCGCGCCCGAGGCGGTGTTCCTCGGCACCGACATGACCGAGCGATGGGACCTCGCCGCGTTCCGCGCCTACGCCCACTCGCGCTTCGCGACGGGCAAGGGCTGGGTCTACCACCCGCAGCGACGCTCCATCTCCTTCGCGAAGGGCGGCACCGTGGCCTGGTTCGACGAGGACCTGATGGGCGAGAAGGCTGGACCCTGCCGCGGCAGTGGCGTGCTCGTCGCGTCCGGCGGCCGCTGGCTCGTCGCGCAGTACAACCTGGCGTTCACCATCCCGAACGAGCGATTCGAGGATCTCCGGAAGCTCCTGGCGAAGTGAAGAGCGCGCGCACGCTCGGCAAGAGCAGCGACACGAGCGCGTAGATGCCGAACGGCATGCAGCAGCACGTGAAGAACGACAGCGCCGAGTACACGATCGTCGAGACGCGCCCCCAGGGCTGCAGCTTCCAGAGCCCGTAGAGATTGAGCGGCGCCCAGAGCAGCGTGATGCCCGACCAGATGGGGAGAAGCACCACCGCCATCCAGCCGCCCAGCGCCTCACCCGCCGCCTGCGCGGGATCGGCGCCCGGCGACGGCGGCTCCAGGATCGAGTCGTAGCTGCCGATGGCGATGTTGATGACGATGACCGCGACGTAGAAGAGGCCGATCAGCAGCAGCAGCGCCTGCAGCGCCATGTTGATGCGCACGTGAACGAGCCCCGGGCGCGGGGCGCCGGGCGGCGGCGCCGCTGGCGCCGCGTAAGGCGAAGCACCCGGCGGGGC
>DASVWO010000497.1:0-3182 GCA_036393165.1 Polyangiaceae bacterium | reverse complement strand
GACACGTCTTTGAGAAAGAAGAAGTTCAAGAAGATCAGAAGATCAAAAGTTGTTGTGGCTGTCCCAACAACCACTTCTTGATCTTTTGATCTTCTTGATCTTCTTCAACTCCACGCGTCAGCCTCGTGAGCCGGGAGTGCTCTCACTTGTCGCTCCCTGGCGCCGCCCCTCTCACCTCGCGGTAGCGGTCTGCTGCTGCGTCCCCCCGTTGAAGGGGATCCAGAAGACGCGTGTCTGGTTGCTCGCGCCGTGGCGCGAGTAGCCCGCGAGGCCGAAGAGGAAGTTCCAGAAGTACCCCGTCGGATCCTCGCCGTACGAGAAGACCGGGAGCAGGTGGAAGCTCCAGTCGTTGCCCCCGGCGACGTGCTTCTGCAGGTACAGCGTGTTCGCCGCGACCTGCACCACCGACTCGTTCTGCCCCTCCGCGAACCGCCAGTAGATCGGGAACCCGATGGTCGTGCGCCCCTTGGGATTCGCGAAGTCCCAGAACACGGGCGCCACCACGGTGTGCGAGGCCTCGTCGCTGCGCCCGATGTAGATGAGCGGGTGCAGGTCGTCCTCCCAGCCGTGCGTGTTCGTGTTGAACGTGAACGTCGGCGCGACCCACCACGTGCTCGAGAGGCCGTACGAGTCGAAGTGCCCCACCAGCGGCGTGAGCCAGTCGTGCCCCGCCGGGCTGTCCGAGTAGTAGTAGAACGGCGCGAACGCCTGCGCGCGCACACCCAGGTCGTTGTCCCGGTAGTTCCAGTAGAGCGGCAGGATGGGGCCGACCGCCGTGAGCGACGTCGCCCCGTTGCGCGTCTGCGCGTTCGAGAAGAACGGCGTGAGCAGCGTGTACGCGTCGGGCGTCCGCCGGTAGAGGAAGCCCGGGAAGATGCGGAGGTGCTCGTCGGGCGAGTCCCCCCAGTGGAAGAGCGGGAAGAGCGTCGTGTGGCTCTCGGCCACGCCGCCCGTCTCCGGCTTGCCGGAGATGTGGAAGAAGAGCGGCGCGATGTCGAACACCGAGCGCTTCTCGTCCGACTGCGTGATGACCGGCCCGACGATCGTCGTGTCCGCCGAGGTGACCTCGTGCCACGAGTGATAGAAGAGGAGCTCCGGGATCAGCGTGTACGTGCGCCGGTTGCCGTCGACGCTCCCGTTGTCGCCGTGGAAGAAGAGCGGCGCGAGGCCGTAGTCCACGTCCCGCTGCGTGCGGTCGTAGAAGAAGGGCCCGACCAGGGTGAACGCACCCTCCTGGCTCCAGTGCGACGTCGTCAGCAGCGGCAGCGAGTGGAAGTACCCGCCGCCCTCCTTGCGCTTGCCCGCGAAGAAGATGGGCGCGAGCCAGTTGTCGTTCTCCTGCGGCGCCTCGCGGTGGACGAGCGGGCCGAAGACGTAGACCTGGTTCTCGCGGTCGCGCACGTGCCAGAACGCCGGGAAGAGCACGTCCATGTCGAGCTGCAGCGACCGGCGGCGGTAGTAGAGGAGGCCGTAGAGCCCCTCGGTGTCCTCGTGCTTGGGGATGCCGTAGAGCTGCTGCGACGGGTCCGTCAGGCCGCGCGTGTGCTCGAGCATCAGGGGCCCGAGGCGCAGCCGGTAGTCGCCGCGGCGCTCCTCCCAGTAGGGAAAACGGAAGCCGCTGTGCACGGTGCCCTCGGGGGAGGCGGGGCCCTCGGCGTAGCTCGAGCCGATCTGCGCGCGCTGCTCCGGGTCCATCGCCAGCGGGTCCGACGGCGGCGCAATCTCGGGCTCCGACGCCCGCTGATACGCGTTGTGGAGCTCCTCTTCTTCTTCCGGCGTCGGCTGGTGCGGCTCGTTCGATTGCGACTGCACCTTGTGCTGCGGCGGCGGGGGCGTGGGCTGCGCCAGCGCGGTGGTGCCGCTCGCCACGAGGACGAGGGCCGTCGACACGGAGAGCGCGATCTTCCTCACGGCTTCCCCGGCGGCGTCGAATCCACGCTCCGCGACGCGGCCACGAGGCGGTCGACCACGACGCGAAGCGCCTGGTCCATCGGCATCGTGTCCTGCGTGTGAGCGTCCAGGTCCTTCACCTGCACGGTGCCGTCGCGCAGCTCGCTCTCGCCCAGGATGAGCACCATGCGCGCGCCGAGCGCGTTCGCACGCCGCAGCTGGCTCTTGAGCGACGACCCGCGCGTGTCCACCTCGACGCGGATCCCGTTGCTCCGCAGCCCGCGCGCCATCTCCAGCGCCTTGCCGACGGCCTCGCCGCCGAGGGGGGCGACCACCGCGTCCACCACGCCGGCCGGCACCTCGAGCTCGCTCGCGATGAGCAGGCGCTCGAGCCCCGCGGCGAAGCCGATGGCGGGCACTTGCGGCCCACCCAGCTCGGCGATCATGAAGTCGTACCGCCCGCCGCCGACGAGGGTGCTCCCCGCGCCGAGCTTCTCGTGCGCGCCCTTTATCTCGAAGAGCGTGCGCGTGTAGTAGTCGAGCCCGCGCACGAGGCGCTCGTCCACCTGGTACGGCGTGCCCAGCGCATCCAGGTAGCGCCGCAGCTCGTCGAAGTGCTTCTTGTCGTCCTCCTGCAGGAACTGGTGCAGGCTCGGCGCGTCCTGCACCGCCTCGCGGTCGCGCGGGTCCTTCGAGTCGAGGATGCGCAGCGGGTTGGTCGAGAGGCGCCGCTGCGAGTCCTCCGAGAGCTTCTCCTTGCGCGGCGTGAGGTGCTGCACCAGCGCGCCCTTGTACGCCGCCTTCGACTGCGGCCGCCCGATGGAGTTGATGAGCACCTGCACCCCGGGCACGCGCAGCTCGCCGAGGAAGCCGACGAGCATGTCGATCATCTCGGCGTCGCACCCGGGCCCCTCGTCGCCGAAGATCTCGGCGCCCACCTGCGAGAACTGCCGGTACCGCCCGCGCTGCGGCCGCTCGGCGCGGAACATGGGCCCCGCGTACCACCAGCGCGTCACCGGCTCCTTGCCGTGCACCGCGTGCTCGATGAAGGCGCGCGCCGCCCCCGCCGTCCCCTCGGGCCGCAGCGTGAGCGACTCCTCGTGGTGCGTGAACGTGTACATCTCCTTCTCGACCACGTCCGTCGTCTCGCCGATGGCGCGCACGAAGAGGCCCGTCGGCTCGACGTAGGGCGTCCGCACCTCGCGGTAGCCGTGCAGGCTCATGGTGCGCGCGAAGGCGTGCTCGACGCGCTGCCAGCGCCCGACCTCGTCGGGCAGCACGTCGTTCATGCC
>DASVWO010000496.1:0-8338 GCA_036393165.1 Polyangiaceae bacterium | reverse complement strand
CCTCGAACGCGAACACGTGCTGGCCGGGATCCGCTTGGAGCGCCGTGCCCGTCAGCTTGGGGGTCACCGGATTGCCGTCCACCGTCACCTTCACGTCGGTCAGGTCGTTCCCCGCGTCGTCCTTCACGTCGAAGACCACCGTCGGCTGCGCGCGCTCGAGGTCGGCCATCATGCGCGTGCAGTCGCTGCGCACCAGCGCCGGACACGCCGGATCTCCGCACACACGAAGCTGCTCGCGGGCGGCGCTGAACTTCCCGTCACGACGGAGCGGCTGGGACGCGTCGTCGGCGTCGAGGCACTGCTTCTTGGAGGGCGCATCCGCCGTCGCGACGGATGCGACGAGGGCGATCGTCACGCAGGCCGCCCCGGCAGCCACGCATCGCATCGTCACAGACACTCCGGCTTGAAATGATGGTTGCCCTGCGCGTCGAAGTAGTAAGGAGGATCGCACTGCGCCTTCGGACGCGCCGGGGCCGCCGCGGGGCGCGGAGGGGCGCCACGCGGCGGGGCCGACGAGGCGGGGGAAGCCGACGCCGACACCGAGGGCACGGCCGCCGGCTCGGGCACGATCGAATCGTCGGCAGACGGGATGGCTGAGCTCTGCGCTGCCGGCGCCGACGCAGCGGCGGCGGCCGGCGTCGCGGTGGACCGCGCACGGCGCATCGTGAAGGCCCTGAGGGCGACAGCGATCACCATCAGGCTCACGCCCACGCCTACGACCCATCCGATCCAGCGCTTCGGCGCCGGAGGCGCGCTGAGCACCCCGCCGGCATTCGACACGGTGCCGCTCGACATCTGCGTCGGCAGCTGATCGTCCGCGACGGGAGGCGCCGCGCCGGGCGAAGCCGGACGCATCGCCGAGTCGCTCTCGATGGCCGCGATGCGCTGGCTGCGCTGGCTGATCGTCTCGCTGGCCCAGTGCTGGACCCAGCGTCCGACGCGCGAGGCCGGAACCTGCGGCACGCAGTCCTCGAGCGCGAGCGCCATCTCCTCCGCGGTCGCCGGACGCTGCGCCGGATCCGATGCGAGCCCGCGCATCGTGAGCGCATCGAGCGCCGGCGGGATCCCCTGAGCGAGCTGGCTCGGCCGGACGGAGCATCCCTCCAGCACGCGCTTCATGATGTCGGCCTCGTTCTCGCCGGTGTAGAGGCGCCTGCCGGTGAGCGTCTCCCACAGCACGATGGACGCCGCGTAGACGTCGGTCGCGCGCGAGACCGTGCCGCCGATCTGCTCGGGCGCCATGTACGCGATCTTGCCTTTGAGCTGTCCGGCACGCGTGTTCTGGAAGCGCCCCGCGGCCTTGGCCACCCCGAAGTCGAGCACGCGCGCCACGCCGTCGATGCCGACGATCACGTTCTGTGGACTCACGTCGCGATGCACGATCCCGAGCAACTCGCCCCGCTCGCCGCGGGCTTCGTGCGCCGCGTGCAGTCCATGGAGTACCCCGGCGAGCATCGTGGCTGCCATCGAGGGATGAATGGGCTCTCGCGCCTGCGACGTGAGCCGGAGCAGCCGCGAGAGCGACTCCCCTTGCACGTAATCCATCACGAGGAACAGGTCGTCTTCGCTGGCGACGACGTCGAGCGTCTGCACCACGTTCGGGTGGCTGATGCGCGCAGCGACCCTCGCCTCGTCGAGGAACATCGAGACGAACTGCGGATCCTCGGCGAAGTGAGCGTGCAGTCGCTTGATGGCTACCGTGCGCGCGAAGCCCACGGGGCCCAGCAACCGCCCCAGGTGCACCGTGGCCATGCCGCCCGACGCGATGCGGTCGTAGATCGCGTACCGGCCCACGATGCGCGGGGCCCCGGCGGGGTGCTGCGCGACCACACCCAGATTCTACCGCTGGGACGCGGCTGAGGCGCGTCTTCCTTTGTCTCGCTAGGATGGTGCGGGTCCCATGGAGCTCATGCGGCGAGGCGCCCCCTACCTCCTGCTGGCGCTCGCGACATCGCAGTGCCGCTCGGCGACGGACGTTCGCGTCTCGGTCACCTCCGAGGTGGATTGCTCCACCGGAGCCCGCGTCGCTCTGGTCGTCGCGTCGACCCCCCAGGACTTCGCTCGTGCCGCGCCCGCTTCGGAGTCGGCGCAGTGCAATGCCTCGGGCACCCCGGGGGAGTTCGACTACGGATCGGTCGTGATCGCGCCGGCCTCGAACGACGACGAAGCGATCGCGTTCGAGCTGATGACCCACGTCGACGGGCTCCCTCCCGAGAACTGCCTGGATCCGCAGCAGCGGCCGCGATGCATCGTGTCGAGCCGGGAGGTGCATTTCGCCGCGCACGAGGAGATCGCCGTCCCCATCGACCTGCGCAAGGCGTGCCTGGGGGTGGTCTGTCCCCTGGGCCAGACGTGCGAGAGCACGACCGGGCAGTGCGTCCGCGACATTCTCCCCACGAACTGCTCGAACTGCGGCGAGAGCCTCCTGCCGGCTTCCACCGCGCCGAACTGCGGAAACATGGGTGGCCTCCAGCCAGGCTCTCCCTGGCCGATGCCTGGTTTCTGCCCGACGCGCGCGGGCCGCAGCAGCCGCAACGGGCCCCGGACGAACCAGGTGAAATGGACGTTCGCCATGGGCGCCATCGCGAGCATGAGCCCCGCGATCGCCGCGGACGGTACGATCTACGTGGGCAGCAACGACCACACGGCCTACGCCATCGACCCGACGGGAAAGCTCGTCTGGAAGGCCCCCGTTGGCAACAACATCAACCGCACCGGGTTCCTCGTCGGGCAAGACGGGACCGTTTACGTGGGATGCGCCGACAGGAAGGTCTACGCCTTCACGCCCACCGGCATGCCGAAGTGGACCGCCCCCGTGAATGCGGATGTCTCGTTCACGCTGGCCGCGGGCGGCGACGGCAGCATCTACGTCAACGGGCTGCCCCCATCGGCGCTCTTCGCGCTCGCGCCCGCCACGGGCACGCCGCGCTGGCAGCTCGCCCGGATCTACGGAGCGAGCGGCGTCGCCGTCGGGCTGGACGGTACGCTCTACGTCTCCGGCAACGACGCCACTCTTCACGCGCTGAAGCCGGCCGACGGCAGCGAGGCATGGAGCGCTCCGCTCACCGGCAACGGGTCGACGCCGACCGTGGGCGACGATGGAACGATCTACGTCGTCGACACCAAGACGCTGCACGCGTTCGCGCCGGGCGGGGCGCCGAAGTGGACTGCCCCCGTCGACGGGGCGTCCGACGGCGTGTCGCTCGGACCCGACGGCACCGTCTACGTCGCCACGCTGTCGGGGACGCTCTACGCGTTCACCTCCGCCGGCAAGCAGCGATGGACGTACGCCCGCCCGGGCCAGGGCTGGTGGCAGCCGCCGGCCATCGGCGCCGATGGCACGGTGTACATGGGCGGGACCGAGCACGCGCTGTACGCGGTGTCGCCCTCGGGGACTCTGCTCTGGACGGTTCCCACCGGCGCCGAGGTCGACTCGCAGCCCGCCATCGGCGCGGACGGCACGCTCTACTTCGTGTCCTCCGACTTCAAGCTCTACGCGGTCGGTCCCTGACGCGCACGCATCACTGGTGGACCAGGCCTGGTGCGAAGTCACCCGAGGGCGGTGATCGCTCCGTCGTCAGCGCGACGTAGGTCGCCACTCCGCCGGCGATCACCACGCCCACCGCGGTCCAGAACCACCAGCGCGAGAAGATCGACGGCGGCGCGATGGGATCGAGCCAGACGTCGCGCGTCTCGCCGGCGCGCAGGACGATCTGGGTGTTCGCCGCGGTGTATCCGGGGTGCGATGCCGCCACGCCGTGATTCCCGGCGAGGAGCGTGGCTTCGAGAGGGGCGAGGCCGCTCAGGCGCTGATCGATGCTCACCTCGGTGCCATCGAGGTGGCTGCGCACGACGAGCACGCCCGAGGTCTCGCGCGACACGAGCGCGAGGTCCACGGTCACCGTGGAGCGCCCCGGCAGATCCACCTCGCGGTGAAAGGGAAAGTATCCATCGGCGAATGCGTCCACGCGCAGGTGCCCCGCATCGAGCTTCACGGCGGCGCCGATCGGCGTGACGCCGATCTGCCGGTCGTTCACGAGCACGCGTGCCCCCGCCACCGTGCCCGTGAGCACGAGCGTACCGACGCGCGTGCGCAAGTCGTCGAGGAGCGCAGGCAGCCCGGGTAGCCGATCCAGGAGCTCCCGCGGCGCTTGCGCGTCGAATTGCTCGAGGGCGTCGAGCGCCTCCGGATAACGCCCGAGGAACTGCAGGGCCCTGCCCCGGTTGTAGAGCAGCGCCGGACTCGGATCGATCGCGTAGGCCTCGTCGTACGCGGCCAGCGCCTCGGCGTACCGCTTGGCGTCGAGCAAGTCGTCGCCGCGCTTCTTCAGATCGGCGGCGCGAGACCCCGTCGCGCTGCTCCCGCCTCTTGCTTGCGCCTGCGCGACTACCGGTTGTGCAAGCAGAGAAACGCTGACCAACGTGGCGAGCGCACGACGAGCGACGGGGGCCATCACAGGTGATCGGGAAGAGTCGTTGTGGCAGGCCGGGTGGGCGCCCGGGGCGGGTGCGAGGGTGTGCTGCGCGGCTTCTGGGGCGCGGGTGCGACGCTGGCGGAGCTCTCGGGGGCGCTCTCCGAGACCTTAACACCCGTCGCGGCGTCCACGCCGTCGAACGACGAAGCCGGAGGCACGGGAGCGGTGCTGGCGATGGTCGGGGTCGGAGGTGTTCTCGATACGCCCGCATGCGGGCGGGCCACGGCGAGCGCCACGAGAGAGGCGCCGATGGCGGCCGCAGCGACGGCCACCCCCGTGCGCAGCCGCTTTCGCTTCGGCTCCGGCGTCCACACGTGCACCGCCGATCGCGTCGCTTCCGGATCGGCGACGGGCCCTGTCGCCCGCGGGGCCGACAGCTCCTCCTCGAGCTCGCGGAGCTGCGTCGAACGCTTGGTGAGATCCTCGTCGGCGATCCCACGCAGCCATTCCGCGATGGCCGGCGCCGTGGCCGTCGCGCCGACCTCCGCGAGTGCGAGGGCCATGTCGCGCGCCGTGGGGAACCTCTCCGCAGGCTCGCGCGCGAGACCGCGGAGCACCACCTCGTCGAACGCCGTGCCGATCTCCGGAGCGACCTCGCTCGGTCGCCTCGGCCTGGACTGCATGACGCGCAGCACGGTCTCCCCTTCGTTCGCGCCGGCGTGGAGCCGTTCGCCCGTCAGCGTCTCCCAGAGCACCACCGATGCCGCGAAGACGTCCGACACGCGCGACACCGGCTTGCCCTCGAGCTGCTCGGGAGCCATGTACGCGAGCTTGCCCTTCAGCGTGTCCCCCGTACGCGTCTGATGCAGCCGGACATTGGCCTTGGCGATCCCGAAGTCGAGCACCCGCGCGATGCCGTCGGCGCCCACCAGCACGTTGTGCGGCGAGACGTCGCGGTGCACGATCCCGAGCGGACGACCGCTCTCGTCCACCGCTTCGTGAGCGGCGTGCAGACCCTCGAGCGTCTCGCGCAGCAGCGTCGCGCCCATCTCGGGGGGAATCCGCACGCCCCCGGCCTTGGCGCGCTTGAGCAGCTGCCAGAGGGTGACCCCGTGCACGTACTCCATGACGATGCACACGTCGTCTCCCTCGGCGACGACGTCGAAGGTGGGCACCACGTTGGGGTGACGCACGCGCGCGGCCAGGCGGGCCTCGTCGAGGAACATCGCCACGAACTCGGGATCGCCGGCGAAATGCGGCAGCATGCGCTTGACCGCGACGACGCGCGCGAACCCGTGCGCCCCCACCGAGCGGCCGAGGTGAAGGGTCGCCATGCCGCCTTTCGCGACCATGCCGCCGATGACGTAGCGACCGACGACGCGCGGGAACGCGGCCGGCGCCATGTCTCGAATATACTGCAGGTGGTGCCGATCCAGTCCGACGAGAGCACCTCGACTGCGGCGAATGTCGTCCACGGACGTCCGGACGACACCTCCGCGGACGCCGGCCTCATCCTGCTCTTCGCGGAGGACTTCGCCGCGCTGCCCCCGGCCATTCCGCTCGCCGCCCGCGCGACGGTGCTCGGGCGCAGCGAGCCGGCCGACGTGATCCTCCCTCACACGGCCGTGTCGCGGCTCCACGCCCGCATCTCGAGGACCGACGACGGGTACGTCCTGCGGGACCTCGACAGCCGCAACGGGGTGCTCGTGCAGGGGCGGCGCATCACCGAGGCGGTCCTCCGGCCGCACGACGTCGTGCGCATCGGGGACGCGCTCTTCAAGTTCGTCGATCGCGGGGTGCACGCCCACGCGGCCTACCGCATCGACGGCACCGTCGCGCCGGAAGCGCGGCGCGTCACCATCGCCGGCGCGGTCGGGGGCCTGCAGATGGCCCGCGTTTCGGCCGAGATCGCGACGATCGGTCCGACGGACCTGCCCGTGCTCATCTCCGGCGAAACGGGGACCGGCAAGGAGCTGGTGGCGCGTGCGCTGCACGAGGCCAGCGGTCGGTCCGGCCCGTTCCGGGCCATCAACTGCGCGGCGATCCCGCAGAACCTCGTCGAGACGGAGCTCTTCGGCTTCAAGAAGGGCGCGTTCACCGGCGCGACGCGCGATCACCCGGGCCTGGTCCGCGCCGCGATGGGAGGGACGCTGCTGCTCGACGAGGTCGGCGACATGCCGCTCGAGGCGCAGGCGAAGCTCCTGCGGATGCTCGAGAGCCACGAGGTGCGTCCCGTGGGGGGCGTGCTGACGGAGGGGATCGACGTGCGCGTGATCGCGGCGACGCACCGGGATCTGCGCGCATCCGTGGAGTCGGGAGCCTTCCGGGGCGATCTGTTCGCGCGCTTGAACGTGGCGTCGGTCGCGCTTCCACCGCTGCGCCACCGCAAGGAGGATCTCTGGATGCTGGTGCGGCGCACGATGGCCGACGCCGGCGCCGCCGATCGGGGCGTGACCTTCCGCTTCATGGTGGCCGTGTGCCATTACGACTGGCCCTTCAACGTGCGCGAGCTCGTGTCGGCGGTCCGGCGCGCCGTGTCGGTGTCCGACCGCGGTCCGCTCGACGCGCCGGACCTGCCGGAAGCCGTGACCACGGCGATGACCGACTACGGCAAACAGGGCGATGCACCCGCCGCAGGAAAGAAGGTCCCCGCCGGTCGCCCCAGCGCGAGCGAGCTCGCGGAGCTGCTCCGCGAGCACCACGGCAACGTCGCCGCCGTCGCGCGCGTGCTCGGGAAGGACCGCGCGCAGATTCACCGCTGGATGCACCAGCTCGGGATCGATCCCGACGCCTTCCGCTGACCGTGCGTGACGGCGTGACGCCTACCGTGACGGTGTCACGCCCTGGATCGTGCATCTCCCACGCCCATTTCTGCAGGATCGCGCGCGCACGACCCGCTCGGAGGCGGCCTGCGTCCCCGTCGAAGGCGGGCACGTTCCCTGCTGTCGAGCTGGCACCAGTACGCGCGGTAGCATGAGAAAGGCAACGGCATGAGAAAGACACTTGGTTCGACTTTCGGCGTGTTGGCGGCAGTGCTCGTGGCGCAGCCCGCAGCTGCGGCGACACTCATGGTGGGCCCGGGGCAGACGTACACGACGCCGTGCGCCGCCATCGCCGCCGCCATGGCGGGCGACGAGATCGACATCGCCTCCGGGACCTACAACGACTCGTGCACCATCTCGACGGCCGGCATCCACCTCAAAGGCGTCGGCGGCCGCCCGAAGATCGACGTGACCGGGCAGACGCTCCAGAACATGAAGGGCATCTACGCCATCGAGGCCGACGACGTGATCGTCGAGAACCTCGAGCTGATGGGCGCGGCGATCCCGTCGGGCCAGGGCGAGAACGGGGCAGGCCTGCGCATCCAGTCGAACGGGGTGGTCGTCACCAACTGCTACATCCACGACAACCAGAACGGCATCCTCAGCGGGCCTCTCACCGCGGGCACCGGCACGCAGACGATCGACCACACCGAGTTCGCGAACAACAGCCTCGGCAACGGTTGCAACGACGGCAACGGCTGCACGCACAACCTCTACGTCGGCCACTACGCGAAGCTCATCTTCCAGTTCAACTGGACGCACATGGCCGGCAGCGACGGAGGCCACCTCCTCAAGTCGCGCGCGCTCGAGAGCGACATCCTCTACAACCGCATCACCGGCGAGACGGGCGACGACAGCTTCGAGGTCGATCTGCCCAACGGCGGAATCGGCATCGTCGTCGGCAACGAGATCGAGAAGGGGCCGAGCTCCCAGAACAAGGGGACGGTCCTGAACTACGGCGAAGAGGGCCTCGGCACGGGGACGAACACGCTCTACGTCGCGAACAACACGTTCGTGAACGACAGCGGAGACGCGAGCACGGTGTTCATCAAAGTGGCGGCGGGCGGCATGCTCGGTGCCGCGCACGACAACATCCTGTTC
>DASVWO010000495.1:0-10674 GCA_036393165.1 Polyangiaceae bacterium | reverse complement strand
CGACGACCGGGCGCGCGTCACCACCACGTCCGTCAGGTTCACGGTGCCGCCGAGCAGGCTGCCCGAGACGGTCCACTGCCCGTGCGACGAGGCGTCGGCCAAGTAGGTCGCCTTGTCGAACGGCGGCGGGATGGGCGCGCCGCACTTGGTCCGTCCCACGCTGCGCGTCTGCTGCGGGAAGCGCTGCGTGAGCCCGACGTCGAGGTGCGAGGGCGGGAAGGAAATCTCGCGCAGGCGCATCCCGCCCACATCGAGCTCGGCGCGCGCGGTCACGTTGGCGTCCGGCCGCGCGTCGTCGAGGTTGCCCGTGACGTGCGCCACCCCCGAGACGGCCCCCTCCACGTCTTGGGCGAGGCTGCCGAGGGCGTCCACCCGCGCGAGCGGCACGTTCTCGACGTTCACCGTGGCCGTCACGTCGCCGCCGCGGCGGATGGAGGCCGAGCCGAGGACCGTCCCTGTCGCCCCCGCGCGCGTGCCGGTGGGCGGCGCGACCTTGTAGAGGACGAACGACGGCACGTCGACCTCGGCGCCGGCGATCCCCTGCTGCCGGTCGTACCAGCGCATCGCCAGGTCGGCCGCGCCCTTCGCGAAGTGCTCTCCGTAGATGCCGATGCCCGTGAGCTCGCTCTTCGCGCCGACGGCGATGTACCCCGAGCCGCACGCGTCCTCCGGCCCGCCGAGCGCGACGTGGACGCTCGCGCGCGTCGCGATGCGCGCGTCGATCCCGTCGTAGCGAGGGTCCTGGTCGAGGGCGAACATCGAGAGCAGGTCGCGCAGCCCGAACCCGGCGCTCTCGCCGACGGCGTCCACGGCGAATCCCTTGCCGAAGCGCAGCGTGGCGGTGGGAACGTCGTACGCGCTCTCGCCTTTCTTGCCGTGGAGGGCGCTGAACTCGACCTCGGGCGTCTTGACGTCCACCTTCACGTGGCCGCCGCTGATGTCGCCGAAGGACACGTCGCTGACGGCGAGCCCCGTGACCGACTTGATGTCGCCCTCGGGCTCGGGCGCGTTGAACTTGCCGCTGACCTTCGCCGACGCCTCGACCTTGCCCTTGAGGACCACCGGCCCGATGGGCGACACGTCCTCGAAATCCGCCACGAGGTGCGGCACCTCCACGCCGAGATCGTTGTGGAAGCCGATCGAGACCATGCCTCCGTCGATCTGCGAGTGCGGCATCGAGACGTGGACGTTCTCGAACTTGAGCGCGTCGGGCCGGATGGCGAGGTGCGCCGCGATCTGGGCCTCCGAGATGCCGAAGATCCGCTCGCGCGCCTTGTCCTCCGCCGGCCGGTCGTAGATGCCAAAGGTGAACGTCTTGCCCTGCAGCTCGCCGTCGAGGTGCAGCGGTACGAGCGTGCCCGAGACGGTGGTCGTGTGGAGCTCGTGGATGTCCCAGCCGACCCACGAGCTCTTGTGCACGCCCAGGTCGCGCAGCAGCGCCGTGAAGTCCACGCCGGCGACGTCCACCTTCGTCTTCTGGATGGGGGCGCCCTTCGCCAGCGGATCGACCACCGTGTCCGTGAGCGTCACCAGACCGTTGCCGAGGCGGAGCGTGGTCACCGGGCTCTCGACGAGGTTGCGCCGCACCGCGATCTGGCTGTGGAGCTCGGACGCGAACGAGTACTGCGCGAGCCGCACGTTGTGCGCCTCGAGGTTGCCGCTGACGTCCGGCAGGATCGAGTCCTGCGCGTAGCGCACGTCGGCGTCGAGGCCGATCCACCCGTCGGTCTCCGGCAGGCTCGCGAGCCGCTCGGCGATCCCGATGGGAAGGCGCGCGCGCACGTGCCCGTCGATGGGCGGGATCTTCACGTCGGGGCCGGGGAAGCCGACGTGCAGGTGCCCGAGGGACAGCTCGACCCGGCGCTTGTCGTCGGCCGGGAGGTCGCACGCCGGCGTCGTGCCCGGCGCGGCGTCGAGGTCCGCCGAGCCGACGCCCTCGAGGTGCCGCACGAGGAGCTCGGTCGACTCGAGGCGCGCCCGTCCCTCGATCGAGCAGAGCGCGTCGTCGTCGGTCGCCACCACGCCGGCTTTCGACGTGCGCGTGTGGTGCACCGTCGCCTGGCCCGCGCGCACCGACACCTCGAACGCCGGGAGGTCCGACTCCCCCTGGTCGGTCACGACGTCGAGATCGAGCGACTTGGTCTGGAGCCGGGTCCCCTCGATGTCGAGGTCCAGCGCCGCGTCGGTGAGGGCGAACCCGTTGAAGGGGGCGCGCGTGGGCCACTTGGCCGCGGAAGACGAGGACGACTCGCTCTTCTTGATCGACAGGTTCGCCAGCTGCCCGTCCTTCACGACGGCGCGCACGTGGGGCTCGTCGAGCTCCACCTGGTCGATGGCCAGCTTCCCCGCCAGGAGCGCGAAGATGCGCGGCCGCACGCTCGCCCGGGTGCAGAGGAGGGCCGGGGCGCCGCCGTCGCTCGACTCGACGCGCACGTCGTCGAGCTCGACCGCGAGGGGCCAGACGTGCAGGGCCAGCGTGTAGCTCGCCACCAGCCCCTGCTCGCGCAGCAGGCGCTCGGTCTGGTGTGCCGCCCACGCCCGCGCCCAGGTCGACCGCAGCACGATGGTCGCCACGAAGGGCACGAGGCCCACCAGCGCCAGGACCGCGCAGAGGAGGCGCGCCGCACCCCGCCCCCAGTCCCTGCGGCGACGCCTCCGGCGAACCGCCGGCAGCGCCGTCTCACGGGCTTCCGCGCCCGGGCGTACAGGCTGCGCGGTCATCCCAGGCACTGTAGCCTCCGGCCGGATATGAGGCGAAATACCCCCGGAGTTCTGCGGGCGGAGGAGACCATCGACGTACGGGTCGCCCGCGCCGAGGGGCACGATCCGGACCGGGTCATCCGTCTCCTGGAGCCCCTCGTCACGGAAGGGCGACGGGCCCGTCTCGTGGAGGTGATCGGGCGCCGCCTGGGGAGCGTCGCGGCGGTCTTCGACGGGCCCTACGACCCCCACAATGGCGCCGCGGTCGTGCGCACCTGCGAGGCCTTCGGAGTCCAGCGCCTCCACGTGATCGAACGCCCCGGGACGCCGTTCGCGATGGCGCACTCGGTCGCGCGGGGGGCCGAGAAGTGGATCGACCTCGTCCGTCACGCCGGGCCGGCCACGGTCATCGCGTGGGCGCAGGGCGCGTCGATGCCGCTGATCGGCGCCGACGCGACCGGGGACCTCACGCCGGACGACCTGCGGGCGATGCCGCGCTTTGCCCTCGTGCTCGGCAACGAGCGCGAGGGGGTGCGCGAGGAGGTGGCGCGCGCCTGCGCCGGGCGGGTGCGGGTGCCCATGCGCGGGTTCGTCGAGAGCCTCAACGTGAGCGTCACGGCGGCGATCCTGCTGCAGGCGGCCACGCACGGGCGCCCCGGCGATCTCGACGAGGGCGAGCGCCGGCGTCTCTACGCGCGCGGCCTGTACCTCTCGGTGCCGCACGCCGAAGACGTGCTCGGCGCGCTGCGCTAGATAAGGCGGTCATGGCCGAGGACCTCTATTCCGTGCTCGGGGTCGCGAAGACCGCGGACGCGGACGTCATCAAGAAGGCCTACCGGAAGCTCGCCTCGCAGCTGCATCCGGACAAGAACCCCGGCAACAAGAAGGCCGAGGACCGCTTCAAGCAGGTGAACCACGCGTACGACGTGCTGAGCGACGCGAAGAAGCGGAAGCTCTACGACGAGTTCGGCGAGGAGGGGCTGCGCGAGGGGTTCGACGCAGACCGCGTGCGCGCCTACAAGGAGTGGGCGACGCGGCAGGGGGCTCGCGGCGGCGCCGGGGGATACGGCGGGCGCGGCGGCGAGCAGGTGGACCTCGAGGAGCTCTTCTCGCAGCAGGGCGGCGCCGGCCCGGGCGGGTTCGGCGATCTGTTCGGCGACCTGTTCAGCCGCGCGCGGCGGCAGCGCGGGCCCGTGAAGGGGCCGGACCTCGAGAGCGAGATCACGATCGACTTCGCATCGGCGCTGCGCGGGGCGATGCTCGAGCTGCGTCCGCAGGGGCTCGGCGGCGCGCCGGTGACCGTGCGCATCCCGGCGGGGGCCGACGAGGGGAGCCGCGTGCGCATCGCGGGTCAGGGTGCGCCGTCTCCGAGCGGCGGGGCGCGCGGCGACCTCGTGCTGACGATTCACGTCACGCCGCATTCGCACTTCCGGCGCGAGGGGGACGACCTTCACCTGGACCTGCCCGTCACGGTGTCCGAGGCTTTCCACGGGGCGAAGGTGAAGGTGCCGACCATCGACGGGTCGGTGTCGCTCAAGGTTCCCGAGAAGACGCAGAGCGGGCAGATGGTGCGGCTGCGCGGCAAGGGCGTCGCGCGCAAGGGGCGCACGCCGGGGGATCTCTACGTGCACTTTCTCATCCAGATCCCCACCGAGGGCGGGAGCGACGTGGCGCGCCTGGTGGACGAGATGTCGAAGTTCCAGACGGGGGACCCGAGGGAGAACATCCGCCTATGAGACGACTCGCGTGGCTCGCGATTCCGGTGCTGACGGCCTGCGGCGCGTCGGCTCCTCCGCCTCCTGCTGCGCCGACGGGGGCGGGCGGCGCGCAGTCGCAGGCGCCCGCGGATCCCGCGGCGCCCGTGCACATCGAGAGCGGCGACTTCCACACGTGCGCCCTTCGCGGCGACGGCACCGTGCGCTGCTGGGGACGCAACAGCGAGGGGCAGCTGGGAGACGGCTCGACCGAGAACCGCGCGACGCCGGTGGTCGTGGCCGGGGTGAAGGACGCGCGCGAGCTCGCGCTGGCGGCGAACGGATCGTGCGCGCTGCTCGGCGACGGGAGCGTGACGTGCTGGGGCTCCGGCAAGCTGTGGGGCGACGGGGCGGAGCGGAGCAAGGTCGCGCCGACGCGCGTGAGTGGCGTGGAGGGGGCCCTGCAGATCGACGGCGGCGGGCTTCTGGTGTGCGCGCTGCTCCGCGGCGGGAAGGTCAAGTGCTGGGGCGACGAGGGCGACGCGCAGCCTCAGGGCGCGAGCCGGCCGCCGGAGTCGGGCGCGGCGGAGGTGTCGGCCGGCGCCGCGCACGCGTGCGCACGGATGACCGACGGCACCGTCCAGTGCTGGGGCGACGCGCCGTGGAACGGCGTGGGGACTCCGTCGCTCGCGCGGCCGCGCGTCGCGGGGATCCGGAGCATCACGACGGGCGACGACATGGCGTGCGCGCTGCTCGGGAGCGGCTCGGTGAGCTGCTGGGGGCGCAACGATCAGCAGGAGCTCGGGCGCGCCCAGGACAACGACTGGCACGCGGATCCGATGCCGGTGCCGGTCGATCGGGTCGTCGCCGTGACGGCCGGCGAGGCGCACGCGTGCGCGGTGCGAGACGACGGGAGCGTGACGTGCTGGGGCTCCAACGGCGACGGGGAGCTCGGGCGCGGCACGCAGGGTCCGCCCGAGCTTCCGGGCGCGGTGACGGGCGTGAGCGGGGTCGCGGAGGTCGCGCTCGGCGCGGATCACGGGTGCGCGCTCGGGAGAGACCACGTCATCTCGTGCTGGGGGAGCAATGCCGTGGGGCAAGTCGGCGACGGGACGAAGGAGCGACGGACCACTCCGGTCCGGGTCGCGTGGTAGCCTCGCGCGAGGGTTCTGCGGGATGAGCAAGCTACTGGTGCTCGCGGGCGGCGTCGTGAAGGCCCCGAAGGGAGCGGGGATCCGCGCGGTCAGCGCGTACGTCGTGCTGAGCGCGGGGCCGAAGAGCAGGGTGTTCCGCGTGCGGGGGACGCCGGACGCGCCGTCGGTGGAGGAGATGCCCGCGGCGACGACGCTGGACATCAAGCGGTTCCAGACCGAGCTGCAGAATGATTTGCAGCCGGCGCTCGACGAGCTGCGGATGCAGGGGCACCCAGTGCACGTGGAGCTGTCGCGGCCGGACTGGGTGTGCTCGTTCGTGAAGCGGCACCTCAAGGCGACCGAGAACATCGACGTCGATTAACTTCGGGGTCGGGGTCGGGGTCGGGGTCGGGGTCGGGGTCGGGGTCGGGGTCGGGGTCGGGGTCGGGGTCGGGGTCGGGGTCGGGGTCGGGGTCGGCGTCGGCGTCGGCGTCGGCGTCGGCGTCGGCGTCGGCGTCGGCGTCGGCGTCGGCGTCGGGTAGACTTGATCGCGCGATGCGTCTGCTCCTGCTCACGATGATCCTCGCGTTCGCTGCCTGCAGCAGCAGCTCGAGCTCGGGTGGCTCGGCGTCGTCGGCGTCCCCGCACTCTTGCGATCCGCTCGCTCCCTCGCCCACGTCACTCTCCGGTGTGCTCGGCGTCGGGCAGGACGCTCAGGGCACGCTTTACGTCGCCGATTCGCCTCCCAACGCGGCGACGGCGCGCGTGTTCGTCTCTGGCGGAGGGAAGCTCGTGCGACAGGACGTGCTCGGATCCGGCGAGATGGGCGGCGGCAAGGGCGGCGTTGCGGACGAGTACACGCTCTCGTTCGTACCCGCCGGCGGCGATCCGTCCGCCGCGCGCGCGCTGCTCCTCGCGATGCAAGGAGGCACGGCCAGCCAGATGGCGCTCGGACCGGGCAACAGCAAGTCGTTCATCGGCGGCCCGGGCGAGACGCCGCTGAAGGTCGTGGGCGAGAGCGCCGTGAGCGGAATGCCGGTCGTCAACCTGCCCGACGTCGCCGACTACGTCGCAGACGTGAGCGACGGAACGGCCATCGTCGTCACCTCGCCGCTCGACATCAACTCGTCGGCGGACTTCCACCTCTTCTACGGCCGGCCGAGCGCGATGCTGGAGCGCACCATCACGAGCTTCAACCAGGCCCTCAGCGGCTACCCGACCATCGCGTTCACCGTCGGCTCGTCCACGTACACCATGGCGATCAGCGGCACCTTCGATCCCGACGGCGGCGGCGGCCCCGGCCCCGGCACGCTCCAGACCGCGTCGAGCACACTCGACTTCACGCTCCGGATGCCGACGCCGACGACGCTCTCCGGCTTCTCGTTCACGTGCCTCTAGACGCGCGCGCGCGGAAAAAAGAAAGGACCGGGAGCGCCGCCCTCGTGCTGACGAGCGGCGCTCACCGGTCCTTCTGGGTTCGGGCCTACGCGGCCCGCGTTTCGTTGCGGACTACTTCACCACGACGACGATCGGCTGCGCCCAGTCGCCCGGGCCGGCCTTCGTCACCGGGCGAACCCGGGGCTGCACCGACGACGCGACGGGCAAGCCGGTGATCGTGGTCTTCGCCTTGAGACTCGGCGCCGCCTCGATCCACGTCTTGCCGCCGTCGGTGCTGTACTGCCACTCGTACGACGCCCGACGCGCCGCCACGCCGGCGATCACGTCGACCGAGCCGGACACCGCGCCCGGCTTCGCCTCGAAGACGCGCGGCTTGCGCACCGCCGCCTTCCTCACGAGAAGTCCCGCGCTCTGGATGATCGCCGCCCCGTTCTCGGGGTCGGCGTCCGCGGTCTTCTGCACGTATCCCTGGAGCTGCCGCAACAGCGTGACGAGCGACTCTTTCTTGTCGTTTCGCACCACGGCTGCTCCCTTCACCCGCGTCAGCGCCGTCGTCTCGGCCATCTGCAGCGCGATGACGGCTGCCGTGACGTCCGTGAGCGCCGGCGAAGGCGTGGGGAAGTGCGGGTTGTTGGTCATCGCCGTGACGATGCTCTGCGTGTACGTGATGAGCGCAGAGTTGCGGCGCGGCAGGTTGAGAATCACGAAACTGTGGTGGGTGGACTTGTTCTGGGCCAAGGGAACCTCGTCTGGAAATGAGACATGTCGTCTCGGTGGATAAGAAAAGCGACGTGGGGAGGAAGCAAAGCGACGCGGGGAGGCGGTCGATTCAACAAAGTATGTTCCGACGCATCGCGGGGATGTCCCCGTGACGCGTGGGGATGTCGCCGGTTGAACCGGATGCATCCCCGTGACGCTCGGTTTGCTCTCGGTGCGTCTCGGGTATCTCCCCGAGCATCACGGGGACATCCCCCCGATGCGTGGGGAGATGACGAAGCGTCACGGATGGGAAGCCGGGTGACGCGGGGAGGGAACCGTGCGCCACGGGGATATCCCCGTGATGCGCGGGGAGCTCCCCGTGTGACGCGGGGATGCAACAAGGCGACGCGGGGAGCTACCCAGGCGACGAATGGCGGTCGCCGCGCCTCGCTCCTACCCAATAAGCTGCGCTCGATCGAAAATTCTCGATCGCGAACCCGGAAATCGTATGCGGGGCTCGATTTCGGTGGGTGGATGTAGGTGTAGCGGGCGCCGGCGCGTCAGGGAACGGGCGGTTTGTCGCGGATCGCGCGGTTCGCGCGGTCGCGCAGGGCCCGGATGTCCGGCGCGGCGTCCCCGGCGGGATCGACTTCCTTCGCGTGATCGAGGAGCCGGAGGCACTCCCTCGGTTTGCCCTGCGCAAAAGCGGCCGCGGCGGCGATGCGCTCGTCGGCCGGCGTCATGGCCACGGGTGCAGGCGGCAGGGGCACCGAAGGCGCCTCGGTGGGCGGAGGCGACGGAGCGGGAGGAGCCGGCTGCTCGGGGCTCGGATGCGTCAGCGAGTAGACGAGGGCTCCCCCGCCCGTCGCCGCCGCCGCGCCCGCCGCGAGCCACAGGGCGACGGTGAGCGGTCGCCGCCGGCGCCGCGGTTCCGCGGCGAACGCCCTGGGCGCCTCCTGGGGAACCGCCTGCACGGCGCTCGGCAGCGAGCCGCGCGACTCCCCCGGCGCGTCGACGAACATCGCGAGCGCCTCTCTCTCGAGCTGCGCCGGATCGAGCCCCAGACCGCGCAAGTGGTCGTCGAGCTGCGCGTCGCTCATGGCGGCGAGGGCGTTCATCTGGGCCTCGACGGCCTCGTCCTCGCGCGCCTGGTCCTCGAGGACCGCGAGAATCTCTGCCGGGCTGCGCCGCGCCATCACGCCGTCTCCTCGCTCTCGGGAGCATGGCGCTCCTGCTCGTACCGCGCAATCGCGCGATCCAGCGCCGTCTTGCGCCTGAAGCGTGCCTTGTAGACCTCCCGGACGTCGCACCCGAGCTTCTTGGCCTGGTCAGCCGGCTTGTCGATGTCCTCGGCGATGCAGTCCATCGTGCCGAGCGCGATGGCGTCCCCCTTCAGCTCCTCGCGCGTGAGCTCCACGATGCGCGCGGCGCGCCGGTGCGACCGCCCCTGCTCTCCCTTCTCGAGCTGCATCGTCTCGGCGGACGGCGTCGTCCACCTGCCGAGATGGACCTCCTCGGCCATCACCTCCTTCTCCACCGCCTTGCGCGTCACGCGCTCCTCGCGGGCGTTGTAGAGCGAGCTCCGGATGGCGCCGAAGAGGTAATCGCGCGCGTCCTCGTACGTCTTCACGTCGGCGGGCTTCGTCTCGAGCAGCCTGAGACAAGCCTTCTGCACCGCCTCCTGCGCGCGGTCGCGCGACGTCCACTGCTGCTTCTTGTCCTTGGTGAACGTCGACGCCTGCGCGAAGCCGGACACCTCCTTGTACAGACGCGTCCACTGCTCCTTCGTCAGCGTGACCAAGCTCCCTCCCGCCGGCTGCAGAGACTATGACGGTCGGCGCCCCGGGGGTACTCCGTCGGCTACTTCGGCGCGCTCATCAAGCCGGCCTGCGTCGTCCAGTAGACGGTCGTTGCGTTCACCGCGACCGTGCTCCCCGGATCCGAAGGGGGGCCACCCGAAGCGAGGGTGACCGGGCCACCCGCACATCCGGGCTTCGCGCACCTCACCACGCTCCCGTACTTCGCGGCGGTCCAGTACAAACTGGTCGCGTCCGACACGACGTTCATCCAAATGGACGGCCCCGATGCGATGGTGACGGCCGTACCCGCGCAGTCGCTCTTCGCGCATCGCATGAGCGTCGACGGTGAGTTGATGAAGACCGTCGTCCAGTAGATGTCACTCGCATCCACGGCGAGCCCCGATGGTCCCACGTTGCTCGCCAGGGTCACGAGGGTCACGGGAGCACCGTTGCACCCCGGCGCCGCGCACTCGAGAAGCGCGGGACCGCCGCCCCAATACAGGTCCGTCCCGTCTCCGCTGACGGAACCGACTGACTCGACGCCTGTCCCCTTCCAGAGCAGGATCGGGCCTGCGCCGCACCCATCCTTCGGACACATGAAGAGCGACTCGTCGTCGAACCTCGTCCAGTAGACGTTCTTGGCGTCGATGGCGATCGACTCCACTTGCGCCTGGCGGGATGCAAGGGTCGTCGGCGTCCCGCCGTCAATCGGACAGCTGACGATTGCACCCTCGGTGCCCGCGTTGCCCCCCGTCGCCCAGTACACGCGCGCTTCGTCGACTGCGATGTCGAGGGGGTAGGACTGGTCGGACGCGAGGACGGCCGCGGTGCCGTTGCAGTCGGCGGCGGTGCACTTCATCACCGTCCCCAGCGTGTCCCTCGTCCAGTAGACGCTCGTGGCGTCCGTGGCGACACCGTACGCCTCACCGGGGACGAGGGCGGCTTGAATCTGCGGGGCTTGAAGCTGCGGTGAGTGCTCGCTGCACCCGAACGCGACGATGACGACGAGGGCTAACCCCGATCCCGCGACCGCAGGGCGTCGAGCTCGGCGTGTTCTCGCCACCATCGAAGTAGACCCCGGCACCCCGCGAGGCGCAAACGCGCGATCAGGGGCAGGCGGCGGGGGTTGCGGCGCAGCCCTGGTAGTTGCCGTGCTTGTCGAGGCAGCAGGTCTGGCCGGGGCAGTCGTTCTCGCAGTTCGTGCACTCGGACTGGCAGGCCGCGGCGGTGGGGCCTTTGCACGGGACGGAG
>DASVWO010000494.1:0-7045 GCA_036393165.1 Polyangiaceae bacterium | reverse complement strand
ACGAGAGAAACCGCGTTCATCATGAGAGCAATCGCGATCATCAAGAGAGCAGCCGCGATCATCACGAGAGAAACTGCGTTCATCACGAGAGCAACTGCTCCGGACGAAAGAGAAACCGCGTCCTTCACGAGAGAAGCCCCTCTCGTCACGAGAGAAACCGCGCTCGTCACGAGAGAGACCGCGGTCGTCACGAGAGGAACCCGGATTCTCAGCCAGAACCCCGGTTCACACCGCTTCACCATCAGCCCGTGGGGGGACGCTCGCTGAGTCGCTTCCGGAGCCGGGTGCCGACCGTCGCTTCGGCCACGCGCTCGTCCTGGAGACGACGCACGTGCGATTCGATGATGTCGGCGCGCGTGAGCATCCCGATGACCCGCGCCGGGTCGTCACGGGACACGACCGGGAGCCGTCCCACGCGCTCGCGGGCCATGTGGTCGGCCGCCTCGCGCAGCGACGAGTCGTCGAAGACCACGGCCGGGGGACGTTTGACGCGCCCGCGCACGTTGCCCTCCGCTGCACCTTCGAGCAGGTCGCGCCGCGTGACGACGCCAACGATGCGATCGTCTTCGTCGACCACCGGGAAGCCCTGGTGCGCCGAGTCGGTCGCGGGGCGCTGCATCCAGCCGCGCACCTTCTCCACCGTGTCCTCGGCACGGAGCAGGACGACGGGCGCGGACGCCACTTCGGCCACGACGACCTGATCCAGGAAGTCCGCCGTGTACTCGCTCACGACGCGCGCTCCGCGGCGCGCGATCTTCTCCGTCATGATCGAGTGACGCATCGTCATCGCCGAGACGAGGTACGCCGCCGTGCAGCCGCCGAGCAGCGGGAGGAGGCTCATGGGTTGCCTCGTCGTCTCGAACGCGAAGACGACGGACGCGAGCAGCGCGCGCGAGGCCCCGGCGAAGAGCGCCGCCATGCCCACGAGGGCGGCCACGCGGATGTCGATGCCCGCGTTCGGTAGCGCCCACGCCGCCGCGGCGCCGATGGCCGAGCCGAGCCCGCCGCCGATCGTGAAGAGGGGAGCCAGCGTGCCGCCCGAGGTGCCTGTGCCGAGCGAGATCGACCACGACACGAGCTTGGCCACGCAGAAGACGACGACCGCCGTGCCCGCGAGGTCTCCCTGCAGGATGCGATCGATGTTGTCGTAGCCCACGCCCATCGTGTGCGGCGAGAAGTAGCCGACGACCCCGACCGCGACGCCGCCGAGGGCCGGCCACCACATCCAGTGCAGCGGCAGCTTCTCGAACGCGTCCTCGATTCCGTAGACCAGACGCGTGACCAGCATCGACGCGAGGCCGACGATGACGCCCATGCCGATGTACACGGCGAGCGCCCCGCCCCCCGGCGCCGCGACGTGCGGCATGCTGAACGCCGGCGCCGAGCCCACCAGGGCGATACGCGCCCCGCAGGCCGCGGCGCTCGCCAGGGCGACCGGCACCATCGAACGCAGCCGGTACTCGAAGAGGAGCAGCTCGATCGCGAGCAGCACGGCGCTGACCGGGCTCGCGAAGGTGGCCGACATACCCGCGGCCGCGCCCGCCGCCAGGAGCGTCTTGCGCTCCTGCGCCGAGACGCGCACCACCTGCCCGAAGAAGGAGCCGAGCGCGCCGCCGGTGGCGATGATCGGGCCCTCGGCCCCGAACGGTCCTCCCGTCCCGATGGAGATGGCCGCCGACAGCGGCTTGAGGAACGTCAGGCGGACAGGGATGCGGCTCTCGTCGAACAGCACCTTCTCCATCGCCTCGGGGATCCCGTGGCCGCGGATGGCAGCCGAGCCGAAGCGCGCCATCAAGCCCACCGCGAGGCCGCCGACGACCGGGACGATGACGACGAGCCAGCCGAGGTGGTTGTTCGCGGGCCCGACGGCCTCGGTGGACACCTGCCCGTAGAACGCCAGGTTGGTCACCAGGGCGATGAGGGCCATGAGCACCTTGGCGATGACGGCCGCGATGAGCCCCAGCGCCAGCCCGAGCCCGCTCATCCACACGACGCGTGCGTCCGCCTCGGCACGCGCGACCGGGGCGCTCACCGCGTCGAGAGCCGGATCCAACGACGGAGCGACGGCCAGGCGGCCCCCGGCGCGTTCGCGGGTCGAATGGGGTCCCATTACGCTCGGGCCGGTGAATAGCGCTTCCCCGCGATCGCGTCCAATCAGCTCGCCAGGACTTGGTAGCCCTCGCCCGTGCTCTGCAGGAGAGGCAGCCGTACCTCGAACGTCGCTCCCTTGCCGGATCCGTCGCTGTGCGCCCGGACGGTGCCGCCGTGGAGCTCGACGATGCTTCGGACGATGGCGAGCCCGAGCCCGAGCCCGCCCACGTCGCGCTGGGTCGCCGGGCGGGCCTGGCGGAAGCGATCGAAGACGAAGGGGAGGAACTCGGGCGAGATGCCCTCGCCGTCGTCGCGGACCGAGAGCAGCGCCTCGCCTCCCGCGGCGTGGAGCTTGACCCAGACGTGGCCGCCCGATCCGGTGAACTTCACCGCGTTCATCACGAGGTTCCACGTGACCTGGCCGAGCCTCTGCGCGTCGCCGAGCACCTCGGTCGCTCCGGCGTCGACGCAGAAGTCGAGGGTGATGCCCTTCGCCTGGGCCGCGGGTCGCACGCTCTCGACGACGTCGCGCACGACGCCCTCGAGCGCCGTCGCCTTGGTATTGAGCACCAGGCGGTTCGTCGCGATACGCGACACGTCGAGCAGGTCGTCCACCAGGCGCGCGAGCAGCTTCGTGTTGCGCTCGACCGTCGCGATGGCCCGCTCGCGCGCTGCGCCCTCCGCCGACGGCCCGCGGAGCATCGAGACCCATCCGGCCAGCGCATTCAGGGGATTGCGCAGCTCGTGCGACAGCGTGCCGAGGAACTCGTCCTTCAGACGGTTCGCCTCGCGCGCGTCCGACAGCGTGCGATTCTGGATGGCGATCGACGCGAGCTGCGCGAGCTGCGCGAGGATTGCCTCGTCGTCGGCGTCGAAGGGCCCGCCCGACTTGCCGGCCACGCGCAGCACCCCGAGCTCTTGACCGTCCGGCCAGCGCAGCGGAGCCTCGAGCTTCGCCGGATCTTCGGGGGCGCCGGGCTCGGTCGCCGAAGGGCCGATCACCGCCCGGTGCCCGGGCGCGGCGTCGCCGGCGGGCATCGCGACCGCGAGGGCGCGCGCGCATCCGAGGATGTCGCGCGCCGACGTCGCCGTGACCTCGAGAATCTTGTCCACCGAGCCCGCCGAGTGGATCGCCGCCGACGCCGACGCGAGCCCGTGCAGCTGCGTCGCCCGCCGGCGGAGCGCCTCGGCCTGCATCCGCGTCTGGATCGTCTTGCGGTGCAGCTCCACGAGCACGTGCACCTTGCTCCGGAGCACGGCGGGGACGACCGGCGACAGGATGTAATCCACCGCGCCCAGCGTGTAGCTGCGGCGCGCCTGGACGTCGTCGCCGTCGGCCGTGATGAAGATGATCGGCGTGTTCTTGTGCACGCGGTGCTGGCGAACGAGCTCGGCGAGCTCGAAGCCGTCCATTCCCGGCATGTGGACGTCGAGCAGCATCAGCGCGTACTCGGTCGGATCGAGCAGCGTGCGCAGCGCGTCGCGCCCCGACGACACGCACACCAGCTGGTCGGCGAGATCGGACAGCATCGCGCGCAGCGTGACGAGCTGCTCGTGCCGATCATCGACGACCAGGATGCGTGTGTCGGGGCGTCGGTCCATCGTCTACCGCTACCGCTGCAGCCAGAGGCGCAGCATCCCCAAAAGCTGCTCCGGTTCGACGGGTTTGGCCAGGTAATCCGTTGCGCCTGCCTCGAAGCACTTCTCGCGGTCGCCCTTCATGGCCTTGGCGGTCACCGCGAACATCGGGAGGGCGTGGAACTCGGAGCGTGAGCGGATGGCGCGGATCGTGTCGTAGCCGTCCATCTCGGGCATCATGATGTCCATCAGCACGACGTCGATGTCCGGCGTGCTCTCGAGCGTTTCGATGGCGGACTTGCCCGTCTCCGCGGCGATGGTCACCAGGCCGTAGGAGTCGAGCAGGGTGGTGAGGGCGAAGATGTTGCGGATGTCGTCGTCGACGATGAGCACCTTCTTGCCCTTCAGTCCGTCGTTCGACTTGTAGAGGCGATCGAGCAGCGCGCGCTGCGCCGGCGTCATCGTCGAGAGCGAACGATGCAGGAAGCGCGAGCACTCGTCGAACAGCCGCTCGCGCGACCGCACGTAGCGCACCGTCCGACGCTGGCCGAGCTTCACGAGGTGCGCCTCGTGGTCGGCATCCAGGTGCGGGGGATACACGACGACCGGCAGCGTCGCCGGCGGCAACTTCTCGATCGCACCGAGCACCGCGAGGGCCTTGGCGTCTTCCAGTGGCTCCGCCATCACGAGCAGATCGGGCAGATTCCCCGCCTCGAGCTGCTCGCGCGCGGCGTCGAGGGTCTGCTCGACGATGGTGAGTCGGTCACCGGCGAGGAACTCCGCCATCTTGCGTCGCTCCGCCGCATCCTCCTGGACGAGCCACATCGTGCGGGAAGGCGCCGCCACGAACGTCTTGAGCTTCGTCAGCACCTCGTCGAGGTCGTCGCGCGACTTGAGCGGCTTGCGGATTACGCTCCGCGCGCCGAGCCGCAGCGCGCGCCCGTCCTCGTCGTCGGTGCTGACGACGAATACGGGGATGTGCCGCGTGGCGACGTCCAGCTTGAGCTTCTCGAGCACGCGCCAGCCGTCGATCTCCGGCAGGTTCATGTCGAGCGTGATGGCGTCCGGCTTGCGGTCGCGCGCGAGGGCGAGCGCCGCGGCCCCACGTGTGGCCAGGAGCACGCGGAAGCCCTGGGCGCGCGCCGCATCCATCACGAATCGCGCGAAGGTCAGGTCGTTCTCGACGACGAGCAGCACGCGGTCGCCCGGGCGAATCTTCTCGGCGTCGTCGACCACGGGCGGCGGATCCGGTTGCTCGGGCACCGACAGCGGCTCGGCCACGGCAGCCGGAGCCGTCGCCGAGATCGTCGGCTCGGGCAGTCGCCGCTGCGCCTTGGGCGTGTACGTGAGCGGCAGGAACAGCGTGAAGATGCTGCCCTGGCTGGGCTGGCTCGTGAGGCGGATCTCGCCTCCGAGCAGGCCGGCGATCTCGCGACTGATGGCGAGCCCCAGGCCGGTGCCGCCGTACTTGCGACTCGTGCTGCCGTCGGCCTGCTGGAACGCCTCGAAGATGATCTGCTGCTTCTCGGGCGGGATGCCGATGCCCGTGTCGGAGACGGTGAAGGCGATGGCGGCGCCGGCGCGCGTCAGGTTCTCGTTCTCCTCGTTCCAGCCCGACGACACGAGGCCGACGTTGATCGTGACGCGCCCGCGCTCGGTGAACTTGAAGGCGTTCGACAGCAGGTTCTTGATGACCTGCTGCAGCCGCTTCGCGTCCGTCAGCATCGAGCGCGGGAGCGACCGGCCGAAGTCGAGCACGAAGTCGAGCTTCTTCTGCTCGGCCACGTGGCGGAACTGGCGCTCCACGTACTCGTGCAGATCGGCGAACTCCACCTCGCCGACGTCCACGACGACGGTGCCGGACTCGATCTTCGAGAGGTCGAGGATGTCGTTGATGAGCGATAGAAGGTCGTCGCCGGCGTCGTGGATCGTCTTGGCCCACTCGACCTGGCGGGTGCTGAGGTTGCCGTCGACGTTCTTCGCGAGCTGGTCGCTGAGGATGAGGAGGCTGTTGAGCGGCGTGCGCAGCTCGTGGCTCATGTTGGCGAGGAACTCGCTCTTGTACTTGCTGGTCGCCGCGAGCTGGCGCGCCTTCTCCTCGAGGGCCTGACGTGCCTGCTCCACTTCCTGGTTCTTGCGCTCGACCTCGGCGTTCTGATCCGCGAGGAGGCGCGCCTTCTCGCCGAGCTGGGCGTTCGTGAGCTGCAGCTCCTGCTGCTGGCTCTGCAGCTCGCGCGCGAGGCTCTGGGACTGCTTGAGCAGGTCCTCGGTGCGGGTGTTCGCCTCGATCGTGTTGAGCACGATGCCGATCGACTCGCAAAGCTGATCGAGGAACGACTGGTGCGTCTGGCTGAATCGCTCGAAGCTCGCGAGCTCGACGATCGCCTTGACCTGCCCTTCGAAGAGCACCGGCATCACGATGATGTTCTGCGGCACGGCCTCGCCCAGCCCGCTCGCGATCGCGATGTAGTCCCGGGGTGGGTTGACGAGCAGGATCTTCTGCTTCTCGAGCGCGCACTGCCCGACGAGCCCCTCGCCGAGCTTGAACTCGTTCGCCGTGTTCTTGCGCTCGACGAAGGCGTAGCTCGCGAGCATCTTGAGGACGGCCTCCTCCTTCGACGTGTCGAGCGTGTAGAAGACCGCCTGCTGCGCGCTGACCACCGGCGCGAGCTCGCTGAGGATCAACTTCGCGACCGTCAGGAGGTCCTTCTGGCCCTGGAGCATGCGCGAGAACTTCGCCAGGTTGGTCTTCAGCCAGTCCTGCTCCGAGTTCTTCTGCGTCGTGTCCTTGAGGTTGCGGATCATCTCGTTGATGTTGTCCTTGAGCGCCGCAACCTCGCCTTGCGCCTGGACGGTGATCGACCGCGTGAGGTCGCCCTTGGTGACCGCGGTGGCCACCTCGGCGATCGCGCGCACCTGCGTGGTCAGGTTCGCGGCGAGCTGGTTCACGTTGTCGGTCAGGTCCTTCCACGTGCCGGCCGCGCCGGGCACGCTCGCCTGGCCGCCCAGCTTTCCTTCGACGCCGACCTCTCGCGCCACCGTGGTCACCTGGTCGGCGAACGTCGCCAGCGTGTCGATCATGCTGTTGATCGTGTCGGCCAGCGCCGCGATCTCGCCCTTGGCCTCGACGGCGAGCTTTCGCTTCAGATCTCCACCGGCGACGGCTGTCACGACGCGCGCGATGCCGCGCACCTGGTTCGTGAGGTTGCCGGCCATCGAGTTGACGGAATCGGTGAGGTCCTTCCACGTGCCGGCGACGCCCTTCACCTCGGCCTGCCCGCCGAGCTTTCCTTCGGTGCCGACCTCGCGGGCGACGCGCGTGACCTCGGAGGCGAAGGAGTTGAGCTGATCGACCATCGTGTTGATGGTGTTCTTC
>DASVWO010000493.1:0-26348 GCA_036393165.1 Polyangiaceae bacterium | reverse complement strand
AACGACCCGGCGCGGGCGGCGCGGCTCGAAGTCGACGCCGCCCTGCACGCCCGGTACAGGCTGGGTGACGCCGACGGGGCCCTCTCCCTGCTCGAACGCGCCGCGACGCGCGTGCCCATCGCGCCGACGGTGCGAAGGCGGGCGCTCGACGAGCTCGCGAGCCTCCACGAAGCGGCCGGCCGTACCGGCGAGGTGCTGCGGGTGCGGCGCGCACGCCTCACGCTCATCGAGGACGCGCGCGCCCGGGCTCACGAGCACCGGGCCCTCGCTCTGCTCGAGGAGGCCACGGGGAATGCGGTCGGCGCCATCGCCGCCCTCGAACGGGCGCTCGAGCTGGCGCCGGGTGACGCGACGGTCGCGCACGATCTCGACAGGATGCTCGAAGCGGCGGGGCTCACGGCAAGGCGCGTCGAGCTCTGGACACGGCTCGCCGCCGTCGCTCCCCCGGGCGCCGAGCGCGCCCGGGCACTGCTTCGCGCGGCGCGGCTCGCGCAGGCGCAGCCGGATCTCGCGCGTGCGATCGAGCTGGTGCGCGCCGCCCTCGTGGCCGATCCGGCGAGCGTCGATGCGCTCGACCGCCTCCTTCGCCTCGTGTCGGCCCCCGTCCCCGAGGCAGCGACTGCGAGCGCGCGAGCACGCATCGCTGCCCATGCCCACGGCGCCGAGCACGCGCCCGATCCCGCCCGGCGCATCGCCCACCTCGAGTCCATCGCGGTGCTGCAGGAGGAGGCGATCTGCGATCCGATGGCCGCCGCAGCCACCTACGAGACCGTGCTTCGTCTCGACCCCGGGCGACGCGCCGCCATCGTCGGGCTGGCTCGTGCCGCGGCCCTCGCGGGAGACGCCGTCAAGCTGGCGCGGGCGCTCCTCGAGGAAGCCGCCGTCACGAGCGATGCGAGCATGGCGGACGCGCTTCGCGTGCGGGCCGCCGAGACGCTGCCGCCGATCGAAGCGGAGCGATCCCTGGGCATCGTGCGCGAGGTTCTCGCGAGGACGCCGACGCACGCGGATGCACGGCGGTTCGAACAGCGGCTCCACGAGGCTGCGGAGCGCTGGGCGCGGGTGGACGAGACGCTGGCCGCGCGCATCGAGCACGCGTCGGACGACAGGTCCAGGGTGGAGCTCTGGCTCGCTCGCAGCGAGCTGCAGCGCACGCGGCTGCGTTCGCCCAAGGCCGCGTTGCAGTCGCTTCGCGAGGTGCTCGCGATCGATCCGGCGCACCCCGCTGCACGCGAGGCGCTGGCGCGCGAGCTCGCAGCTCACGACGACAAGGCGGCGGTCCGCGACTTCCTCGTGGAGCTCGCGGGCACGGCGACGACGGCCGACGAGCGCATCGCCCTGCTCTCGCGCGCGTCCGATCTGTGCGAGCTCCAGATGCTCGACGATGCGCACGCAGCCCGGATCTACGCCAGCGCTGCGGCGGAGGTTCGCGACGACGAGTGGATGGCCGAGCGTGAGATCCGCCTGCGGCGCCGCCGTGCGCGCACCGAGGGATCCGCAGAGCTGTGCGAGGCGCTCGAAGCGAGACTCGAGCGATCCCCCGCGAGCGCCGAGCGTGCGTTCGATCTGGCCCTGGCGCTGCTGGACGAAGGAAGCGACGTGGAGCGCGCGACTTCGCTCGTGGAGAGCGTCCTGTCGACGCATCCGACGGCACCGCACGCTTTGCGATCGCTCGAGAGGATCGCGCGCGTCACCCGCAACGCGCCGCGCCTCGCCGATGCGCTGGCGCGGCAGGCCGAGGCGTTCTCGGCGGACGGACCCGTGCTCGGATCGTCGTGGGCGCACGCCGAGATGGTCGAATGGACCTTGCCCCCGGCCGACGCGACCCCGCTCGTCGACCGCATCCTGCGGCGAGCACCGACCGACCGTGCCGCGCTCGACGCGGCGCTGCGCCAGTCCATTCCGCTCGCGCGATCGGGAGATGCCGACGCGCGCGCACGCGTGGTCGCGGCGATCGGCGCACGCCTCCAGAGCGCGTCGAGCCCCAGCGAGAAGCTCTGGGCTCACCTGACCTCGGCGCTGACCCTGGAGCCGGAGGATGCGCCGCGCGACGACGCCGGCACGCGGGCGGCGCTCGCGGCTTACAGGGAAGCCCAGCGGGTCGATCCCCGCTCGGTGGTGGCGGCGGCGGGTGCGCAGCGGCTGGGCGCAGCGCTCGGCGACGCCGAGGCGGAGGTGGCGGCGGCGCTCGCGCATGCGGAGCTGGCGTCCGACCCGGCACGTCGCGCCGTGTTCCTGGTGCAGGCAGCCGGCCAGACGCTCGCGTCGCAGAACCCGAACCTGGGCACGCGCGCCGACAAGCTCGCGCGTGCTGCCGACATGCTGGAGCGCGCGCTCGAGTCCGACCCCGAGAGTCTCACCGCCGTCGGGCTGCTGGTCGCGGTGCGCACCGAGGACGGGAGTGCCCGAGACGTGCTGCTCTCGGCGCTGAGGCGCGCCTTCGAGCGCGCGACCGGAGGCGCCATCGTCACCCAGCTCGGTGCGGAGGTTGCACGGGTGGCGTCCACCGACCCCCCCGACCGGCTCCTCGCGATCGAGGCGCTACGCCGCGTGCTCCAGGTCACTCCCGGGCATCCCCCGACCATGCGCGCGCTGGTGGACCAGTACCTCGCGCAGCAAGCGTGGGGCGACGCCGTCGAGACCCTCGAGCAGCTCGCGGCCAGCACGCGCGACTCGCGCACGCGGCTCGCAGCGCTGTTCCAGGCGGCGGATCTCTACGGCAACACGCTGTCGCGGCCCCTCGATGCCGAGCGGGTGCTGCAGGCCGCGCTCGACATCGATCCGACGTCCGTCGACGCCCTGCGCAAGCTGCTCGCATGCCGCCACGCCGCCGGCGCACACGCGCGCGACACGATGCCGCTGCTCGAGCGGCTCGCCCAGGCAGAGACCGCGCCCGAGCCCAAGGGCGCGGCGCTCGCCGAGCTCGCGCGGCTGCGTCGCGAAGCAGGCGACGCCGCGGGCGCGGAGAAGGCCTTCGTCGAGGCCGCCGCCCTCGCACCGACGCCCGAGATCGTCGCTGCGCTCCTGGAGTTTCACGCGGGCGCCGCGGCCGACCAGGCGCGATCGCTCGCTGCGGCCGTCGCGCTCGCCCACGAGGCAGGGCGCGCCGATCCCCTCTGCATCACGGCTCTCGGCCGTCTCGAGATCGACGCGCTCGGCCACTGGCGCGAGGGCATCGAGCACCTGCGCGTGGCCATCGGCCTCGCGCCGGCGATGCACGAGGCGCGCGCCGCGCTCGCGAAAGGGCTGGTGCACGTGCGTGGCGGCGCCGAGGCGGCCGGGATGATCTCGGCGATGGCCTCGCCCGACCCGTCGCCGCTGCTGTCGCTCGCGGATCCCGCGGCGGCGCTTGAGACGCTCGAGCGCGCGCTCGCCGACGAGGGGCGAGCCGACGAGGCGGCTGTGGCGCGCGAGCTTCGCGCCGTCGCAGGGGGACTCGACGATGGCTCCCACGTCGCCCTGCGCGCGCGCCGCCAGCGGATCGATCCTCTCGCCCCGGTTCCCATCGCGCTGGACCGGGGCGTGCTGCGCACCGCGGTCGTGCCCAAGGACGCGCCCTCGCTGCTGCTCGACGTGGCCTCGGCGCTCTCGGGCGCGGAGGGCAAGCTCGCCCACGTCGCCCTCGAGGATCTCGGGGCTTCGCCGCGCGGGCGGCTGACGGCAGGCGTCGCCGGGCACCCGTTGCTCGTCATCGTCGCCCGCATCGCGACGATGCTGGGCTTGCCGCGGCCCGAGGTCGTCGTCGGCGTCGACGTCACGCGACCGCGGGTGCTCGGCGTGGAGCCGACGTGGCTCGTCGTCCCGGAGTCGATGCTGTCTAAGGACGAACCGCTGCAGACGGCGCTCGTCGCGGGTCCGCTCGTGCGTGCCGCTCTCGGTGCGAGCTGGCTCTACGACCTGCCGGGCGCTTACGCGCACGCGACGCTCTGCGCCGCTGCTCGCCAGGTCGTGGGGGGCTACGCGGCGGACGAGGGCGACGTCGACCAGCAGGACCTCGTCGAGGAGATGTCCCGGCGCGTCGCGAAGGCCATCGGACGGAAGCAGAAGAAGGCCTTGCAGGAGCTCGCGCCCGCGCTCGCGTCCGCAGCCGTGGTCACGCCGGATGACGCACGCGCCTTCGAGCTCGCCGTCGCGCGCACCGAGCTGCGCACCGCATTCGTCGTCACCGGCGACTTGCTCGCGACCCTCGACGTCGCGCGTGGCGACGATCCGGCGCTCGGCACCGCATCCGCGTCGGTCGGCAAGGCAGCCCTGAGCGCCGTGCTCCGTCACCCCGCGGCGGGCGACCTCGGCCGCTTCGCGCTCGAGCCTTCGACGACGGCTCTTCGGTGGCGCGCCGGCACGCTGTGGGGGTCAAGCTCGCGGTGAGCTCGTACGTCGCTTGCACGGCCGGGCTGCATGAGTCGCCTCACCTCCGCCGCACTCGCCTGCGCGCTCGCGCTGCTCGCTGCTCCGGCTGACGCCGCGGCGACTCCGCTCGCGGTCGAGATCCGCGAGTTCGTGGTGCCCACGCCGCGCGCGCTGCCTCACGATCCCGCGGTGGCGCCCGATGGCGCGTTGTGGGTCACCCTGCAGACGGCCAACAAGCTGGGGCGGCTCGATCCGGCGACGGGCGCATGGCGCGAGTACCCGCTCCCGATTGCCGGCTCGGGACCGCATGGGCTGGCCATCGATGGGGCAGGCAACGTGTGGTTCACGGCGAACTACAAGGGCTACATCGGCAAGCTCGACCCGAAGAGCGGCAAGGTCGCCGAGTACCGACTGCCGGACAGGGCGCGCGACCCTCACACCCCCGTGCTGGCTCCCAACGGCATGATCTGGTTCACGGCGCAGCAGTCGAACCTCGTCGGAAGGCTCGATCCGAGGACGGGCAACGTGCAGGTGAAGGACGTTCCCACCCCCGACGCGAAGCCCTACGGCATCGTCATCGGCAGCGACGGCTCGCCGTACTTCTGCGAGTTCGGGACGAACAAGATCGGACGCGTCAACCCGCAGACGATGTCGATCTGGGAGTACGTCCTGCCGGATCGCGACGCGCGCCCGCGACGCATCGCACTCGGCCTCGGGGGCGACCTGTACTTCAGCGACTTCGCGCGCGGCATGCTCGGGCGGCTCGATCCGTTGACGGGCACCGTCCGTGAGTGGCCGTCGCCCGGCGGCAAGGACAGCAAGCCCTACGGTATGGCGATCACGAGCAGCGGCGAGGTTTGGTACAGCGAATCGGGCGTGACTCCGAACACGCTGGTGCGCTTCGATCCGAGCACCACGAGCTTCGCCGAGGCACCGATCCCGTCGGGCGGCGGCGTCGTCCGCAACATGGTGGCGACGCCCGACGGCCGCATCTTCCTGGCGTGCAGCGGCACGAACCGCGTGGCCGTCGCGACGCCTGGCCGGAAGGGCGTTGCAGAGAAGCAGCGGTGAACGGCCTCAGAACGAACCGCGCGCGCTGCGGATTCCGTGAACGAAAGGGCGACACTATCCTCTCTGGTATCATCGGAGGTGATGGACCCGGCCGGCGCAACCCGGGGTCACGGCCTCGGTCTCGGTCACGTTGTGGGGCGCTACGCGCTCTTCGACGAGATAGGGCACGGAGGCATGGCCAGCGTGCACCTCGGGCGCATGCTCGGGCCGGTCGGCTTCGCGCGCACCGTGGCCATCAAGCGCCTGCATCCGCAGCACGCCAAGGACCCGGACTTCGCGGCGATGTTCCTCGACGAGGCGCGACTCGCGGCGCGCATCCGCCACCCCAACGTCGTGCAGACGCTGGACATCGTGACGCACGGCAGCGAGCTGTTGCTGGTGCTCGAGTACGTGCAGGGCGAGTCGTTGCTCCGGCTCCTGCGTGCGGTGAAGCGGCGCGGCGAGAACATCCCCGTGCCATACGCCGTGGCGATCGTGACGGGCGTCTTGCAGGGCCTGCACGCGGCCCACGAGGCACGGAGCGACGGCGGCGCGCCCCTCGGCATTGTGCATCGCGACGTCTCGCCGCAGAACATCATGGTGGGCGTGGACGGCGTTCCTCGTGTGCTCGACTTCGGCATCGCGAGGGCCGCAGGCCAGGTCCACACGACGCGCGAGGGGCAGCTCAAAGGCAAGATGGGTTACATGGCGCCCGAGCAGCTGCGCGGCGAGCAGGTCGACAGACGCACCGACGTGTACGCGGCGGGCGTGGTGCTTTGGGAAGCGCTCGTCGGCCGGCGATGCTTCGCGGGCGAGAACGAAGCGGAGGTCTTCGGGAAGGTGCTCCAGGGGGGCGCGCCGCGCCCGAGCGAGATCGCGCCCGACGTGCCTGTCGCGATCGATGACATCGTGGGTCGCGCCCTGTCGTCGAGTCCCGGCGATCGGTTCGCCACCGCGCGCGAGATGGCCCGCGCGCTGGAGGGCGCCGTGCCGCTCGTGTCGCAGACGTCGCTCGGCGAATGGGTGGAGGCGACGGCTGAGGGGCTGAGCGAGCGCATGGAGCGCGTGAGCCGTGTCGAGGCCGAGTCGAGCGGCACGAGTCACGTCACCGCGGGCGCCATCGCGCGACCGGTCGCGGTTTCGTCGGCGCCTGGCGACGGCGGCGCGTGGGGACGGCGCGCGACCCTCGCGGCGGCAGGAGGGCTTGCGGCGTCGATCATCGTGGCGACGGTGGTCTGGCGGATCGTGACCGGGCATGGAGACGCGGGACCCGCTGCAGCGGGTGGGGCCTCGGCCGCCGCATCGGCTGCGGCGTCGACTCCGATCGCCGTCGCAGTTCCGTCCGCTCCACCGCTCGCGAGCGCACCCGCCGGATCGACGGACGTGGTCCCCTCCGCCGCGCCTTCGGTGACCATCACGATGCCGTCGCCACCCGCGGCGACCGCGCCGCCGCATGCAACGAGCCCCGCGTGGCATCCGCAGCCCAGACCTGCTCCGCCCAAGCCTCCGTCGCCGTCGCCGACGGGGCTCGATGGTGTTCTCGACACCCGACACTAGGCTGATACGATCCGCAGCATCGTGCGGCAGGGCGGCGTCCGGCGCGTCATGCTCGTCCTGTGCGCGGCAGCCGCCGCGGCGGGCGCGGCAGCGTGTCAGCTCATCGGCGGCATCGACGACATCGTGCTCGCCTCCGATGGGGGCGCGTCCGGAGACTCCACGCTCTCCGATGGCGAGTCCGTCGACGCCACGGCCGACGGCGACGCGGGGCGCGCCGACGCTCCGTCCACGGAGGCCGGCGGCTCGTCGTTCGGAGCCTGCTCGGCCGGGGGCATCTGCCGCCCGCCGCGGAGCGTCGACGAAGACGGCGGCCAGGGGTTCGCATGCATCGACGGAGGCTGGACGTCTTGCGGCGCCTCCGGCGAGAGCTGCTGTCCGGGCGGCCTCTCGGCGGACGCGGCGTCCGCATCCGATTTCTGTCTGGCTCAGACGCTCGCCTGCGGGAGCACTGGGACGTGCGTGAGCTGCGGCTCGCCGGGAGGCCCGTGCTGTCCCGCGCTCGGCGGGGGTGGCCTCAAGAACGGCTGCCTGAATGGCTGCTGCGATCCCGGCACGAGCCTGTGCATTGCGCACGGAGCCACGTGCAGCAACGGGCTGCAGTGCTTCGGGGGTCCCGGGTGCATCCAGCAGGCGTGCGGCGCGCAGGGTGAGCCTTGCTGCCCAGGTGGGTTCTGCCAGCAAGGAAACGATTGCGTCGGCTCCCGGTGCACGCCCTGCGGCACGATGGGGCAGCCGTGCTGCGCGGGGGGACGGTGCAGCACTGGCGTGTGCGACCCGGGCACCAACACGTGCGCCGCGGAGGCGGGCTGCGGCGCTTGCGGCGGCGCCGGACAGCCGTGCTGCGACTCGACCTGTGGGGCCGGCCTCTGCTGCGATCCTTCGAGTCACATGTGCCTCGGAGCCGGGGGCATGTGCTCCACGGGCTATGCCTGTCACGGAGGCAGCTGCGCATGCGGCGGCAGCGGCGCGTCGTGCTGCGGGCCGGCGACGGGCGGTGCAGCTTGCGACGCCGGCTGCTGCGCGCCGGAGGCCGGCGTGTGCGTGGGGCAGGGGGCCGACTGCGCCTCGGGCAGCGTGTGCACGGCGGCGGGTTGCGTGGCTTGCGGCGGACCGGGGCAGCTCTGTTGTCAGGGCAGTGGATGCAGCGATCCCTCCACGGTGTGCAACGCGAGCGGCACCTGCACCGCTTGCGGAGGGTCCGGCGAGCTTTGCTGCAGCGGGGGCGCCTGCGACGACGGCGGGTGCGGGGCCGGAGGCACCTGCCCGTGAGCGCACCCGGACGCCTCGCCGCGCTCGGGACCTTCGCTGCGGTCCTCGCAGGATCGCCCGTCGTGCGCGCGCAAGGAGCGGAGAGCCCGACGGCCCGCGCCGATCGCTTGTTCCGCGAGGGCAAGGCCGCGCTGGAGGCGGGACGCTTCGACGAAGCGTGTCCGAAACTCGCCGAGAGCCAGCGCCTGGACCCCGGCGCAGGCACACTCCTGGCGCTCGCCCTCTGTGACGAAGGTCGGGGGCACACGGCGACGGCGTGGCGGGAGTTCGGCGACGTCGCCACGGAGTCGGAGAAGACCAACCGCGCCGACCGTGTGGCCATGTCGCGTCAGCACCAGAAGGCGCTCGAGGGACGTCTCTCGCACCTCGAAGTGGACGTGGCGTCCGGCGCCGGCCTCACCGTACGCGTCGACGGCGCGGAGTTGCCGGCATCGTCGTGGGGCAAGCCGGTGGCGGTCGATCCGGGCGATCACGCGGTAGACGCCGAGGGACAGAGAGCGCAGCCCTGGCATGCGACGGTCCACGTCGGTCCCGATCGCGACACGAAGATCGTCAGCGTGCCGGTCCTCGGGGCGGTGGCCGAGCCCCCCGAGGCATCGCCGTCGGCGGAGCCGGAGCCGAAGCCGGAGCCATCGAGCGATGAGCGCGGAGACCAGACGCGCACGATCGGTTGGATCGTCGGAGGCGCCGGCGTCGCTGCCCTCGGTGTCGGCGCCGTCTTCGGCGCGCTCGCTCTCGGCTCGCATGGTTCGGCGACGAACCTCTGCCCGTCCTCGCCGTGCACCAGCGCGACCGGGGTGGACGACGAGAACCGCGCCAAGACGCAGGCGTGGATCGCCGACGTGGGCATCGGCATCGGCGTGGCCGCCGTCGCGGTGGGCGCATACCTCGTGTTCGTCCGCCCGCACGGCGCGTCTCCGGCAACGGCGACGATCACTCCGATCGTCGGTCCCGACGTGGGTGGGCTCGCGCTGCACGCCGCGTGGTGAGGGTCAGTCGGCGAACGCCGCGTCGGCACAGCCGGCGCTTCCGCTGCACCCTGCACCGCGGATGCAATTGGTGCACGTGCTCTCGCAGCCCTGGCGGCACGTCTGCTCCGCCTGGAGACAATGCGTCTTGCAAGGGTTGCTCGGGCACTGCGACTGGCACTGCTGGCTCGTGACGCCGCAGGCAAGACCGCACGCACCGGCCTCTTCGTCGCACGCTTGCGAGACCGCACCGCAGTCCGTGCCGGAGGGCCCCGTGTCGGCAGCCGCATCGCCACCGCCGGTCCCGGGGGAGTCGGCGGACGTCTCGATCTCGGCTTCGGGTTGCTGCCCCAGATCCGATCCGGCGTCGGTCTGCGTCGACGCGTCGGTCGCGCCCCCATCCATCGGCCCGTACTTGTCGAAGTCGAGCGCACACGCCGCCGAGAGAACGCAGCAGGCGGCGCACCCCAGGAACAGCAGTCGCCGGCGGGGAAGCTGGATGGCAGTCACCTCTCCTCCCTTATACTGGCACGGCGACTGACCAGTTGATGGCAACTGCCCACTCCGATTCAGGCGACGTTCCACGGTGCCATTTCCGTCCTTTCATGGACTTGGCCGTGCTGGAATGGCGCCTGCTACCGTCCAGCGCATGATCCTTCGCCGAAGTGCGCTTGTCGTGTGGGTGGCTGTCTCCTTCGGCCTGGTCTCCGGGAGCTCGTTCATTGCCTGCGGGAGCAGCAATGGCACCGGAGGCGGCGGGGCCGATGGCGGAGACGCGACTTCGAGCAGCAGCAGCGGCGCGGGCAGCAGCAGCGGCACGGGCAGCAGCAGCGGCACGGGCAGCAGCAGCGGAGCCAGCGGCAGCAGCAGCGGATCGGTGAACATCGGCGACGCGGGGAACCCGTTCGGGAGCGACGGCGGGTGCATCTCGCTCGGCAACAAGTGCGGTTCGAACGGCGCCTGCTGCAGCGGCGTGTGCAACAGCGGCGCTTGCGGCTTCCCGACCTGCGCTTCCGACGGCACGGCGTGCACCGGGAACAGCCAGTGCTGCAGCGGCAGCTGCACGAGCGGCAAGTGCGCCTCGCTCAACCCCAACTGCAAGACGCTCGGCAACGCCTGCATGGCCGGCAGCGACTGCTGCTCGGGCTTCTGCAGCGGCGGCACTTGCGAGCCCTCGTCGTTCTGCGGTCAGACGGGCGACTCGTGCCACTCCAACACCGACTGCTGCGTCGGAAGCTGCACGATTCCCACCGGCGGCAACATCGGCATCTGCGGGCCGTTCACGTTCGGCGGGAACTGCTCCGCCGCGGACGGCCAGCTCTGCAACTCACCCGCCGGCGACGGAGGTTGCGGCGGCAACTGCTGCAGCCGCCTGTGCGCGCCGTGGGGGCCGACCGGCGTCGAGATCTGCCAGCCGGCGACGGGCTGCCACGTCGAGGGCGACACGTGCGTCACCGACGCGGACTGCTGCGGATCCGAGGCGCTCATCGACGCCGGCATACCCACCTCCGGCCAGGCGGTGGCGTGCATCAATGGCCTCTGCCAGCAGCACATGGGCTGCACGCCGAATGGCGACGTCTGCAAGCTCATGACGACGTCGTGCAACGCGAACCAGGACTGCTGCGCGGGCCTGGGCAACAAGAACACGGCGTGCAGGCCGGACAACCTCGGCGTTCCGCGGTGCGCCAGCGGGTGCGACCCCGACGCCGGCATGGGCGGGGCCGGCAACGCGTGCGCCACGAGCGCCGACTGCTGCAACGGCAATCCGTGCGTGCCCAACCCGGGCGGCAACCCGCCCTTCGTCTGCAACGGCACCAACTGCGTCGCCTGCGGCAGCGCTTGCACCACCAGCGCCGACTGCTGCCCCGGAGCGTCCTGCATCCTGCCGACCGGCAGCAGCATGGGCAAGTGCGGGCCCTGCGGGGGCGGCAGCTCGTCCTCGAGCGGCTCGTCGTCGGGCAGCGGCAGCTCCTCGGGTAGCGGCAGCTCCTCGGGCGGTCCGGACGCCGGCTGCTCGCTCTACGGCCAGGTGTGCACCTCGTCGGCGCAGTGCTGCAACGGCGTGCCTTGCACGATGGGTCGCTGCGTCGAACCGATCCAGTGATCGCCTAGCTACGGGGTCATGACGCGGAGGACCGGCCGCCCGCTGACGTTCGCGAGCGGGAAGTAGACGCGGTGGGTGGCGGGATCGACCGCCACCGAGTGGGCGTCGGGACCGACGAAGCCGCGACCGAGCTCGCTCACCGAACGATCGGCGGCGAGGGCGAAGGCGGCGACCATGCCCGTCTCCGCTGCCGCGTAGAGCCGCTGCAGGCCCGGATCGAACGCGAGGACGTCGACGTCGGGCGGCAGCGGCAGGGTCTGGATCTGCCGCCGCGCGCCGAGGTCCACCACGGCGAGCTGGGGACCCGCCGCGTGGCACGCGGCGAACGCGAGGCGCAGGTCGGACACCATGAGCAGTCCGTGGCACGTTCGCTCTCCCGGCAAGGAGATGCGTGAGACGACCCGGGACGCGACGGGATCGATGTCGGCCAGGAACGGCTGCCCGTGCACGGCGGCGAGCACGTGGCCCGTAGCGGCGTCGCACTGCGTGTTGCCCGCGCCGCCGCCGACGTCGATGCCGGGAAGGGCGCTCGCGGTCTTCACGTCGACGACGCCGACCCCGAGGCCGCGGTTGTTCGAGACGAACACGTGTCCGGACGCAGGGTCGTAGGCGAGACCGTTGGGGTACTGTCCGGCCGGCACGCGCGACCGGATCTGGAACGTCCGGTCGTCGATGAGCGCGAGCGTCTTGTCGGCCGTCGCCGTCGCGAGGAGCAGGTGCTGATCGGGCGCCGCGACCACGCCGTGCACGCTTGGCAGGCCCGGGACCTCCTGCACCACCCGCTGGGCGTCGAGATCGAACACGAGAAGCGAGCCGTCCCCGAGGTGTGCGAGGTACAGGCGTCGCGCGGGCGCGTCGACGGTCTGGTAGTCGAAGCGAGTCGCTTGCCCCGGAAGCGGCACGTCGGCGACGAGCGTCAGCGGCAGAGCCCCTCGGTCGGGCGGCGACCCTGCCAGCAGAACCGAGATGGCGAGGGCGAGCGTGTTCACCATGACGGAAGCCTAGCCAAGGGCCGCTTGCGGGCGAGCCGCTCCGACCGTACAGCAACCGGATGCGACGCCTCGCCGGGCTGCTGCTGGTCCCGTTCCTCGGAGTGGCGGTCGAGCCGGGAAGGGCCGCCGCATCGCCGCCGGGGCCCCCCCTCGCCGAGATGCAGGTCGTCGGGTTGCCGGGCGTTCAGCGGCGCATCGACCATTTCGCAGTCGACCCTGCGGGCCAGCGGCTCTTCGTCGCCGCCCTCGGCAACCACACGCTCGAGGTGCTCGACGTCGCAGCCGGAACGCGCGTCACGAGCCTCTCCGGTCTCGACGAGCCTCAGGGCGTCGCGTACCTGCCTTCCTTCCATCGGATCGTCGTGGCGACGCGGGCCGGCGGGACCGTCACGGCGTTCGACGATCACGACTACCGGTCCGTCGCGACGATGACCGGGATGCATGACGCCGACAACCTCCGCTACGACGCCTCCGCCCAGCTCCTCTACCTGGGGCATGGCGAGGGCGCCCTGGGAGTCATCGATCCCGCGAGCATCAAGCTCGTGGCCGACATCCCGCTGCCGGGTCATCCCGAGTCGTTCCGCCTCGAGGAGTCGGGGCCGCGCATCTTCGTCAATGTGCCGCCCACCCGGGAGATCCTGGTCGTCGATCGGGCGCTCCGATCCGTGGTCGCCCACATCCCCCTCGGCAGCTTGCTGGACAACTACCCGATGTCTCTCGACGAGAGCGGCCACCGGCTCTTCGTGGGCGTCCGGCACCCGGCGCGTCTCCTGGTGTTCGACACCGCGACGTACAGGCAGGTGGCGGGCGTTCCCTGCGTCGGCGACACGGACGACCTCTTCTACGACGCCAAGCGCGATCGTGTGTACGTCATCGGAGGGCAGGGCTACGTCGACGTCTTCGACGCGAGCCCCTCCGGCAAGTACTCGCGCCTGCAGCGCCTCTCCACACGTGGCGGCGCGCGCACCGGTCTCTGGTCGGGCGAGCTCGATCGACTGTTCGTCGGCTGGCCCTCGAGGGACGGTCGCCCGGCGGAGATCCAGGCGCTCGGTGTGTCGGCCGCGCCCTGACGGGCCGCTCAGAGTGTGAGCGCGATGGCGTTCTTCAGCTCCGTGTCGGCGGGGAGCACGCCCGGCGGCGGGCGGCTGTCGTAGTGGCCGGTGAAGGTGACGCTCGTCGACAGCTTCGAGCCGACCTTGAATACGAAGCCGCAGTCGGTGAGCACGCGCACGTCCGACGGCGCGTCGATGCGTGGCTGCAGGTACGTCGTGACGACGGCATCGACGCCGTCGCTCAGCTTGGCGTGAGCCGTGAGATAGGTGCTGAGCCTCTCGGCCACCGGCTGCCATTCCCCCGTCTGCCCCGGAGCCGTGGACGTGACGTCGTGCTCGAACATGTAAGCGACGCCGAGGTAGATGCCGATCTGCTCGTCGCGATAGAGGCCGAAGCGCGGCCCAGTACCGAGGAGCTGACGGATCTCGATGCGCTGGAAGTGGTCGCTCTGCGCCTGCGCGAAAGCCTCCCACCAGAGCCACGGCAGGAACTCGTAGTCGTATCGTGCGTGCGCGAAGGACTTGTCGACGCCGAGCGTGCCGTTGAGCTTCGAATAGTCGGCGCTCGCGAACGCGAACGTGAGGTGCGGCCCGCTGGCGAATCCGGCGCCGAGCAGACCATCGGCGGTCAGGCCGCTCGTGTTGCCCGTGTGACCGTCGAGCGTGCCCTGCAGCACGAGCGACGTCCCCTGGTCGTGGATGCGAGCGCGCAGGATCTCGGTGTTCACCTGCGCGTTCGCGACGGGCGCGAGCGCGAGGACGATTGCGGGGGCCAGGCCGACGAGCGCTCTGGAGGGCCTGATCACGCCGCGTGGGTGGCGTTCTCCGCGGAAGCGTCGTCCACGGGCGGCTCCGGCTCGATGGGTTCGCCCTCTGCGGCCTCGCTCTTGGGCTCCTTCGGCTCGAGCTTGCGATAGAGCGTGCGACGGTCGAACCCCAAAACCTTGGCGGCCAGCGTCTTGTTGCCGCCCACGGCCCGCAGGACCTGCGCGATGTACCGTTGCTCGAGCACGCTCACCGGGACCAGCTCCTGATCGAGCATCGCCCCCGTGGGCTCCTCGGCTGGCGGGGCACTGTACGTGCGGATGCCCTCGGGCAGATCGTCCACGCCGATGTGATCGAATTCCGTCACGGCCGCGGCGCACCGCACCGCGTTCTGGAGCTCGCGAATGTTTCCGGGCCATGCGTAGGAAAGCAGCCGGCCGATCGCCGCGGGCGCGAAGCCCAGGATCTTCCGATTCACCGGCTGGCATTCGCGGAGGGTCGCCGCCGCAATCTCGAGGATGTCGGGGCCCCTGTTGCGAAGCGGCGGCAGCGCGATGCGGACCACGTTGATCCGGTAGAAGAGGTCCTCCCGGAATCTCTTCTCGGCGACCGCCTTCTCGAGGTCGACGTTCGTGGCCGTCACGATGCGCGCGTCGAACGGCATCTCCGCGTCGCTGCCGACGGGTCGCACCACCCGCTCCTGCAGCGCGCGGAGCAGCTTGGCCTGCATGCCCGCGGGCATCTCGCCTATCTCGTCGAGAAAGAGGGTCCCGCCGCTCGCCTTCACGAAGAGGCCGACCTTCGACTGGCGTGCGTCGGTGAAGGCGCCCTTGGTGTGCCCGAACAGCTCGCTCTCCAGCAGGGTTTCGGGCACCGCGGCGCAGTTGATCGCGACGAACGGCCCGGCGGCGCGCGCGCCGCGCGCGTGGATGGCCCGCGCCACGAGCTCCTTGCCGGTGCCAGTCTCGCCGCAGACGAGGGCGGTCACTTCGCTCTGGGCCACGCGATCGACCAGCTCGAGGACCTGCTTCATCTCGGTGCTCGAGCCAATCATCTCGCCCGAGCCGCCCTGCGCGACGAGCCCACGCAGTCTGCGCGCCTCGCTGCGCAGCGTGCGCTCTTTCAGGGCGCGCTCGATCGTCAGCGCCAGATCGGTGCCGTCGATGGGCTTCGTCACGTAGTCGTAGGCACCCGCGCGGATCGCCTCCACGGCCGATTCCATGCTGCCGAACGCCGTCATCACGAGGATCGGAACCTCGGGCTGGACGTCGAGGAGCTGCTTGCAGAGGGCCGTCCCGGAGACTCCCTGCAAGAGGAAGTCGGTGACGACCACGTCCAGCGACTCGCGCGCAGCCGCTGCGCGAGCTTCTTCGGCGCTCGTGCAGACGCTGACTCGGTACCCCCGCTTCTGGAGCTCCGCTTCGAGCACCAGACCGACGGTGCTGTCGTCATCCACTACCAACACGTGGCTCATGTCCGCGCGACCTCAAGCATGTGCTGTGCCTGCGCGATCGCGCTGATCCACGCGCTCAGAGACTCGTCTCCCGCCCGCGTCGCGCAAGAAGGTCACACCACCAGCGTGCGGGTCTCAGCCGCCAGCCGCCGAGCTCGTTTGAGCCGGGTCTTCCCTCCGGGTCATCGTTCGCCCTCTCCCTTTCGCCCTTGCGCTCTGCGCGCGATGACCGCGCGTACCTCGCGGAGCAGCGCGTCCGGCGTGCACGGTTTGAGGAGCACCACGTCGAACACTCCCTCGTCGAACGCCCCTTCGTGAAGACCCGTCAGCGCGAGGAGGGGCACGTCCCGCGTCTGCTCGGCGGAGCGGATGATGCGCGCCGCCGAGACGCCGTCGAGCAACGGCAGCGAGACATCGAGCACGATCGCGTCCGGCTGCAGCGACCGCGCCTTGACCACGGCGTCGTGCCCGTTGCCCGCTTCGGCCACCGTGAAGCCGGCACGCACGAGAACCTCGGCGAGGATCTCACGAACGTCGAGGACGTCCTCGACCAGCAAGAGAAGAGGGCCGCGTGATCTGGCCGCGCTCCGCGGGCGTTTCGGTGCCGACATGCAGAGTGAGAGATCAGTGTCCCATGCGCTCTCGCAGCACGGCAGTGAGACAATGGGCCATCAGGGCGCGCGCCCTCGCTGGGCGCGCGGGCGACCAGCGGTCGCTCGACTGACCACTCGGAGTGGAAGCCCGCATGGACGCTTCCGGCACCAGGAGTTGCCGCCGATCGCGCGCGGGCGCACGCGGCACGGCCGGTGCTCTCCATCCCGCCCGGAGAACTGTAGTGGCGTCGCGCTTCGAGTCCGACACACGCCTGCGGCTTCCGTGCATCATGCTCGTCGGCATCGGCGCAGGCGAAGAGCCGCCGGAGCTCGGGCTGAGGGAGCTCACGGGTGCACTGCGCGTCGTCCGCGTGCGTCATGCGCTCCCGGCCTGCCAGCGGATGACGATCCTTCACCCTCTCGTGGTCATCGTGGGTCCGTCGGTGCGCGAATGGTCCGTGCCGCTGCTCCAGGCGAGCGCCCGATGCATCGAGGCCGCCCTGTTGCAGCTCGGACCGTTGGTCGCCCGCGACGTGCTCAGGGAGTGGCTGCGGCGCACCCTCGACGTCACGATGGCCCGCCGAGCGCGGCACAATCAGTCGGCGTAGAGGGATCGGACGCGCTTGGTGCGGGGCCTCCCGACTCAGAGCGTTCCAAAGAACGGCGTCGCCGAGGGAATCGCATAGCCGAGCAAGTATCCGACGTTCGGCGACCCCTTGAGCGGCATCGGGCGAGCGCCCGTGACATTCGTGAAGTAGCTCCCCCAGAGGTAATCGACCTGGTTCGAGTCGGTGAACAGCCGGAGCTCCCCGCCGGTGCTCGTCGTCAGCTCCGCCGCGGGAAGGGCGGTACCGGTGTTGAAGATGTCGTTCCCCAGGGGGTTCTCGCTCTTCGCGAAGGCTATCGCGTAGCAGGTGGGCGGCCAGAACGGGTCGCTGCAAGCGGATCCGGCGATGCTGCCGTTGGCGAAGACGCTGGTCCCGTCCGTGAAGATGCCGCCGATGTCGGCCACGACGTTGTCGGCCGTGGTCGCGCCCAGCCCCCACACCTCGTCGGTGTACGTCGGATCCGCCGAGCCGACCGCACCGCCGGTGCGGGCGGCCAAGAGCAGGCCCCCCGTCGACGGGAATTCGGCGAGCTCGGTCGCGCGCTCGGTGATCGCGGCCCACGCGCTCGTGGACGCGTTGATCTTCACGGCCGACCAGTAGAGGTACGCGCCGCCCTGGAAGGCGAGCAGCTTGGGCACCGATGCGGAGTAGAGGTAGCCGTCGCCGAGCGACTGGTTGCCGAGAATGGCCACGTTCGTGCGCGCGGGATCCATCGTCCAGCTGGACACGGAGAGCGGACCGATGCAGGCCGATGCGGTGCCCGCGCCTGCGATGCTGCCACCGCACTCCCCAGCCACCCAGAGCTCGCCGTTCCATGACATGATCGTGGCGTCGTAGTACGTGCTGAGGCTGTTGCCGCCTCCGATGGCGACGCTGCCGCCACGCGTGTCGAAGATCATGTTCACGAACGTGAGGCGGTGGCTGGTCCAGTCCACCGACCAGCGCGCGAGCGACCAGTTCGAGGTGTTCGTGCACGTGTTGCTGTAGCGGCCAATGACGTGCACCGGGTCGCCGGGGATCTGCGCGAACGGTCCCTCGTTGCAGTCTCGCTGGCCGTTCGCGTCCCATACGGTGAGCTCGAACGAGCCCTTCTGTCCGAGGTAGGACTCGCTCGCGCCGATGGCCGGTGTCGCCGTCGACTCGGGCGGCGCGTTCGGCGCGACGAAGACCTCTCCGTCGCTGGCGACCATCCAGTATCCGTAGACGCCGGCGCTCGTCGTCATGCCGACGAGTGGCGCGCTCGAGAAGTGGAGCGCGTTCGACGCGTAGTAATTGCCGCTCCCGAAGGTGAAGATGCCCCCGTCGGCTCCGACGAGCCAATACCCGTGGCCCTGCGGGTTGGCCGCGATGCCCGCGATGTCGCTCACCGTGACGCCCTGCGACGGCAGCGAGCCGTCGAAGGGAGCGCCACCCAACGCGAAGATGCCGCCGTCGGACCCCGCGAGCCAGTAGCCGTTGCCCGAAGGATTGGCGGCGATGCCGACGATGTCGCTCACACCCGGGCCGGCGGAGGTCGCTGCCGGAGCTCCCCCCAGCGCGTAGACGGTGCCGTCGCGACCCGCCAGCCAGTAACCGGGGCCGGCCGGGTTGGCGGCGATGCCCACGATGTCGCTGACCACGATCCCCATGCCGGGAAGCGAGCCGCCGAACGGCGCGCTGCCGAACGCGAACACGCCGCCGTCGGCGCCCACGAGCCAGTAGCCCGTGCCGGCGGAATCGGCCGCGATGCCCACGATGTCGCTCACGCCTTTGCCGCCGAGCGATCCGGAGAACCCCGCGTCGCCGTACGTGAAGACACCGCCGTCGCGCGCGACGAGCCAGTAGCCACGCCCCGACGGCGTGGCGGCCGCACCGACGATGGGCGCGGCGCTCACGCCCGTCGCGGACCCGTGGAAGAGAGCCGGGCAGCGTCCGTCGGCGGTGGCAGGGATCGGCCGGCCGGCGCAGCAAATCTGGTCGCCCGCGATCGCCGTTCCGTCGGGCTGGCTGGTGCAGGACACGGGGCCTGCGTCGCCGCCGCGACCGCCATCGGCACCGGACCGGGCGTCCTGCGCCGCGTCCGTGGTGCGCGCGTCCGTCGATGCGTCGAGTCCGGACGTCGAATCCGCAGCGCCAGCATCCGCCTGCGCATCGGCGCCGCCGGTCTCGGAGCCCGCGCCCGAGGAGCCGCACGCCGTCAGGGCCGCGACGGCGAGGGGAGCCAGAATGGAAGCTGGTGCGCGCACTGTCGCCGAGTTACTCGAGGAGGGGCACCCAGTGACCGGTCTCGGCCCTGCGCACGTAGGTTGCGCGTAGCTTGCCGCGCACGCCCGCGAGGTGATCGTAGAGCTCGCACCGAGTCACGCGCGACGGCAGCGTGGTTGCGTAGTCGTACGCTTCGTCGATCGAGAGAAACTCGAGCTCGTCGACCGCGGCGCCAGACTCGTCGGAGAACACGGCGAGGACGAGGTCCTCCTCGACGGACGCGGCTTCGTCGGCCCACGCGCTCGTGTCGGCGTCGATCACCGCAGTCGGCTCACCGGGTGCCACTTGCGGTTTGCTCCCGGTGGCCGACGCGACGGCAGCCCGCACGGCCGCCGTATCGATCGATCCAGGGAACGGTGTAGGAGCCGCGATCTTCTGCCCGGTGCCGCTGATGATCTGATTGATGTGCTGCACGCGCGAGGGCGTCTCGCCCTCCCAGATCTGCATGAGGTCCTGCGCGAGCTCGGCGACGTTCTGATAGCGCTTCGTCCGGTCCTTCTGCAGGCACCGCGTGATGACCTGCTCGAGCTCGGGCGGAGCGTCATCGTGCACGGCCGACAGCGGCACAGGGGGCTTCGTGAGGACGGCTGCGCATACCTGCGGCACGTCGGGGCCGTCGAACGGGAGGGTGCCGCTCACGAGCTCGTGGAGAACGACCCCGAGCGACCACACGTCGCTCCGCTGGTCGACGTCCTGCGCAGCCTGCAACTGCTCCGGCGACATGTACGCAGGCGTGCCGACGCTCTCGTCGATGCGCGTTCGCCGCTTTCGAGACTCGGCGTCGCCGGACGTCAGCTTCGAGATGCCGAAGTCGAGCACCTTGACGATGGAGGTGCTGCCGGGGCGTGACGCGAGGAACAGATTCGCCGGCTTGAGATCGCGGTGCACGATCCCCGCGGCGTGCGCCTCGGCGAGGGCCTCGATCGCCTGCATCACGTAGTCGATGGCAACTTGCACCGGGAGGGGCGACTCGGCGATGGCCTGGTCGAGGTCGCGACCCTCCAGGTACTCCATGACCATGTAGGGGACACCGCTCGCGACGGTGTCGACGTCGTGGACCTTCACCGCGTGCTCGTTCTTGATCTTGGCGGCGAGCCGCGCCTCGCGCAGGAAGCGCTCGACGATGTCGGGCCGAGCGGCCGCCTCGGGCTTGAGGTGCTTGATGGCCACGTTCTGATCGAGCTGCTGGTGGCGCGCCTTGAGCACGATGCCGAGCCCACCTTCGCCGATCACGTGCTCGATGGCGTACTTGTCCGCGAGAATGCGGCCCGGCGCGAGCTCGGCCGATGCCACCTCGCCGCTCTCCGGAGGGACGGTCGCCGCGTGCGGGTCGATCTGGGTGCTGGCCTTGCGAGGCATCTTTACTCACCGCGATTTGCGGGCGGGGGCATGCTCGGGGGCGCGATGAATTTCTTTCGCACCTCGTCCTCGTCGACGATCGTGGAGGTCTGCTCGTCGACGATGGCGACGTGCCGCTTGGCATGCTCGCGGGCGAACTCGGCGACCGCCACCGCCTCCTCGATGCGCAGACCTCGCCCGAGATTGCCGTCACCTTCGGCGATGACGCGATAGGTACGGTTGCCGGCGTCGACGAGGGCCATTGTCCATAGAATAGGCGAAAGCCGTCCCGAGAGAAATCGAGGACTTACGCGCTGCGCCACTGGCACGCCGCCTGCTGCGACCGCACGTTGGAGAGCCATGCCAGTGAGGATCACGGTCTACGGTCAGACGGATGTGGGGCTCATTCGACCGAACAACGAGGACGCGTTCGTCATCGCCGATCTGACGCACGATCGCGTGGTCGAAGAGAAGCGACTTGCACGGTTCGAGATCGGCGAAGCGGGCGTGCTGCTCGCCGTGTCCGACGGCATGGGCGGTCACAAGGCGGGTGAAGTCGCCAGCGCCATCGTCGTCGACTCCCTCCGCCGCGCGCTGACGTCGAGAGCGCGCTCCGCGACGCGGGACGAAGTGCTCGTCGAGCAGGCGACGAAGCAGGCAAACCGTGAAGTCTGGCAGGCCGCGCAGGAGCCCGGGCGCGAACGCATGGGCGCGACGCTCACGGGGATGCTCGTCCGCGGGACCATGGCTCACATCGCCGAGGTGGGCGACTCGAGAGCGTACCTCCTGCGCAGCGGCGCCATCGAGCAGGTCACGCGCGACCAGAGCTACGTGCAGCAGCTCATCGACAAGGGCCACCTGGCCGAGGAGGAGGCCGAGCAGTCCCCGTTCTCCAACGTGATTCTGCAGGCGATGGGTCTGGGACCCGACGTGAAGGTCGCGCTCGGGCGCCTCGAGCTGCGTCGGCGCGACTGTCTGATCCTGTGCTCGGACGGCCTTTCGAAGAAGGTGAGTCCAGAGCAGATGAGGGGGATCGTCCTCGGCTCACCGCATCTCGACGCCGCATGCGTGTCGCTCGTCGAGACGGCGAAGCGAAGAGGTGGCCAGGACAACATCACGGTGATCGCCGCCGGGGTCAGCGGCGACGAACTTCCGCAGCCAACCCCGGGGGAGACGATCGGCGACACACTGCAGATCCTTCAGGAGTTCGACGCGCCGCTGCCAGCGTCCCGATGAAGCGAGTCACTGCCGCGGCGGCGAGTCCGCAGCATCGTTCTTCGACCGTCGCTTCGCGTGCGTCGCGAGCCCACCCTTGCGACCCGCCTCGCGGGCCTCGTCGCTCGTGAACTCGTGAGCCGTGCCCGCCGCGTGCGCGGCCTTGCCCCCGTGGCGAGCGATCTCGCGGACCTTCTCTCTATCCATCGTGGCAAAGCCGCGACGCTGACGCGGCGTCGGTGCGGCCGTGGAAGCCGGCTCCTCGGTGTGAGTCGTGGTCGGAAGCGGATCGGGGAGGAGCCCCTGCTCGTTGGCGGGGTTGTTCGTGTTCATGCGGTCTACCTTTCGTGGATTCCTACCGGCTCGACTGTGCTTCGTGGCCGAATGGCGCGGCCACGGCCCTGGACACCGCAAGGTTCGGACCCACGGGCGACCGTGTCCGTCAGGGCCTGGGCGGTCATCTCCAGCGACTCCGTTGGTCCGCCGGCCGCGAGGTGGCGTTCTCTTGCGCGTTCTCTCGCGCTTTGCACGCCACACTCGAGGCGAGAATGCGCACACCTTCTCACGCGCGCATGGCGAGTGCGCGCGTTCGGCATCCACTTCCTCGACGTGCCCGTATCGTGGCCGCGTCCGCTGTCGCTAGCACGACCGTTGCTCGTGCCGGCGTGCGGTGCTCGCCATGTTACCGACCCCGACGCCGGATCCCTTTGGGCTGATCGGCTGCACGATCGCCTCGCGATTCGACGTCGAGTCCGTGATCGCGGAGACGTCGCTCTCGGTCGTCTATCGCGCGACCCACCGCATCTGGGGTCGGCCGGTCGCCATCAAGGCCTTCCGCGTCGCCCCGACGCTCGGCGAAGAGTCGCGGCGCGAGCTGCTGGCAGCGTTCGTGCGCGAGGGCGCGCTGCTCGCGGAGCTGTCCGAGCAAACATCGGCGGTCTGTCAGGCTCGCGACGTCGCCTCGATGATCACCCCGACGGGTGAATGGGTACCGTACCTGGTCCTCGAGTGGCTCGAGGGGGAAGCGCTCGACCTCGTGCTCGCGCGCGAACGCGCCCATGGCGGTTGCCGGCGCAGCGTCGAGGAGTCGCTCCAGCTCCTCGCACCCATCGCTCGCGCCCTCACGGTCGCGCACGCGGGCGGGATCGTTCATCGCGACATCAAGCCGGGGAACATCTGCGTGCTCAACGACTCCCGCCGGGCGGCGGGGCCGACGAAGCTCTTCGACTTCGGAATCGCCACGGCGGTGCGCAATACGGCGTGGGCGGGCCGACCGGCCAATTCGACGGTGCACTCCTTCACGCCGGCGTACGGTGCGCCGGAGCAGTTCTCCCCCGAGTACGGCGCGGTCGGACCGTGGACGGACGTCTTCGCGCTGGCGCTGGTCGTCGTGGAGCTGCTCGTGGGTCACGAGGCCCTGCCTGGAGAAAGCATCGGACAGCTGGCCTTCAGCGCGTGCGATCCGGCGTGGCGGCCGACGCCCCGTGCCCTCGGGGTCTACGTCGACAAATCCACCGAGCACGTGCTCGCGCGAGCTCTCTCGGTCCGACCGGAGGATCGGTTTCCGACCGCAGGTGAGTTCTGGACCGCGCTTGCCCGATCCCGCGAGATCGAGCCGGACGCGACCGTCCCCATTCCGCTCAGCTGGCGCCGACGCGTGGCCGCGTGAGCCAGTTCCCCCGCTAGCCGTAACGCTGGAGGTAGCGGTCCACGTCGACCTTGTGCCGGGTGCGCTCGGAAGACATGGTCCGCACTTTCCCGAAGACGCGGCGTTCGGGCCACGGACGGTCGTAGCGGCCGAGCGTCCAGAAGTACCCCGTGTACGAGTTCGGGTCGCGGCCGTCGAGCGACCAGCGGTCCATGATCGCGATCATCGTGGCGAGCGCAGCCTGCGGTGTGGGCGACCACTCCAGGATCTTCTTGCCCCAGAGCATGCGCATGGTGTTGTGAAACCAACCTTCACGCCGAAGCTGGCGCTGAGCTGCGTTCCACAGCTCGTCGTGCGTCTGCGCCTCCTCGAGCTGCTGGAACGTGTACACGTGCTCCCGCCGATCGCGCGCGTGCTCGGCGAGGGTCCGCTTCGCCCACTCGGGCAACGACCCGTATTGGTCGTAGTCGCGCGGACGCTTCGCGCAGTGGTTGTAGCCGAGCTCGCGCCAAACCACGAGCTGGTCGAGGAACGCCTCCGCTCCCGGGCTCATCCCCCACCAGGCTGTTCTGGCGCCGGTGGCGCGCGTCGCGAGTCGACGAGCGATCCATCGTTCCTGCCTCGCCACCGCGGCGAAGACCTCGTGCGCCGAGAGTTGACCGAAATGCAAGTACGGCGAGAGACGGCTCGTCGCGTCGGCCGAAGGATCGCCACGGCGATCGTCGTAGCTCTCGAGGTGGTTTCGCACGAAGCGGCGGAGGCTCGCGACCGCCGCCTGGTGTCCGCCGCGAATCGGCGCCACCGGGACCGAGTGGTCGATGGGCAGCCGGGCCATGGCGACCGGATCCCCTGCGAGGAGGGCATCAGAGGCCCGCGGCCATCGTCGTACGATCGCGGTTGGCAGCGAATAGGCCGGGATGCCGCGTGACGAAGTCGACGGCGACGGCGCCTCGGCCAGATGGAGCGGCAGCGCCTTCTGCACGTAGCGGCGGAAGTGCGCCGCGGCGGAGAAGTCGCGATCGGTCGCCGCCAGAGGCAGAAGGCCGTTGCCGTCCACGGCTTCGAGGCGCACGTCGATGCGCGCGGCCGCCGCAGCGATCATCCTGGGAAGAAAGAAGCACGGGAAATCGTCGGTCACGACGACGCAGGCGCGCCGCGCCAGGGTGGCGAGGAGCCCCTTGCCATGGTCGAGGCTCGGTTCCACGTACGGGTGGTAAACGACGGTCGACCTGGCAAGTGCGCGCGCGTTGTCCTTCATGCCGTCGAGCACGAACCGATGAAGACGGTCGGAGGCCCAGGGGTAGCCGACGCGCAGCGCTTCGAGCACGACCAGCGGTTTGCCCAGGGCTCTCGCCCACGCCGCCGCCCGCTGCAGCGCGAAGTTCCAGTGAACGCGGCGCGCCGCGACCATCCAGTAGAGGACCACCTCGCGGTCGGGCGCGACCGCCTGCTCGTTGGCCAAGCGCACACGAGCTGGAAGGGTTGAGCGTTCCTGCTCGTGCCCCGGATGCAAGACCATGCCTCTCGGTCAACCTAGTGCCCCAAGTCGCGTGGTTGAAGGGCCGGCCCGGTTGTTGCCGCGACATGCGGAACGATGGTGCTCGTTCTTGGCGCGACCGGCTTCGTGGGCCGCGCGCTCGTGCCGGCCTTGCTCGGTGCGGGCGAGCGCGTGCGGGCGGGTTCGCGCCGCGCTCGGGCCGCCCACTCAGCAGGGCTCGAGTGGGCCCAGTGCGACGTGCAGGTCGAGTCGACGCTGCCGGCGGCGATGTCGGGCGTCGACTGCGTCTACTACCTCGTCCACAGCATGGCCGAAGGTCGCCGCGACTTCCGCGGTATCGAGCGGAAGGCCGCCGCTGCCGTGGCGCGCGTTGCGGCCGACTGCGGCGTCTCTCGCATCGTGTACCTGGGCGGAGTGGCGCCGGCGGTACGTCCCTCCGAGCACCTCGCGAGCCGCCTGGAGGTCGGGTCGATCCTGCGCTCGGGCCGCGTCACCGCGCTCGAGCTTCGCGCCGCGATGATCGTGGGAGCCGGCAGCACGTCGTGGCAGATCCTGCGCGACCTCGCGATGCGTCTCCCGCTCATGTTGCTTCCGCGCTGGCTCGAGTCCAAGAGCTGCCCGATCGCCCTCGCCGACGTCGTCGGCGCACTGCTGCATGCGCGCTTGCTGCCCCTGGACGAAAGCGCATGGTTCGACATCCCGGGGCCCGACGTGCTGAGCGCGCGGGAGATGCTGATGATCGTCGCGGACATCGAGCACCGCCACATCCCGTCGATGCGCGTGCCGCTTCTCACGCCGCGGCTCTCCGCCGGGTGGCTCAAAATCGTCTCGCGCGCCGACTACGGCGTGGCGCGAGAGCTGGTCCTCGGCCTGCGGGAGGACCTCCTGCCGCGCGACGATCGTTTCTGGGAGCTCACGGGTCATCCGCCCAGGTTGTCGTTCCGCGAGGCGGCGGAGCGAGCACTGACGGATGAAGCGCCGCAGCCCGGCCTCGCTGGATGGCTGGGACGCCAGGAAGAGCGGGCCATCCGGCGGTGGAGCCGAGTCCCTTGAGCTTCGTCAAGCCTCGGCGGTCTTGCCGCCGATGCGCTCGCAGACGGCGGCGCCCATGGCGTCGGTCGAAAGGGCAGGGTTGCTGGTCAGGCCCATGTCGATGGTGCGTGCTCCCGCGGAGATGGCGGCGTCGACGGCGCGCTCCACGGCTCGGGCTTCTTGCTCGAGGCCGAGTGAATGTCGCAGCAGGAGTGCGACGCTCGCGATGGTGCCGAGGGGGTTCGCGATTCCCTTGCCGGCGATGTCCGGGGCCGAGCCGTGAATCGGTTCGTAGAGGCCGCGCTTGCCGTCGCCGACGGAGGCGCTGGGGAGAAGACCCAGGGAACCGGCGAGGACCGCGGCTTCGTCCGTCAGGATGTCGCCGAACATGTTCTCGGTGACGATGACGTCGAAGGCGCTCGGCGCCGTGAGCAGACGCATGGCGCACGAGTCGACGAGCTGGTGCTCGAGGCGGATGCCGGTGTTTGGCGACTCGGCGGCGACCTCGGTTGCCACTTCGCGCCAGAGACGCGACGACTCGAGCACGTTGGCCTTGTCGACGGACGTGACGAGCTTCCGCCGCGACGCCGCCATGCGAAACGCGAGGCGTAC
>DASVWO010000492.1:0-6693 GCA_036393165.1 Polyangiaceae bacterium | reverse complement strand
TCGGGCGGAATGGGCGTCGTCTACCGGGCGCGCGATCGAAGCACCGAACATGATGTCGCCCTGAAGGTTCTCCTCGAGCGCGACGGAGAGCTGAGCGCGCGCTTCGCGCACGAGATCGAGCTCCTTTCGGCGATCCATCATCCGAACATCGTCGGGTACATCGCGCACGGCACGAACGCTGCGGGGGCGCCTTACCTCGTCATGCCCTGGCTCGAGGGGCACGACTTGCAGGAGCGCCTCCGCGGCGGTCCCCTTTCCGTCGACGAGACGGTCACGCTCGCGCGCCTCGTGGCGGACGCGCTGACGTACCTGCACGAGCGGGCCCTGGTGCATCGTGACCTCAAGCCGAGCAATCTCTTTCTGCCCAGCGGCAGGATCGAGGACGTCAAGGTCATCGATCTTGGAATCGCGCGGGCGACGGTCCCCGAGCGACCGTTGACCGTCTCGGGCACCCTCCTGGGCACCCCTGGATTCCTGGCACCGGAGCTCGCTCTCGGCGACCGCGAGGTCTCGCCTACCGTCGACGTGTTCGCGCTCGGGTGTGTCCTCTTCGAGTGCCTGACCGGTCAGCGGCTCTTCGGCGGATCGCAGATCATGGCGGTGCTCGCGAAGATCCTGGTCGAGGAGGCGCCGCACGTTCGCGAGTTGCGTCCCGACGTGCCGGAAGCACTCGACCGGCTCATCCAGCGGATGGTGGCCAAGCAGCCTGCCGATCGTCCTCGCAACGGCGCGCAGCTCGCACGGTGGCTCGGCGACCTGACGGCTCCTCCAGGCTCCCTCCGGCCGCCGGCGCAGTCGTCGATCACGGAGACCGAACGGCGGATCCTCTCGGTGCTCGTCGTCGTCCTTCACGCACGGAGCGGGATCGACGTGCTGCGCGCGTCTTCCGAACGCTTTGGCGTCCGCGTCCAACCGCTCGATGCACGGACCGCGATTGCGTTTGCGTCCAGCGCCCTCGCGGCGACCGATCAAGCATCGGTTCTCGCGCGTTTCGGTCGCCACGTGCACGAAGCCTTCCCCGGGTCGAGCCTCGCGCTGGCCACGGGCGGTGCCGTGGCCGGCGCACGCCTTCCCGTGGGCGAGGCGATCGACCGGGGTGTGATGCTCGTGCGTGAAGCGAAGGCTGGACGGGGGGTCCACATCGACGACGTGAGCGCGGCCCTGCTGACGTCACGATTCGACGTGCGCCGCGAAGGAGGCGGCGTCCTGCTGGCGGACGAACGTCTCTCACTCGACCCGACGCGCCCCCTGCTGGGTCGGCCCACGTCGTGCGTGGGCCGCGATCGCGAGTTCGCAATTCTCAACGCGACGTTCGCGGAGTGCGCCGAGGGCGCCGGTCCGAAGGTCGTGCTCGTGACTGCTGGGGCGGGGGCGGGGAAGTCGCGGGTGCGGCACGAGTTCTTGCGCAGGCTTCGTGCGTCCTCGGGGGCGTTGGTTCAGGTGCTCCAGTGCCGCGGTGATCCACTTCACGTCGCCTGCTCCTATTCGCTCATCGCTCAGGCCGTGCGCCAGGCTGCCGGGCTTCGCGACAGAGAGCCGCTGGAGCTCGCGCGTCGGAAGCTCACGGCGCACCTGGCCGGCCTCCTCGGCGACGAGGTCGCCTCACGCGTCACTGGATTCATGGGTGAGCTCCTTGGCGTTCCGTTCGAGGGTGAAGTCGGTCTCGCCCTTCGGGCAGCACGTCGAAGCGCCGAAGCGATGTCGGATCAGATCCGCCTGGCCTTCGAGACTGCAATGCAGGCGTGGTGCGAGCCCCAGCCAGTCGTCCTCGTCCTGGAGGATCTCCACTGGGCCGATGCCGCGTCGATCAAGCTACTCGACGGCGCTCTCCGCAAGCTGGGCGGGGTGCCCCTTCTCGTTCTGGCGCTTGCCCGACCCGAGGCCCACGAGCGGTTCCCCGAGCTCTGGGCCAAGCGGGATGTCACCGAGATCCGCCTCTCGGCGCTTTCGAGTCGCGCGTGTGCGCAGCTCGTGCGCGAGGTGATCGGCGACGGGATCGGCGAGGGCGACGTGCAGGCGATCGTGGGACGCTCGGAGGGAAATGCGTTCTATCTGGAGGAGCTCATTCGCGAGGCCGTCGAACGGACGGGGCCTGCGAGCTCGCGAAGCGCGACGCTGGGGCAGGCCCTGCCCGAGACGGTCATCGCCATGGCGCAAGCGCGCTTGGAGCGCCTGGAGCCGACCGCTCGCAAGGTGCTTCGCGCCGCCAGCATCTATGGTGAGGCGTTCACCGCGGACGACGTGCGCGCGTTGGTGGGGGAGGAACCATCTTCGGTAGAGGCTTCCCTCGCCGCACTCGTCGAACACGAGGCGATCGGCCCGTCGGATCATGCTCGGGCGGAGGCTCGCGAGCTCGTATTCCGGCACATGTACCTTCGGGGCGCTGCATACGCGTCGTTGACCGAGGACGATCGCGCGCTCGGTCATCGGCTCGCGGCGCAGTGGCTCGAAGAAAAGAACGAGGACAGCGAGGTCGTGGCACTGCACTGGCTCGAGGGCGGCGAGCGCTCGCGAGCTGCCGAATGCTTGACGCGTGCTGCGCGCGCTCGGCTCGACCGAGCGCAGCCCGACGCCGCGGCACGCTGCGCGTTGCGTTCCTTGCTGGTGGTGGACGGTCGCGACGAGGCGATGAAGAGCATCGCGGCCCGTGTCGGCCTCCTCGCGAGTGCGCTGCAGGTGGCGCGTCGCATCGACGAGCGCGACGTCACCGCCGGCATCGAGCATCACGTGACGGTCCCCAGAGAGAGAGGTCCGCTCGGTGTCGGCCCGACGCTCGTGCGCGCTGCTCTCGATCGGTCGCTCGCAGCACTCGAAGGCGTCGCCGATGCCTGGGCGGTCATCACGTTGCCGCACGCGGCGACGGCGCTCGCCGCCCTCTCCGACTTCACGCGGGCAAAGGAACTTCTGGAGCGTGCGAGCGCTCTCGCGTCCGAAGACCCGAGGCAGCTGCAAGCCATCCGATGCGTCGGGGCTCGAGTGGCCTTCTGGGCCGGGGAGTACGGAGCGGTCGTCGACATTCTGAACGCGACCGTGCTGCCCGCGGATGTGCGCGAGCGGCTCGAGATGCTGCTCATCCTCGCTCCGGCCGTCGTCGCCGTCGGTGGCTCGGAAGCGCTCAATCGAGGCCTCGAATGCCTCAGCCGCGCCGAAGAGCTGGTCGGTACGTCAGGCGACGATCCCGTATCGCGTGTTCACTGCGCCAAGGCGCGCGTCCTGTGCTTCGGGCTGGCGGGGGAGCATGCGCAGGCGGTCGAAGCCGCCGAGACCGCGGTGGAGCTCTCGCGACGAGCGGGGCTCCGCTACGAAGAGTGCGCTCACCTCCACAACATCGGTGACCAGTGCCTGCACCTGGGCGAATCCGAACGCGCCCGCGAAGCGCTGTCTGCGTCGCAGGAGATCGCGCGAGACATCGGCGCGGAGCATGCTCGCATCTACAACGAAGCGCTTCTCGGCTACCTCGACGGGAACGTGAGTCGCCTCGAGGAGATCGCCGAGTTCTTTCGAACGGCAGATCACGCGTGGCACGAGCGCAACACGCGCTACTGGCTCGGGCGCCTCCTCGCAGCACGAGGGACGGATCGCGCACGGGACGAGCTCGCACGCGGCCTGGACCTCGCGCGGACGCTCAACGTGCGCAAGTTCGCCGATGAATGCTCCGAGCAGCTGGCGAGCTTGCCGGCTGCAACCTGACCCTCCGACTCACTGGAGTTGCACCGAGTACCCGGCCCATCCCACGCCGCCACGGTCGTCATGGAGGACGACCCACACGTGCGCGGGTCCATTCTGTGTCGGCGAGGTCCAGCCGTTCTCACTGCTGGTGGTGTCGTCGGTGCTGCTGCGGCCGGTGCGGTCGAGATCGAAGCTGCCGCCGGTCGCGAACCAGGACACGGTGATTCCCTCGCGGGCATCGACGACCTGCGCCTTCACGAGATCGAAGAGCACGTAGCGCTCGGCGCCGGTGCATCCCTGGGGATTGGTGCAGTCGGCGGCGCACTCGGACTTCGTCTCGTCGGGTCCGCACACTCCGTCGCCGCACTTGTCGACGAGAGGGCACGCCGGCCACGCGACCTGGAGCTGGACCTTGGCCCCCGCCTTTACCGTGTTCGTGTTGCCCGTCGTGTCGTCCGCCCACTTGGTGCTCCCGACGGAGAGCGACTCGACGACCGGGTTCACGTTCGGCCGGTACCGGATGTTGTACTGCGCCGCCTCGTCGGCCGACGCGCCGGCCACGCCGCACGAGAGCCGCGCGCGGTAGATCGATGCGACCCCGTCGAGGAAGACGCTGACGGGCTGGTAGTACCCGCCCGTCGTGTCCGGATCGACCGGCCGCCCCGGAGGCTGCCCCATCACCGGCTCGGGAACGTTCGGCCCGAACTGACGGCACGCGATGTCCGGAAGCGCCCCCGTCGCGCTCCCGCCCGCACCGATGGGCTTCATGTTGGGGTCGTTCTCGACGTAGCACTCGTTGCTGACCGGCCCGAGGTTCGCGAGCGGGTTGCGCGCGTTGCAGAATGCCCACGTCGCGGGCGGCTTCGTGACGTTCCCGTGCTCGTCCACGACGAGCGCCTTGAACGTGGTGCTCGTGGTCGGCTTCCCCTCGGGGGGCGACGCCTGCACGCCGAGCACGCGGGGCGACGTGATGATCGGCACGTTGTCCGGCAGCGTCGGCGCGCAGGCGACGACGAGGGCCACGATGCTCGCGGGGACGACGCGCCTCACCATGCCCACCTCGCTCCCAGCACCGGCAGCACGGGGAACCCCGTGATGTAACCGCGCTGCGTGTAGTTCGGGTTGTAGACGATCTCCTCGTCGTTCGTGTGATCCGTGACGTTCTGCACGTCGAGGTACACCTCGGCGTTGGTGCTCATGATGCGGAAGCGCTTCGCGACGCGCAGGTCCAGCGAATAGAAGGAGGGTATGCGGATCGAGTTGTGGAAGCCGAAGATGGGCTCGTACGTGTCGGTGACCACGTCGTAGTACGCGCCGGTGACCGGCGTGCGCGGGTAGCCGCTCGCGAAGCGGAAGCGCGCTCCCACCTCGAACCCGCGCCCGACGTCGTACGACCCGAGCATCGTGAAGACGTGCGTCTGGTCGTAGTCGAAGAGGCGCCAGGGGAGGTTCGGCGCGTCCTGCCGCTCGCTCCGGCTGATCGTGTAGCTCACCCACCCGAAGAAGCGGCCGTTGCCCTTGTCCTGGCGGAGGAGAAACTGCACCCCGTACGCGCGGCCGATGCCCACCTGGTCCAGCGCCTGGGCGATGTAGGGGCTCGACGCCGTCGAGCGGACGACGAGGCTGTTCATCGTCCGGTAGAAGCCGGTCGTCTCGATCGAGAGCAGATCGGTGAGCTGGAAGTTCGTGCCGACGAGCTCGTGCTGCGCATAGGAGAGGCCGAGCGTCGGGTTGCCGAAGACGGCCGAGAGCTCCTCGGCCTGCGGCGTCTGGTGGTACTCGCCGTACGCGGCCTTCGCCGAGATGCGCGGGGTGAAGGCGTAGCGGATCGCGAGACGCGGCTCGATCACCGATTCTTCTCGCGAGTAGCCGATGGCCGGGTTGCCGGGCGGCGGCGGCACCGACTTGTTCGACATCGTGATGAGCGGATCGAGGCGCGCTCCCGGGATGATGTGCAGCCGGTCCTCGTCGAGCGCGAAGTCGCCCTCGATGAACGGGGCGACGCTGCCGATCACGGTCTTCCAGTCGTCCGAGTTGATCTGCGGCGGGGGAGCCTCGCCGAAGACGTAGATGTCGCCCTCGCGCGGCGGCGCGCCGATGGAGCCCGACCGGTGCAGCGTGGACGAGTAGAGCTCGGCGTCGACACCGGCGCTCGCGCGCAGGAACTTGGTGACCGGCCCACGCCAGACGGCGCGCAGGCCGAAGACGTCGGAGTCGTTCGTGACGTTGGTTGGTGTCGACCCGTAAAGGTTCAGGAGCGACGTCTTGTCCTTGCCGTACGAGGGCACCACCTCGACGACCGCGCCTTCCTTCAGGTGCTTCGTGTAGTGCAGGTAAACGCGGTTGAAGTCCGTCGTCGTCGTCTGGCTCGTCGCGAGCGTCGGGTCGGCGTTCGGCAGCGACCGCGTCGTCTTGTCGGACGAGATCATCCCGCCGAGCTCCATCGTCTCGTGCGGGGCGATGTCGTAGACGACGCGGGCCTGCCCGTCCCAGAACTGCGGGATGGGGATGTACTCGCCGACGTTCTGCGACGTCACGAGCGATGTCGTCGAGTCGAGGTAGCTCTTTCGCGCGGCGATGGCGACGTGCCACCGGTCGCCCAGCCTCGCGCGCACCGAGCCGGCGGCGTCGATCGTGTCGGCCGACACCGAGCCGTGCACGCCGTCCTCGTCGAGCGGCTTGAGCGCCACGGTGACGAGACCGCCCAGGCCGCGCCCGTAGCTCGCGCCGTACGCGCCGGGCACGAGCTCGACGCTCTTCACGAAGTCCGAATTGATGATCGAGCGGTACCCGCCGTCGTGGAACAGGCGCGGCACGTGGATCCCGTCCACGTAGACGCGCGTGTCCTGCGGCGCCGATCCCCACACGGCGTGGGCGCCCGACCCGGCGGCGGCGCGCGCGACGCCCGGCAGGTTCTCGACGACCTTGAGCACGTCGCCCTGCGTGCCGGGCACGCGCTTGCCCTCCTCGGCGCTCACCTCCGTGGACACGACCTGCTTCTCGACCGCGGGCGGCTTCACCTCG
>DASVWO010000491.1:0-2167 GCA_036393165.1 Polyangiaceae bacterium | reverse complement strand
TTCTGCACGCGCGTTGCCTGGCACGTCTGCCGGTGAGCCGTCGTCCACGCGTCCATGTAGCGATCGATCTGCGCGCGCGTGCGCTGCCACGTGTCGGCGGCGTAGGGGACGCCGGTTTCGAGGAGCGCCGCCTCGATGCGTCGCTGCGCATCGGCGCTCCACACCTCGCTCGCCTCGGCGTCCCCGCCCGCGCACAGCTGGTCCTGCCGCGAGGCGGCCACGCGGGCCGCTCCGACGGCCGAAGCGGCCACGATCGCGACGCTCGCCGCGACGGCGGCGGCCCGCCACCAGCGCCGCGCGGGATCCCGCAGCAGGTCGTCGAGCAGCGCCTGCATCGTCGGGTAGCGCTCGGCGCGGACGCCTTTCAGACCTCGCAGGAGCACGCGTCGCAGGTGAAGCGGAACCGTGACGCCCTTGGGCGCTTCGCGGACCTGCCCGAGCGACGCGGCCTCGAACTGCGCGGTCACGTCCTTGCTCCGGCCGGCGAAGGGTCTCTCGCCGTACAGGCCCTCGTAGAGCGCGACGCAGAACGAGAACTGGTCCGTCCGCTCGTCCACCGCCTCGCCGAGATACTGCTCGGGCGCCATGTATCCGGGCGTGCCGAGGAGCATGCCTTCCTCCGTGATTCCCTCGGCGAGCGAGACGCTCCTCGTCGAAGAAGGCTCGGGAGGAGGCACGGCGGCCGGCGGAGGACGGGCAGCGCTCTCGATGGGCGCGCTCGCCTCGCCGACCGAGCGCGCGATGCCGAAGTCGGTCACCTTGACCTGCCCGGTCGTCGAGAGCAGCACGTTGTCGGGCTTGAAGTCGCGATGGACGAGGCCCGCTGCATGAGCTGCCGCGAGGCCCCGCCCAGCCTCCATGTACAGGCGCAGCGTTTCCTGCCAGGACCGCTTCGTCTTCGTCTCGCGCTGGTGCGCCCTGAGCGTGCCGCCCTGGACGAACTCCATCGCGAGAAAGAGGCGGCCCTCGGTCGCGCCGGCGTCGAACACGGCGACGACGTTGGGGTGCGACAGGCGGGCCATGGCCTGCGCCTCGCGCATCAACCGCTCGCGGTAGTGCGCGTTCTCGGTGCGGAGCATCTTGAGCGCCACCTTGCGATCGAGCCGGCGATCGTAGGCTGCGTACACCTCTCCCATGCCACCCGACCCGAGCTTCTCGAGGAGGACGTAGCGGTCGTCGAGGGAGGCGAACGCCTCGGGCAGCGCGGGCAGGGGCTCGACGGGCCGAGCGTCCGGCGGCATCGGCGCCGTCGGTGCGGTCGGTGGCACCGAGTCGGTGCGTCGAACCTGCCCGGAGTCGGACGACTCCCCCATCGTCACCGATCTTACACCGTCCGCGAAGGGCGGATCGTCGCGCCGAGGTCCACACGGCCAAGGGGACGCCGGACGAGGACGTGCGCGTCAGTTGACAGTCAACACACACATTCGTTGGAGCTCGCCGCCGACTGGCCGGCACGCTTGCGCTGCTCCACGGGCTGCACTAGCTAGCTGCCATCTCCGCGATGTCCGGGACGCCTAGCGTCGCGTGAGGCGGGATCGGTCGGCTCGGCAATCCGCGCGTCTCGCGACGCGCGTGAGCTCCAATCGCGACGTCGTGGTCGGAGCAGATCGTGTGTGACGCCAAGGCAATCGAGTGACGTACGAAGAAGCAAAGCGGTGGCTCGCCAAGATCGGGGGTGAGGTGTTCGAAGGGGGGGAGCAGAGTCAGGCAACGCTGCCAGGAGCCGTGTCCGTCCGCGTGAGGAGCGCGAGAGGGCCGCTCGTGGAGCGGCATTGCCGATTCGACGACACGACTCGCGGCCACGAGCGCGAGATCGCCATCCGCCGCGCCTTCGTCCGTGCGTGCATCGAGCTGAAGGCCGCACTCGGGTGAGCGAGAGGTCTCGGAGGCACCCATGGCCATGCCGCCCGAAATACTGGACGCCATCATCGCCGTCCTGGACGTGGAGGGCCGCAGGAACGATTTCGAGGCGCGCGTTCGGCTCCTCCAAGCGACGATGGCCACGGTCGAAGCATGGAAGCGCGGGCGCATCACGACCGAGCAAGCGCTCGTTCTCATCCGCGCAGCCATCGCGATTGCAGAGACGTGAAACCGACAGAGACTTGTATGGACGGGTCGACCTTCAACCAAGCGTGCGTCCGCCGAGGTTCGCCACGAGCGTGACGAA
>DASVWO010000490.1:0-6773 GCA_036393165.1 Polyangiaceae bacterium | reverse complement strand
GGCTCGATGGCCGCGAAAGGTGCTCGATGTTAAATTCCGACCGCATGACTGCCGCGTCGCATGACCGCTGGTCCTCGCACGACGATACCCGGACCGAGGACCATTTCGTGCACCTGCACGGAGTCAGCTGGGAGGACTACGAGCGCATCGTCGCCATCCGTGGCGACCGCTCCGCACCGCGCATCTCGTTCGTCGACGGGGAGCTCGAGATCATGAGTCCCTCGAACAACCACGAGCTGATCGCGAACCACATCGCGCGCCTGGTAGAGGTCTGGTGCCTCGAGCACGATGTCGAGTTCAATGCGGTGGGCTCCTGGACGATCGGAGAGAAGCGCAAGAAGCGCGCTGCGGAGCCCGACGAATGTTACGTCTTCGGCCCGATGGCAGGGCGAAAGGTTCCCGATCTCGCCATCGAGGTCGTGTGGACCTGGGGAGGCATCGACAAGCTCGAGATCTACCGCAAGCTCGGCGTTCGCGAGGTCTGGTTCTGGGAGAAGGGCGTCATCACGCCCTACCGCCTGTACGGCGAGCGCTACCGGCGCATCGCGTCCAGCAAGGCGCTGGCAGGAATCGATCTCGAACGGCTCGCGACGTTCCTCGACCGATCGAGCACCAGCAAGGCCATTCGCGACTACCGCGCAGATCTCCGTCGCCGTCGGCCGAGCGGCCGCCGGAACCGTCAGTAGCTGTCCTTGGGCTCTTCCTTCGCCGTCACCTTCACGTTCGGCAGGATGTCCTGCGTGAAGCGGTCGCGAACCGCCTTGGCGCGCTCCAGCTCGTCGCGCGCCGGCACCGCCACACCCATCACGAGACACGCCCCGGGCCACGCCGGATAGGTCGCGTACGACACGGCGTACTGATCGCGCATCCCGAGCGTCGCCGTCGACGCGACCACGGAGTCGAGGTCCACGATCTTGCCGTTCCACGGCACGGCCTTGGGCGGGTCGTGCTCGATCTGCACCTCGAACGAGTCCACGTAAGGCTGGGCCCACGCCTCGAAGGCCTTGCCGCAAGCGCCCTGATCCTCGTCGTCCACGTGCATGATGAAGCCGGCGACGATGGCGTGGTGCTCCTTGCCGTAGCGGAAGCCCACGAGACTCTTGACCCCCCAGAAGCGCACGCGCGTCCAGTGCTCGGCGTCCGGCAGCTGGATGCGCACACTGTTCTGCCGGTCCGACCGCCAGCCCAGCGCCGCCGAGCGCAGCTGCTCGAGCGCCGCGGCATGCTGCGTCCCGCCATTGCCGCCCTGCGACGGCTGACCGTCGTCCTTCGGCGGAGGCGCCGGCGCGACCGGCTGCAAACGGGCCGGAGACGTGCTTGCCGCACTGCATGCAGAGAGACCGAAGAGGAAGGTGAAGGCGAGAGACAGCTGGAGCTTCACGACGTTCTCATTGTTCGACGGATCACAGGCGAAAGCCATGGATCGTGCGTAGATTCCTACACGGATGCGCTCTCCTCCGAATGGAGGTACACGCACCCTCACCGACCACCATGCAGCCACCTACTGATTTCAACGGAAAGCCGCTGACGAAGAACACGCACCTCATGCACTGGGTCGAACAGATGGCCCGCATGACCAAGCCCGACCACATCGTCTGGTGCGACGGGTCCGAGGAGGAGCGGCACCGGTTGACCGAGGAGGCCGTGTCCAAGGGGATCCTCATCCCCCTGAACGCGCAGAAGCTGCCCGGTTGCTACCTGCACCGGTCGAACCCGAACGACGTGGCGCGCGTCGAGCAGCTCACCTTCATCTGCACGCCCACGAAGGCCGACGCCGGCCCGACGAACAACTGGATGGCGCCGGACGAGGCGTACAAGAAGCTCGGGGGGCTCTTCGACGGCTCGATGAAGGGCCGCACCATGTACGTCGTGCCCTACGTGATGGGCCCGGTCGGATCGCATCACTCGAAGGTCGGCGTCGAGCTCACCGACAGCATCTACGTGGTGCTCAACATGCGCATCATGACGCGCATGGGCCGCGCGGCGCTCAACATGCTCGGCGAGAGCAACGACTTCAACCGCGGCCTTCACGCGACGCTCGACATCAACCCCGAGCGGCGCTTCATCTGCCACTTCCCGCAAGACAACACGATCTGGAGCGTCGGCAGCGGCTACGGCGGCAACGTGCTCCTCGGCAAGAAGTGCCTCGCGCTGCGCATCGGCAGCTACCTCGGACGCAACGAGGGCTGGCTCGCCGAGCACATGCTCATCCTCGGCGTCGAGTCGCCCGAGGGCGAGGTGACGTACGTCGCGGCGGCGTTCCCCAGCGCCTGCGGCAAGACGAACTTCGCGATGATGATCCCGCCCGCCCGCTTCAAGGGTTGGAAGATCACGACGGTCGGCGACGACATCGCCTGGATGCGCGTCGGCGAGGACGGCAAGCTCTACGCGATCAACCCCGAGTTCGGGTACTTCGGCGTCGCGCCGGGGACGAACATGAAGTCCAACCCGAACGCGATGAAGACGGTGTCGCACGACACGATCTTCACGAACGTCGCGCTGACGAAGGACGGCGGCGTGTGGTGGGAGGGCATGGACGGCGAGGTCCCCGAGGAGCTCACCGACTGGACGAACAAGCCGTGGAAGAAGGGCTCGACCGAGAAGGCGGCTCACCCGAACTCGCGCTTCACGGCGCCGGCGACGAACAACCCGGTGCTCAGCAAGTTCTACGACGACCCCGAGGGCGTCCCCATCAGCGCCATCATCTTCGGCGGGCGGCGCGCGACCACGGTGCCGCTCGTCATGCAGGCGTTCAACTGGATGATCGGCGTCTTCTACGGCGCCACGCTCGGCAGCGAGACGACCGCGGCGGCCACCGGCAAGGTGGGCGTCGTGCGCCGCGACCCCATGGCGATGCTGCCCTTCTGCGGATACGACATGGGCAGCTACTTCGCGCACTGGCTCGCCATGCAGACGCACATCGTGCATCTGCCCAAGGTCTTCCTCGTCAACTGGTTCCGGAAGGACAAGGACGGCAAGTTCCTCTGGCCGGGGTACGGCGAGAACATGCGCGTCCTCAAGTGGATCGTCGACCGCGCGCGCCTCCGCGTCAGCGGACAGGAGACGCCCTTCGGCTGGGTGCCCAAGGCGGGCGACCTCGACCTGTCGGGTCTCGACATCCCGCACGAGCGCGTGGACGAGGCGACGCACATCGACCTCGACGAGTGGCAGACGGAGCTCGAATCGATCGGCGACTTCTTCAAGACGCTCGGGCCGACGCTTCCCAAGGTTCTCGAGCTCCACCGCGAGCTGTGCCTCGAGCGCATCAACTACATGCGCGAGGCGCAGAAGAGCCCTCACCGGCACCGTCACGGGCACACGCACGCGTGAGAGGCCGCGTCCTCACGTTCGCCGTCGCGGCGGCGCTCGCGCTCCTCGCGACGGGCTGCCCGCTGCTCGACAACAACAACGGTTCGGACGCCTCGTGCGAGGGAGGGCCGACGCTCGGGTCGCAGTGCCTCAGCGTCTACACCTACTTCTGCAACAACGTGGCTCCGGCGTGCGGGATCTCGCTGCCGTCGGACTGCGCGTCGACGGCGGCGATGGCTCATTGCCCCTGCGGGGTCGAGAACTGCGACGCGTCGTCGTGCGAGACCGCGGCGCTCGTGTCGTCGTGCGAGGCCGCGCTGCAGAGCCTCGACTGCAACGCGGTCGTCAACGCGTTCATGGGCGGATGGCCGAGCGAGTGCCAGGCATTCCTCGGGCAGGCCACGCCCGAGTAGCGCGTCTCTACTTCCGGCGTGCTTTGCGCTTGCCCTTGCGCGCGCGCCCGCCGCGTCGCCCGATCTCGGCCATGTAGTCCCGGTCGCGGCTGACCGAGCGACCGCCCTTCTTCCCGGCCTGGCGAGCCTCCTCCGACGTGAACTGGTGCGCCTTGCCCTCCGCGTGAGCGGCAAGGCCTCCTTCGCGCGCGATGGCGCGCAGGCGTGTCGGATCCATGGCCGCGAACCCGCCGGCCCTGCGCTTCGTACGCTTCTTCTTTTTCACCCCGGCAACTCCCCAGTCGTGAAGCTGCGGACCTGCAGCTTCAGGATGATCCTCTCTCCGTCCCGCGACCCTCAATCCGGCAGCATTATCCGTACTTTAGTACGGAATCAAGCCGGGGTCAGCCATGGAGGGTCGACGCCACCGGCACATGCGTCCCCGGGGACCCGTGGTAGAGTACGCTTTCGTAACCTCCTCCCAGGGGGACGACGCTTCGACAGATGCTTGTCATGACCATCGGCGAGCTCGCGCGCCGCGCTGGCGTGGGCGTGGAAACGGTCCGCTTCTACCAGCGGCGTGGACTCCTCGGAGAACCTCCGCGCCGGCCGGGCAGCCGGCGCCTCTACACCGACGAGCACCTCAAGGTGCTGCGCTTCATCCGGCGCTGCAAGGGCCTCGGGTTCCCGCTGAAGGACATCGCGCCGCTCGTCCACCTGCGAAACGCGCGTTCGCGGGGCTGCGGGCGGCTGCACGAGATGGTGACGCAGGCCATCCACGTGCTCGATGCGAAGAAGCAGGTGATCGAGATGCGCCGGGCGGCTCTGTCGAAGATGCTCGACGGATGTCCCGCGAGCGGCCATTTGGCGGATTGCGGGGTGCTGGCAGCGCTGGAGGAGTGACCTGCGGGATGGTCTCGCGAAGCAAACCTAGATCGTCGCGGCCGGCGTCGCCGCCGAGAGCCTCGGGCATCCGCAAACGGCGCGACCTCGTGACCGAGGTCGTGAGCGCGATCGACGGCGCGCGCGGCGATTTCGGAGCGATGCTCTCCAGCTTCGCCCGCGCGTGCGTTCCGGACCTCGGCGAGATGTGCATCGTCGATCTGGTCCACGACGACGGCACGGTCGATCGCGTGGACGCCGTGCACGTCGACCCGAGCCACGCCGAGACGATGCGCGCGATGCGAGGGCCCTTCACGCCCCGCAGCGAGCACCCGCTGACGAAGGTCATCGCCTCCGGGCGCCCGATGCTCGAGCGCATCGTGGACGATCGAGGGCTCACGCGCATCTCGCGCAGCCCGGCACACCTCGTGCTGTTGCGACGCTTCGGGCCCCGCTCGTCGATCCGCCTGCCCGTGATGGTGGACGGGCGTACGGTGGCGGTGCTCACCTTCTGCATCACCGAGCCGTCCCGGCGCTATTCCCCGTCGGACATGGCGCTGGCGCAGCAGCTCGTGGCCCGCGTGGCTGCGGCGGCGGCCGCCGGCTGAGGGAGTGAGGCATCGACGGCGCGCCTCGCGTCGTCATACGATGGCCTCTTGGGGGGGTCGGCATGTCTGACGCGCCCGACCGCGAAACGGATCTGACACAGGAGCAGTGCGGGCGCATCGACAGCGTCTTCGCCGAGCTGTCGACCATCGACGCCTACCGGCTGCTCGGAGTCGCTCCGGGAAGCGACGACAAGGCGATCCGGCGCGCCTACGGCGAGCGCGTGCGCGAGTTCCACCCGGACCGGTTCTTCCGCAAGCGCATGGGGCCCTATCGCGCGAGACTCGAGGCCATCTTCAAGAGCGTCGAGTCCGCATACGGCCAGCTCAAGTCGAAGGAGGGGCGGGCCGCGTACGACGCCGCTCACGGCATCGTCGCCGTCGACCCGCAGCGCGCCAAGGCCCTCGAGATGCTGAAGCAACAGCTCCAAGGGCGCCACGCGCAGGCCCGGCAGCTCGCTGCCGTGGCGGCGAACGCGATGGCGCTCGGGGACGCGGCCGCCGCTCTCGACTCGTATCGCAAGGCGCTCGCGCTCGCGCCCGGCGATGGCGCCATCCGTACCGCCCACGACGCGGCAAAGCGCGAGGTGGACCAGCGCGCCGCCGCGACCAATGCCAGACAGGCCGAGCGCGAGGAACAAGCGGGCCACTGGGCGGAGGCCGTGCGCACCTGGGAGCGCGTCGTGCAAGCCAGGCCCGACGACCCGATCGCCCGGCAACGCCTCGAGGCGGCTCGTCTCCGTGCGGCGACCGATCCCGCCGCGAGGCGCTCGTGAACTCCACGCGCCCACCGTCTCCGGAGGAGCAGGCTCTCATCGAGCTCTCACGCTGGATCTCGCGCGCCACGCAGTACTCGCCGAGTCATCCGCTCTGCGCGCAGCTGGCCACCCGGACGCACGAATCGCTCGTGCGCGCGCTCGACGTGGGCCTGCTCGAAGTGGGCATCCTGAAGGACAGCCTGACGGTGGGCCAGGCGCCGACGAGCCATCCCATCCTCCAGACGCGTCTCGGTCCGCACCTGCACGAGCGAGGCGTCGTCCTTCTGCGCTTCGCGAACGGCATCCTGGTCCAGGAGCTCTCGTCGCTCGTCGAGGTGCTCGTCCTCGCGCCCTCCGAGATCTTCGGAAGCGGCGGACTGCGCACGATGCTGCGGGATCGCCGCGTCGCCCACGTCCAGGTGGACGAGATCGCTCACGAGCTGTCGACGGAGGATCGTGAGCGGATCAGGCGCGAGGAGAGCATGCGGGAGCTGTTCCGCGAGATGCTCATGCGCCTGCTCGCGCGCGGCGCCGTCTCCGCGGAGCTGGCGGCGCACATCGTCGAGCTCGCGGACCATCCGGACCTGGCGGTGCGGGTCATCCAGTGCGACCCGCACGTCAACCTCGCCGAAGCAGTCGCTGGCTTCGCCCTCATCCTGCTGCAGGAAGAGCAACGCCGCGGCGAGGCGCTCCTCGAGAAGATGGGGCCCATTCTCATGCAGTTCGCGGGAGAGTCTCGCGACAAGATCCTCCACGGGTTCCCTCCCCTCGTGGACGACTTCAGGCACGCGCTCGGCCTGTCGCTGGCGGTGCTCGACGAGGTGCAA
>DASVWO010000489.1:0-16937 GCA_036393165.1 Polyangiaceae bacterium | reverse complement strand
CGGCGCCTTCTACGTGCAGGGCAACGGCTCGGGCATCCGTCCCGACACGAACTACCAGCACTTCCCCGAGTACAACGGCATGACCGGCGTGCCGGGCCAGTGGGTGTTCATGGGCGATCCCCTGGCCACCATGGTCAACGCCCGCGGCGAGCCCGCCGACACCGACGGCTCGCGCGCCATCACGTTCGATCCGATCCACAACGGCGGCGCGCCCTCGTTCATCGTCAACAGCCTCACGCTGAACCTGTTCGAGGGCATCGGCGACAACTTCACGCTCAACGGCGCCGTGGACTTCGTGCCTCGCAACCGCGACCCGTCGGACCCCAACGGGATCGACCTCGGCGCGTACATCGACGTGCGCCTCGCCTATGGCGAGTGGATCGTGCCGACCAACAACTGGGACCTGAGCCTCTACGTCGGCAAGTTCGACTCGGTCCTCGGCATCGAGTACCGCAGCCAGGACGCCGCCAATCGCCTGACGGTGACGCCGTCGCTCATCTGCCGTTACACGTGCGGCTACCCGATCGGCGTCAAGGCGCGCGCGAAGTTCTTCGACGAGAAGCTGATCCTGAACACGGCCATCACCAACGGGAGCAGCTTCGTCGAGATGTTTCCGTTCTCCGACGAGATCGGGCTCACCGACATGAAGAGCGGCTCGGCTCGCCTGTCGTATCGGTTCCCGCTGGGGGCAGGCCTCGAGTTCGGCGTGTCAGGCCTCTGGGGCGCGCAGAACAATCAGACTTCGAACACGGTGTATCAATATCAATACGGTGGAGATGTCTCGCTGGACTGGCACGACATCATCGTGCAGGGCGAGGTGCTCCATGGGAACGCGGAGGGCGCGGGCACGGGGAATCCGATGGATCCGCCGTGCAACATCGCTCCCTGCCTCAATTTCACGGGCGCCTACGGACTGCTGGGCTACAGGCTGTTCAATTGGCTCACACCGTACGCACGCGTCGACTATCGCGACGCACTCCATCGGAGCGGGGCGAGCTTCGTCTATATTTCCGACTTGATGCGGACCACCGGAGGGCTGCACTTCGAAATCGGGACGAACTTCATCCTGAAGGCGGAGTACACCCACATCATCGAGCTCGGACGCGTTCCGCAGTTCAATGACGACGTCGCCACCAGCTCCTTCGTCATCAAGTACTGAGGAGGGCATCATGCGGATCACGCGCACCCCCGTCCTGCAGATCGCCGCGGCCGCGACGGCAGCCGCCGCGCTCGTCCTGCTCGTCGCACGCCCGGGCGTTCCCGCGCCACCAGGGGCCGTCGGCGGCAAGGTGACGGTGATCGCCGACGGCTCGCCCAAGGGCGACGCGAGCAGCGTCGTCGTCTACCTCGAGGGCATCGCGGTGGACCCGCAGCCGCTGCCCACGACGCCGCAGGTCCATCAGAGGGACCAGCAGTTCGCGCCCGAGCTCACCGTCGTGACCCGGGGAAGCACGATCGCCTTCCCGAACGACGACAAGATCTTCCACAATGTCTTCTCGGTCTCCGAGCCCGCCCGGTTCGACCTTGGGCTCTACAAGAGCGGAGAGAGCAAGTCGGTGCAGTTCGACCGCCCCGGCGTCGTCGACGTCTACTGCAACATCCACCCGCAGATGGCCGCGAAGATCAAGGTGCTCGACACGCCGTACTACGCGCTCACCGCGAACAACGGCTCCTTCTTCATCCCGAACGTCCCACCCGGCACCTATCCCATCGTCGCCTGGCAACCGTACGGCGCCGAGTATCGCGGCTCCGTGACCGTCGCCGCGGGAGGTACCGCCACCGTGTCCATCCAGCTCACCGAGGGGGAGAAGGCGCGCCATCACCTTCGCAAGGATGGGCAGCCATACGGGCGATACAAGTGAGCTTGCTGCGCGCGACGATCGTCGTCGCGCTCGTGACGGGTTGCCACGGCGCCAGGGGGCGCGACGGAGGCGATGCTGGCGCCGCGGCGGTCGGGGCCGACTCTGGCTCGGCTGCGGTGGGGGCCACGCTCTACGCCAGCCCCGCTTCGCGATGCGGCGAGTGCCACGGCGCCTTCGAGGGCCAGTGGCGCCGGTCCGCGCACGGTCACTCCCAGACGACGCCCGCTTACCTCGCCATGCGCGAGCACGCCGACGCCGCGAGCTGCGACGGTTGCCACGCGCCGATCGACCGCCTCGTGCCGGCCGACGATCCCGCGCGCGGAGACGGCGTCGACTGCGATGCATGCCACACCCTCTCCGAGACTACACCGCGCCGCTCGGGCGGCGGCTTCACGCTCCACATCGACGACATGACCAAGTACGGTCCTCTCTGCGACGCGAAGAACAACTACTTTCACAAGGTGCAGTGCTCGCCCTTCCACTCGCAGTCCGAGATGTGCGCGAGCTGCCACTGGATGGCGACGCGGGTCGGTTCGGATGATCTCCCCGTCTTCACCGAGTACGAGGAATGGCAGTCGAGTCGCTACGGGGCGATCGGCGTGACGTGCCAGGACTGCCACATGCCCGAGGAGTCGACCGCGGTCGCGGTCGGAGCGAAGCGTCGCGGCGGCGTGGCGCACCACGACTTCGGCGCGGACAACCCCCGGTTCCGAAGCAGCGCGCTCGGTCTGCACGCGAGCGTCGAGGCGCGCGCCGCGACCGTCGTCGTGAAGGCGAGCATTCGCAACGAGAACGCCGGACACGACGTGCCGACGGGCCTTCCGGAACGGCGGCTGGTCCTGCGAGCGACGACGTTCGATGCCGGCGGCCACGAGGTCGACAAGGCCGAGCGGGCGTACGGGCGGTTCCTGGTCGACGCCGCCGGAGAACCGGCGCCTTTCTACGCCGCCACGCGCGTCGCGTCCGACACGCGCATCCTGGCCGACGAGACACGCGAGGAGTCCCTCGAGCTCTCGCTGCCGGCCGCCGGGGAGGTGCGCCTCGAGCTCGTCTGGCAGGCGATGGCTCCGGCGATCGCCGCCAAGTTTTCGCTACCGACTGGCGACGTCGTCTTGCAACGTGGTTTCGTGAAGGTCGACAAGGCGGCGCACGGCAGCGGCGCCGCCCTCATGGTTCCCGTGGAGGTCGCTCCTTGAGATTCCGGACCGGTGTCCTTCTCGCGATGCTCATCCTGGTCGTCGGCGTCGCCATCTGGACGGTGACCGCCGCTTCGATCCTCATCGATCGTTCGGCGCGCACCGACCTGGCCGAGAGCCTCGCCCGCGATCGTCTGGCGTTCGAGGACCTGCAGGGGTATCGCCAGACGCTCTTCCGCAGCCAGATCCGCGTCGTGGCCGAAGAGCCTCGCCTCAAAGCCGTCGCGGCCACGGAGGAGATCACGCACGAGACCGTGCTCGGCGTGGCCCGCGAGCTGAGGCTCGCCGTGGGATGCGATCTGTTCCTCATCACCGACGGGGACGGCCGGTTGCTGGCGGACGTCGCCGACGCGGGCGCGTCCGGATTCGACATGTCGTCGAACCCGCTCGTGGCGAAGGCGCTCGCCAGCGGTCAGGGAACCGACATCTGGACGGACCCGAAGGCGGCGTACCAGGTGGAAGCGCAGCGGCTCGACTTCGGAAAGACCGTCGTGGGCGTGCTCGTCATCGGATTCAAGCTGGACGACGCGGTGGCGCGCACCGTCTCACAGCAGACGGGTGGGTCGGTGATCGTGATGATGGGCGACGCGCCGATCGGCGTGGCCTTTCCGGCCGAGATCCGGCGCCCGCCCGACGCGGACATCCAGAAGGCGCTGGGCGCGCTGCCCACCGACACGAGCCCCGTCGAGATCACGATCGGCGACGGCCGCTTCCTCGCCGTGGCCTCGGCGTTCCCCAACTACCACGGCGAGCGCCCGCTCCGTTACATCCTCCTCCGGTCGCTCGACCACGCGCTCGAGCTGCGTCGAGCCCTCTCGCGACTGCTCTATCTCGTCCTGGCGGGGGCCATTGCCGTGGCCCTCGCGATCGGGCTGGCGATCTCGCGCCGCCTGTCGCGACCGCTCGACGAGCTCGTGAAGTTCACGGGCGCGATCGGCAAGGGAGATCTCGGCGCCACGGCCAAGGTGTCCGGCCCCCTGGAGGTGCGGGCGCTCGGAGAAGCGATGAACCGCATGGTCGTCGAGATCGCCGAAGGTCGAAGCAAGCTCGCCGCCCAGGAGCAGCTGCGCAAAGAGCTCGAGATCGCCGCGCAGATCCAGACGTCCATCGTTCCGGAGAAGATCGAGGTGCCAGGCCTGGAGGTCTCGGCGCGCATGCTGCCGGCCACGGACGTGGGCGGCGACTACTACGACTTCATCGCCGCGGAGGACGGCTGCTGGATCGGCGTGGGCGACGTCGCCGGCCACGGCCTCACCGCGGGCCTCATCATGATGATGATCCAGAGCGTCGTGTCGTCGCTGGCGCGCGCCAACCCGGCGAGCAAGCCGAGCGCCCTCGTCTCCGTCGTCAACGAGGTGATGTTCGACAACATCCGCTCCCGCCTGAAGCAGGGCGAGCACGTCACCTTCTGCCTCGCGCACTACCGCCGCGACGGGCTCGTCACGTTCGCCGGCGCCCACGAGGAGATCATCGTCTGCCCCGCGGCGGGGGGCCCCTGCCGTCGCATCGCGACGCCGGGGACCTGGCTGGGCGCCGTCCACGACGTCGGACGGTTCACGACCGACTCGGAGCTGCGACTGGAGAAGGGCGACCTGATCGTCTTCTACACGGACGGCATCACCGAGGCGATGGACGAGGACGGCGAGCAGTTCGGCATCGAACGGCTGTGCGCCGAGATCGAGGCCGCTCGAGGCCAGCAGCCCTCCCAGATCCGCGACCGCGTGCTCGCCGCCGCCACGAGCTGGTCCAAGGAGCAGGCCGACGACATCACGCTCGTCGTGGTCCGCCACCTCGGCTGACGCGTCAGCGAATCGATTCGCCCACGGGTTTCAGCACGAGCGAGCCGTCGCCCGTCACGAAGACGCGCAGGGCGTCCAGCGTGAGCTTCTGCCACTTGCGCTCGGCGTCGAAGAACATGATGAGCCGTACGCCGCGCGCGCGCGCATCGCGAATGAGCTGCGTGAGCGCGACGAGCGTCGAGGAATTGAGGTACTCGAGCTCCTCGAAGTGCAGCTCGAGGGGCGCGCTCCGGCCCCCCGCCTCGTCGAGCAAGTCGCGAAAGTGCGGCGCGAGGAGCCTGGCCGGCTGCACGTCCTCGCTCTTGCCCAGCCACAGAACCTGCAGCGGCTCGCGCAGGCCCGCCCGTCGCTGGATGGTCAGCGTCAGCGAACCGAGCTCCACCTTTCGCGACAACATCGAAGCACCACGAACGTAGCAGCTGCTCTCAGGACGGCTCCTTCGTTTCACCCGCCGCGCGCGCTGCCACCGGCATGCTGCCGGACGACTCGCGGTACACGCCGGCCTCGAGCCCCAGGCGGCGCAGGGCGTCGTAGACCTCCTTGCGCGTCTTCTGCGCGAGCTTCGCCGCCAGGCTCACGTTGCCCCCGGTCGTGCGCAGCACGTTGCTGTAGTAGCCGTGCTCGAATCGCTCCTTGGCGTCGCGATAAGGCATGATGAGCGGCGCGGCGTCCTCCGGAAGCAGAAGATGGGGGGCGTCGATCGCCCCCTCCGGGGCGAGCAGCACGGCGCGCTCGAGCGCGTTCGCGAGCTCACGCACGTTGCCCGGCCACCGGTGCGACAGCAGCTTCTCGAGCGCCGCGGCCGTGAGACGCGCCGGAGGGCGCTGCTCGCGCCGTGCAATCTGCTCCAGGTGGTGCGTGGCGATCGGCGGAATGTCCTCGGGGCGATCCCGGAGCGGCGGGATGACCAGCGGACACACGCTCACGCGGTAGAAGAGGTCTTCGCGGAAACGGCCGGCGCGCACCTCGGCTTCGAGCTTTCGATTCGTCGCCGCCACCAAGCGCACGTTGCAACGCCGCGACTCGTTGGAGCCGAGCCGCGTCACCTCGCCGGTCTCGAGCACGCGCAGCAGCTTCACCTGCATGTGCAGCGACATCTCGCCGAGCTCGTCGAGGAACAGCGTGCCGTTGTCCGCCGCCTCGAACGCGCCGGGCCGGCTCGACACCGCGCCGGTGAAGGCCCCCCGCTGGTAGCCGAACAGCTCTGCCTCGAAGAGGTTGTCGGGGATGGCGCCGCAGTTGATGGGAACGAACGACGCGCCGCGACGTGGCCCCGTGTAGTGCAGGGCACGCGCGACGAGCTCCTTGCCCGTCCCGCTCTCGCCCATGACGAGGACCGGAGCGACCGAGGGCGCCAGCCGATCGAGCGCCGCGAGGAGCTGGGCCATGGCCGGGCTGGAGCCGATGATCATGTCGCTCTTGCGGCGCCACGATCGGGACGGCGGCGGCTCGCTCGCCGGGATCTGCAGGGCGGTGGGCTCTACGGCGACGGGTACGGCGATCTGCGCCAGGAGTGCGACGAGGACCGCATCGCTGGGCCTCCGGGGAAGCCAGCAGGCCGCCGTGGCTGGCGCGCTGGAGCCTCCGATGACGACGAGGGGGGCTGACACTCTCCCCGACGTGACCTCGCGCGCCAGGTCCGTATAGGCGCCGTCCGAGCCCAAGACGAGCCACCCCGCAGCCGGGAGGGCTCGCGCCGAATCGAACGCCGTTCGATCGGGCCAGCGGACCGCGATGGCCTGCAGCTGCGACGATCTCGCAACGGCACTCACCACCTCGTCCATCTCCCGACCGACCGCACCGCACACGGCGATGGTCGGTTTCACGAAGGACACTCCGGCGAGCGTAAGTTGGGAGCCCGCATTTCGTCAATCGAACTTCCGAGTCGCTTGGCTCGGAGCCCGACGTGAGCGAGGCTATGGAGGCGATGCGTACGGAGGGACCTCGCAACATGGAAGAGCAGGCGCCCGAGTCGACACGTCACAGCACGTCGCCTCCGCCGTTCGACCTCAGTCGCTTCGCCCGCGACGCGGAGGACATCCTCCGCAGCGGAGACCTGAAACACCTCGGCGCGTGGCTCGCTCCGGTCTACGACCGGCGGCGCAACGAGGCGGGCAACCGCGCCGTCGAGGGCCCCACGCAGGCCCTCTTCAGCCGAATCGACGAGATCTCGCGGCGCACCGAGCTCGCCGCGGCGCTCCTCAGCGCCGGGGGAATCCCCACGGCCTCCGGCACGCGAGCGCTGTGCGCGCAGCTCGAGGCCATCCAGGCCGTCGCCACGAGCGTCGAGGAGCTCGCCATCGCGTCGCTCGCGGGCGCGCTGAAGCTGGCCCTCGACAAGCTCGGAGGCTTGCCCGCCGGGGACGAGTCGCCCGTGCACGACATGCTGATCGTCGAGCCCGACGAGGTCTCGCGCGATCTCATCGCGCTGGCCGTCGAATCGCACGGCCACGTCGTGCGCGTCGCCGACAACCTGGTGTCGTTCATCGAGCGTTTCCGCGAGAAGACGCCTCAGGTCATCCTGACGGACGCCGTGCTGCCCGACGCGCCTTCGCTGCACCTGTGCCGCTTCATGCGCGAGGTCGTCGACGCGGGGACGATCCCCATCGTGATCTTCGCCAGCGAGGCCGATCCGGCGACGCTGGACCGCATGGCGCGCGACGCCGGCGCCGCCCGGTGCCTCTCGAAGGATCAGGGCATCGAGGCCCTGATGGCGGAGCTCAACGCGCTGTTCGAAGAAATCGTCTGGTAGTCGCCGCCTAGAGCGACATCTCGGCCGTCACCGAGATGACGTCCTCTTTGCGCTCCGCGCGGATCTTGCAGTTCGCCTCGTAAGCGATGCGCACCAGACCGAGCTTGCTCACCGACCCGCCGCGGGGGCCGTTGGCCACCTCGAGCAGGCGCGCGCGGTAGGCTTCGTCGGGGGACTTGTAGCCCTCGAGCCAGCGCAGCGTCGCGAAGAGCTCCTCGGCCGCCTTGCTGTCCTTGCCGATGGGGTTCTCCACCGAGACCGTCGCGTGCTTCGCGCGCCCCGTCACGTGGAGGCGGAAGACGCGCGCACCGTGGGTCCAGTCGCCGTACTTGATGGCGTTCTCGAGCAGCTCGCCGGTCACCATCGCGATGGTGTGGCAGCCGTCCACGTCGGCGAACATCGCCGCGAAACAGTTCTCCACGGACGTGATGAGCAGGTCGACGTTCGACCACTCGCTTCGTACCGGGACGTCGATGTTGAAGGCAAAATCGGGCATCTTCAGCGCTCCGTGGGCCGCAGCTCCACCAGGCCGTCGTCGCGGACGAACACGCGGAGCGCGTCGAAACTGAGCTTCTGCCATCGGCGGTTCGGATCGAACACGATGACGAGCTTCACGCCGCGCCCCCGCGCATCCTGGATGACCTGGATGATCGCCGTGATGGTCGACGAGTTGAGGTAGTCGAGAGTCTCGAAGTGAAGCTCCAGCGGCACGGACTGCGACGACGCGTGCGCGATGGCCTTGGTGAAGTAGGGGCCGAGGATCTTGCCGGGCTGACGATCGTTGCTCTTGCCGCTCCACAGGAGCTGCAGGGCCGCCCCCGCAGCCTCCTGCCGAGGCACGATCGTCAAGTCTCCCGCGGAGAGTTTTTCTTCAGAGCCGAGCACGAGAATCGAGCCTATGGATCACGTTCATCGCGGTCAAGTGGGTCCGCGAAGGGCAGTCGAAAATCGTTTCAAAAGCTCGGTTGCCGAAAGCGTATATGCGAGCGGCGGAATCGATCGCGGCACCGGACGCGCAGGGGCCTCGCCTGGCGGCGGGATCGATGGTTCTGGGGCGGCGACGACGAGCACGCCCTGGTCGAAGAGCTGCGAAACGACGGCGAGCGCCGACACGTCGTCATACGGACCTTCATCGATCACCCTCGAGACGGATCGCTTCCCGTCGAAGAGGCGCAGCAAGGAACCTGCATCTTCGGACAGGGAGCGGAGCACCTCGAGCCACCGGCGGTTGTCGATCCGGAGAGAGGTCGAGAGCGGCGGCAGCTTCTCGCTGAGGCGCGACCAGGCGTCGGCGCGGTTCATGGCCTCGATGAGCAGCGCGTCCTGCGCCGGCGACGACACAGTCGTGCCGCGCCCGGGCGGGATGTCCTCGAAGTCGACGACGAAGGTCGCGTCCTTCCACAGCAGGATGCGGTAGACCGCCTGCTCGCCGGTGCGCCGACCGCCGCTCACTTCTGCGTCCACCACGACGCCGTCGCGCACGTAGATGCACCCGCTCTCGGCGTCCGTCTGCACCCGGACGACCGCGCTTTTCCGCGAAACCTCGCACGTCTGCAGCACGTCGATGAGAGACACCTCGGACGTGCGCCCGCTCATGCGCGTGCGGGCGCCCGGGCCGCCCTCCGGCGAACGCAAGCTGTCGGGCGACCGGCGGGCGAGCAGGAGGTTCACGCGCGAGACGAGGTCGCGCACGAAGATCGGCTTCGTCAGGTAGTCCTCGACGCCGAGCTCCAGCGCGCGCAGGCGGTCCTCCACCGCGCGGCTGCGCGTCAGGAACGCGAAGGGGATGCCGGAGCCCAGCTTGCGGAACTGGCGCGCCAGCTCGTAGCCGTCCATGCCGGCGAGCTGCGTGTCCGAGAGCACCAGGTCGGGCGTGTCGCGCGAGAGCTGCTCCAGCGCCTCCTCGCCGCTCCACGCCATCATCACCGCGTGCCCCGCGTGACTCAGGCTCTGCTCGGGCCTGCGTGCGCTCTTGGAGTCGGAGTCGACGAGCAGGATCCGACTCAACTCCATCGCCTAGCTAGCATTCAAGGAAGGTTCCAAGCGTGTCAATGCGAGATGCAGGTGTTCCCATCGACTGCGAAGGGGCACGAATCACCTGTTGATTCTCAACGTTGAGTGCCGACGAGGGTCCGCCGCACGGGGGGCCAGCCCCCGAGGGCGTGCATGGAAAACAATCCACTGATGCCCGCCCGCAGCGGTCCTAAGTGCTCTTTTCCCCAGGTTCCGTGCGAAAACGCGGGGGATCGGATCGCCGATGCGTTCTTTCACACGTGATGTCGCGCGGTTGGCCGCCGGGTGGATGGAATCCGGGACGGATGCATGCGCGCCCAACGTTCGTCTATCTGCGCGTCATCACGGCGCTTATGCATGAAGAGCTCATCTTGGACCGGCTCATGCATTGGTGGACAACCATGCGAATTGCTGCCGGGACGATTGGCCTGCTCACGGTGATGGGTTGGGCGGGTGGCTGTGCGATGACTCCTTCCACGGGCTCCGAGTCGGCTGCGACTACGTCGAGCGCGTTGAGCAACGACGACAACCAGAACTGCGAGGACGTCGCAGGCGATTGCAGCGCGGTCCAGGCGCAGATCATCGCCACGGGCATCCCGGGCGCCGGCGCGATCGCGCAGGTCGGCTTCTTCCACCGCGGCGACGCGGTCCACGACAGCGCGGCGCTGAATGGGCTCATCCAGCCCGGTCAGGTGCTCGGCCCGGAGCGCATCATCGTCGCGAGCACGTCGAACTTCGGCGAGCCCATGCAGCAGACCTCGCAGTACCCGGGCACCCTGATCTCCATCGAGCCGGGCGACGCTCCCGTCGCGGTCCCTGCGGACTTCGCCACCGCCGGCAGCCAGGCCTCGGCGCTGGGCGGCGCCGTCACGGTGTACTCGGCCAACAACGCCGCGTTCCTCAACAGCCGTTTCAACCCGGGCGCGGTGACCGCCAGCCAGGTCGGCGCGTCGCTCTGCACCGGCTTCTCGATCAACAGCGGCAACGGGCGCCCGTGGGCCTCGTGCGCGCCCAACGGAGCCTCGGGCGAGGGCACGATCACGGTGCTCGATCCGGACGGCGCGCCGCTCAAGGGCGCCCCGGACCCGGTGGCCGGCGGCATCTTCGCGGGCAACGAGACGAACCGCAACGCAGCGTCGACGCACGGCCTGGTTACGGGCGCGCTCGGCCTCGCCATCATGACCAAGTCGTCGGACGGCACCGGCAAGGCCGTGTTCGCATCGAGAGAGGCGGACGGCAGCATCGTGCAGATCCACGTGCTCAAGGGCGTCGACGGTCTCGTGCCGCCCGGCACCCTCACGCCCATCAGCACGGTCACGCCCGACACGATGAACTCGACCGACCCGAACGTCGTCTCGCGCGTCGGCATGGCGTTCAACTGGGTGCCCAATCACACTCTGTACGTCGCGGACCCGCAGACCAATCAGCTGGTGGCCTTCGACATCACTGCGGACGGGACGTTGTTCTATGCCTCCGCCCCGCGCTACCTCGACGCCCATCATCACCTGCACGTGCCGATCGACGTGTCGCCGACGGAGCCGGAGGTCGCCTCCGAGAACTTCTCGGCCAACACGACCCTGGCCGCCGCAGCGGACCTCTACGTCCTGAACCGCGGCGACAACAGCATCGTGCGCGTCAACCAGAGCGGTCAGGTGATCGCGGTGCGGCACATCCTCGTCGACGGCCTCGACGGCTTCCGCGTCAACGGCCTCGGCGTGTCGCCCGACGGCAAGGACATCTGGGTGTCCGCGCAGACCCCGAACAACGGCGGCGTCGTGCTCCACGTGCCGGGTTTCGGCTCCGGCCCGATCATGCCCGGGCTCATGAGCGATGCGGCGAATGCCGGCAACACGACCCTGCAGCAGCTCGGCACGCACTTCTTCACCCACTCGTTCGCAGTCAACGAGGGCGTCGGGCCGCTGTTCAACGGTCAGGCGTGCCTCACTTGCCACGGCGACCCCGCGCCCGGCGGCATGGGCAACAACGCCGTCGACGTACTGGTCGGCGAGTTCGAGCACGGCACCTTCGAGCCTCTCGAGAACGACCGCGGCCCGGTGGCGCGGCAGCACTCGATCTCCGAGCTCGGCGCCGGGTGTGGGCTCCAGGCGCCCGGCACGCCGCCGGACACGAACGCCTTCTCCCCGCGTAGCGCCATGACGCTGCGAGGAACGAGCCTCCTCGACTTCATCCTCGACAACGACATCCTCAAAAACCAGGCGCTCGAGCCGGCGGCTGTCCAGGGCCACCCGAACATCCTGGCGGACGGCCGCATCGGTCGCTTCGGCTGGAAGGCGGACCAGGCGACGCTCGTCGAGTTCATGGGCCACGCGTTCCGCAACGAGATGGGCCTGACCAACAACATCGCGCCGAAGGACGAGGTGGACGGCTGCGGTGCCGACGCCATCAAGCCGGAGATCGACTCGGTGCCGCTCGAGACCGCGGTCACGTTCATCCAGACCATCGACCCGCCGGCGCCCACCTCGGCGTGCCTCGCGTCTCCGGGCGCGGCCGTCTTCAACACCGCGGGCTGCAACGGCTGCCACACGCCCGCGTTCAACGGGCCAGGCCAGACGATCCGGCTCTACAGCGACCTGCTGCTCCACGACATGGGCCCGGCCCTGGCGGACGGCTTCGTCGACAACTCGGCGTCGGGCAGCGAGTTCCGCACGATGACGCTGGCGAACCTGGGTGACCGCTCGCACTTCCTGCATGACGGCCGCGCGCACAGCGTCACGGAGGCCATCCAGGATCACGGCGGTCAGGGCGCGGCGGCGGCTGCCGCGTTCGACGGGCTGAGCGCCTCGGATCAGGCGGCGCTGCTCGCGTTCCTCGGCTGCCTGTAGCAAGCGAGCCGCGGGGGGCGGCACAGCGGCGCGCACTGCGAACGATGCAGTGCGCGCCGCGCGCATTTTGTGGCCCTAAGATGGGGGGATGCGCGCGGCGCGACGCTGGGGGGTGCTGTCGGCGACTGCCGGGGTGGCCTGCGCGGCCGTCCTGGCGGTCGCTTGCGCGCTTCCCCGCGAGGGGACGGGGCTCGTCGCGACGAAGGACGCGGGACGCGGGTACGTGGACGGCGCGTCCCCTTCCGATGCGGGAGCGGGAACGCAGGACGGCGAGCGCGTGCCCGGCGAGGCGGGGCCTCCGGAGCCGATCGTGGTGGACTCGTACCCGGTTCGCGCGGTGGGGATCAGCGACGCGGACCTGGTGTGGGCCACCACGGGCATGTCGGCGCTCCATCGCGCGGACCTCGACGGCGGGGGCGCGCGGGTCATCGAGAGCCTCTCGAGGGACATCTCGGAGCTCACCGTCGCGGGGGGGGCCATCTACTACACGAACGGGGATCTCCACGTCGTGCAGCTCGATGGGACCGCGGACATGGTGCTGCTCTACGGCACGGCCAACGCGTGCCTCCAGGTGACGGGGAGCCTGGCCTACCTGGTGAACGGTGGGCATCCGCCGGAGATCGACGTGTTCGACATCTTCTCGGGAACGCGAACCCCGCTGGTCTCGGCGGCGGAGCTGGGGGCCCCGTGGGGCGTGGCCGTCACCGCCAGCGACGTCTACTGGTCCGGCAACCAGCAGGGGGACCCCGACGGCGGCATCTGGCAGCTCGCGCTGGACGGCGGCGGCACGCCGAGGGAGATCGTGACGCACCTGGCCAATCCCAACTGCCTCACGGTGCACGACGGCGCGCTCTGGTGGGCGGACTACGACGACGGGACGATCCGGACGAGCGATCTCGCGGGCGGGTGGATGCAAGTGCTGGCGACCGGGCAGGATCTGGCCAGCCACCCCACCACGGTCGTGGTGGACGCGCGGTACGTCTACTGGAACTCCGGGAAGACGGTCATGCGCCTCGCGCGCTGATCATCCGTCGCCGTGCGTGCGTGTGGACGCGATCTTCTGTCACCCGTTCGGGTTCAGAGAGGCGGGCGCGGCAACGTTGTATGGTTGAAGCTCGCCTCGAATGAGCGAGAAGCCCGAGCAGCCTGCGAAGCCGGCCGTCGTCGTCTCGCGAACGATCGACGTCGGGACGTCCGCACCCAAGGCGCGCCCCGCGGCGCCGCCGCCGGCGGCGCAGAAGCCTCCGACGGGCGCCACGGGGCTCTTCTCCAGTCACCTGCGTGCGCCGCCGTCAACACAGAAGGCCGAGAAGATCGAGAAGACCGAGAAAATCGAAAAGATCGAGAAGATCGAGAAGAAGCCGAAGTCGGTGCGGCCGACGGCGCCCGAGATGATGAGCGTCGCGCAGCCGCAGGAGAACGGCGGATCGCTCGCGGGCACGTTCGAAAAGTTGCTCGGCGCCGAGGTCGATCAGAGCTTCGCGTTCGTCGAGAAGCTCGGCAGCGCGCCGCCTCCGGCGATCGGAGGCATCGCCGAGTCGGATCTTGCCGAGGTGCGATCGCTCTTCGCGCAGCTCGCGGCCAACCACGTGCGGCAGGTTCGCGACTTCATGATCGACCTGCGCTGGGGCGAGGCGACCATCGAGTGGATCGGCATCTGCTCGCCGGCGCTCAAGTCGCTGCGGCGCGCGGCCGACAAGCTGGAGCTCGCCGAGCTGGTGCCCGCTCTCGACGTGTTCTGGCAGCACCTCACGAACACGCAAGCGCAGGCGGCGGGCCGCACCATCGAGGGCGACCGGCGCGACGTGATCCTCGCGGCGTACGACAAGCTCGCGGCGCTCATGCCGCAGGCATTCGCGCTCGACATGGATCGCGCGCAGCGCGAGCAGGCGATCCTTCAATCGCTGCTGCTGCAGGTGCCCGAGGTCAAGAAGGTCACGATCGACAAGCTGTACGCGGCAGGTCTCTCGACGCTCGAGGCGATGCTCCTGGCGACGCCGGGGGACATGGCGGTGACGACGGGGATCGACCAGGGGCTCGCGGCGCGCATCGTGGCGCGGTTCCGCGAGTACCGCGACCAGGTGGTCGCGGGCGTGCCCGACGCGACGCGGGCGCAGGAGCGCGAGCGGATCGCGGCGCTGACGGCGCGCCTCCGCATGGAGCACGCGGCGTTCGAGAGCGCGTCGCGCGGGTGGTCGGACGAGGACCGCGAGCGCAAGAAGACCTCGCGCGAGGCGCGGGCGAGGACGATGCTCGACATCCAGGTCGTCCTGGCGAGGCTCGGGGAAGTCGATCGATTGAAGGAGATGGAGCGGCTTCCCTTCGAGCGAAAGCTCGCGTACCTCGAGACGTTCCTCGAGGAAGCGCGCGACAAGTACGTGACCCAGCCGCAGTAAAAGGGAGGATCGGAGCGAACATGCCGGAGCTCACAGCGGACGTCGTCCTGAAGAAGATCAAGAGCGGCGAGAAGGTCGAGCGCGCCGATCTGCGCGGCATCGCCCTTCCCAAGGCGCTGCTCGAGGGGGTGAGCTTCCGCAGGTCGGACCTCGACGGTGCGAACCTCGAGGGAGCGCGGCTCGCGCGTGCATTGCTCAACAACGCGAGCCTGCGCGAGGCGTTCCTGGCGGGCGCGGACATGCGCGACGCGAACCTCGAGAGCGCCGACCTGGAGGGAGCGAATCTGCAGGGGGCGAACCTCGAGGGAGCGAACCTCAATCGCGCGAACCTCGAGGGGGCGAACCTCCAGGGAGCGAACCTCTCGCGCGCCCGGCTCACGCACGCGCAGATCGCGGCGGCGAACCTGGGCGGCGCCAACCTGACCGCGGCGCTCCTGGTGCACGCGGTGCTCGTGGAGGCGGACCTCTCGACGGCGAAGCTCGAGGGCGCGGATCTCTCGAACGCCGACCTGGCGGGGGCGAACCTCGAAGAGGCGAACCTCACGAACGCCAAGATGCGCGACGCGCGCACGCAGGGAGCGAACCTCAAGAACGCCGTCATGACGGGCGCCGATGCGGCGAGCAGCGCGGGCGGCGGTGTCGCGAAGCGCTACTTCGGCAAGGGCGACGTGCTCCGCAACGCGCACCTCGAGTTCGACTCGGGCGCGTCGGTGGAGATCGAGAGCCTCTTCGAGCAGTGCACCATCGCCCTCGGCAAGGGGACCGAGCTCGTGGTCGGCAAGTCGGGCGTCCTTTCGGGATGCCAGATCAAGGGCGCGGGCCTCATCACGATCCACGGCAAGTTCGTGGAGCGCGAGGCGCCGGGCATCAGCGGGGCGACGCAGCTGCTCGTCTCGGCGGGCGGCTCGCTCACGGGGGCGGTGGAGCAGCCGGTGGAGTTCACGCGATTCGCATTCGAACCGGGGTGCATGCTCCGCATGAAGATTCGCAACCATAAGAACGGCAACGGGGGCGGTGGTGGTGGTGGTGGTGACCGGCCCGCAAAGGCCGCCGGGAGGCAGCGATGAGCAACGGACGCAAGACGCTGGTCGAAGAGGGCACGCAGTTCAAGGGCTCGCTGTCCTCGGATTGCCCGATCGAGGTGAAGGGCAAGATCGAGGGCGACCTCTCTGCGCCGGCGCTCGCCGTTAGCACGAGCGGCGCGGTGCACGGCAAGGTCAAGGTGGGCCAGATCACGTCGCAGGGAGAGCTCGCGGGCGAGTTCGACGCCGACGTGGTCCAGCTCTCGGGCACGGTGAAGGACAACACCGTGATTCGCGCCAAGTCCCTCGAGGTGAAGCTCGCGGCGCCGAACGGCAAGATGCAGGTCATCTTCGGCGAGTGCGAGCTCGAGGTCGGCTCGGAGCAGCCCGCGAAGGAGACGGCTGCGAAGCCCTCCGAGGCGCCGCCCAAGCCGGCCAGCGTGCGCCCACCGGCGACGGAAACTACCGCCGACGCGAACGGCGCGAGCTGACGTCGCGCTAGTCGCCGCGCTCGAGCCAGATGCGCACTTCGCCGGGATCGTCGCCCGGCTCGACGTGGACCACGCGCGGGCGGCAGCACACGGGACAGTCCTCGGTGTACGTCTGGCGACGGCCGCCGCCGGTGTCGACGTAGATTTCTTCCGGCTCGCCGCAGAAGGGGCAAGAGAGAGAGGCGCGGCGCCTGGGCTTGCGCTTGCGCGGCTTCACTCGGTCATCGAGGCGGCGAAGCTCGCTCCGTGGGCGCGCTCGAAGGGGGCGACCAGGCGCGGGATGGTGGGGAAGCGAAGGGCCGCGAGGACGGTGCCTGCGAGGAAGAACGGGAGGGACTCGGCATGGGGCGCGCCGAGCATGTGCAGGACGAGGCCGAAGAGGGACACGGCCTCGGAAAGGGCGAGCGAGAGGATGAATCCCGTCTGCGCCGTCGCCATCGCGCGACGCGCGGCGGTCGTGGGATCGGCGAAGCGTGGCGGGAGCGGCATGCCGTCTGGACCCACGCCTGGAGGGAGGAGCTCCACGCGGATGCGGGCGGTGGCGGTCGCCGTGCTCTTCGCGG
>DASVWO010000488.1:0-39861 GCA_036393165.1 Polyangiaceae bacterium | reverse complement strand
GCGCGCGGCGCGTGGGTCGTGACGATCCCCAGGACGGCGTCGCCGCAGGAGCAGGCGCAGCGTGCGGTGCGCTGCGCGATGGCGCTCGCCTCGACGCGGCCGGGTTCTCCCGTGCACGTCGCGACGGGCCGGGTGCTCGTCAACGCCGGGCAGACCATGGGGGAGGTCATGGACCGCGCCGCCGAAGCGCTCGCCCAGTCGGCGAGCGCCGCAGCCGCGGGCGTCTGGATCGACGCGGCGACCGCCGAGCTCGTGGAGGGCCTGTTCCTCGTCGAGCACGGCGGCGCCTGGAGCCGCGTCGTCGAGGAGATCGACGCGATCGCACCGGTGCGCATGCTGCTGGGCAAGCCCACGCCTTGCGTCGGACGAGAGCCGCAGGCGGCGATGCTCGCGACCATGCTGCAGTCGATGACCACCGAGCGCCGGGCGTGCGCCGTGGTCGTGACCGCGGCGGCCGGCCTGGGCAAGACGCACCTCGTGCACGAGTTCCTGCGCACGGCCGTGGCGGGCGCGCGCGACGTGGAGGTGCTCGTGGCGCGGGGCGACGCGGCGCGCGCGGCATCGCCGCTCGGCGTCCTCGGGGGCGTGTTGCAACGGGCGGCGGGCATCGCCGACTCCGACGGCGCCGGGGCGCGTGCGAGGAAAACGGCGGCGCTCGTGGCGCGCGACTTTCCGCCCGGCCCGGAGGCTTCGGTCGCGCGTGCGCTCGTCGGTGAGCTCTGCGGGATCAGGGACGCGGCGGGGGACGCGGGCTCGGCGCTTCTGGCGGCGCGGGCCGATCCTTCGCTCATGGCCGACGCGGTGCGCGAGACGTGGATCGCGTGGCTGGGCGCGCGCGCCTCGCGCGGTCCCGTGCTGCTTCTGCTCGAGGACGCGCACTGGGCGGACGCGCCGTCGCTCGCGCTCGTCGAAGACGCGGTGCTAGCGCACGGCGAGTTGCCCATCTTCCTGCTGGCGACGGCGCGGCCCGGGGCCGTGGCGTGGGATCGACTTCGCCAGGGGGGCCTGGTGGAGATGACGCTCGCGCCGCTCTCCGCGGCCGTGTCCGAAGGCCTCGTCCGCACGTCCCTCGGCCCCGATGCGTCCCCGGACCTGGTCCGCGCCATCGCGCGCCGCGCCGGCGGGCATCCCTTCCACCTCGAAGAGTTGATCCGCGCCGCGGCGAGCGGACGCGGGCCGGAGGCCCTGCCGGACTCGGTGCTCGGCATGGTGCAGGCCCGATTCGACGCGCTCGACGCGCGCGCGCGCCGTGCCTTGCGCGCGGCGAGCGTGTTCGGCGACACGTTCTGGTCCGGGGGCGTCGCGGCGCTCATGGGCGACGACGTGTCGCACGAGGGTGTCGTGAGCCTCCTCGGGTCGCTCGTGGACGGCGAGGTGGTCACGCGCCAGCGCGCGTCGCGGTGGCCGGCGCACGTCGAGTACCGCTTCCGGCACGCGCTGCTGCGCGAGGGAGCGTACGCGACCCTCGCGGACGCCGACCGCGTGCCCGCTCATCGCCGTGCGGCGCAGTGGCTGGAGGAGGTGGGCGAGAGCGATCCGGCGGTGCTCGCCGAGCACTACGACATGGGCGGCGCCCCGGAGCGGGCGGTCGTGTTCTTCCACGCCGCCGCCGAGCAGTCGCTGCATCGCAACGACCTGGATCGCGCCCTGGTGCATGCCGCTCGCGCTCGTGCCCTGGGGCCGGTCGAAGCCATCGAGGCGAGGCTGCGGGCCATCGAGGCGGAGGTGCAGTTCTGGCGGGGCGACCTCGCCCTCGCCGCGGAGCGTGCCTCGGACGCGGCCCGCGCATTGCCGTCGGGAACACGGGCCTGGTTCGAGGCCGTGTCGATCGCCATCGGTGCGCTCGGTCAGCTGGGACGCAACGCCGAGGTCGCGGCGCGTCTCGAGGAGGTCGGCGCCGCCACGCCGGCCGCGATCGCGCGCGGCGCGCAGGTCATCGCGCTCGCGCGCGGGCTGACGCAGCTCTTCTGGGCCCACCACGGCGACGGCCTACCCGGCGTGCGGGCGCGCCTCGACGAGCTGGTGGCCGCCGCCGGTCCTCAGCTCGAAGCGCACGAGGTGGCCTGGGTCCATCGTGTGCGCGGCGAGTCGGCCTGGCTGCACGCGCACGATGCCGGACGCTGCCTCGCGGAGCTCGCCACGAGCTGCGAGGGCTTCGAGCGCGCACACGCGACGCGCGCCGCCTGCCTCACGCGCCTGAACGCGGCGAGCCTCCGCGGGTGGGCCGGTGCGCCGGAGGAAGGGCTCGAGCTCGCGGCGCGAGCGCGGGCCGAAGCCACCAAGCTGGGCGCCGACTTCTTGCTTCGCTACGGCCGGGCGGTCGAGGGCCTGCTCTCGGCCTATGCGCAGCGTCCGGATGCGGAGGCGACGATGCGCGATGCGCGCGCGAAGCTCGCCGGCAGTCCGCGCCTGTCGTTCCTCTGCGACGTGGTGGTCGGCTGGCTCGCGCTCGAACGGGCCGATCTCGACGAGGCGCAAGCCCGCGCCGACGCCGCGCGCGTCGCTGTGGTGGCCGCCGAGCTTCGACCCGCGGGGGTGGCCCTCGCATCCCGCGTGCTTACGGCGCGCGGGCGCGCGGCGGAGGCGGCGGCGCTCGTCGAGGAGGCGGCCGGGCTCGAAGCGCGCCTGACGGATCTCGAGCTCACCTGGGGCATGGCCGGTGTCGCTCTCGCCGAGGCGCGCGCCGAATCGGGTCACCCCGGCGCCCGCGACGCGCTGGCTCCGGTGCTCGGCCGTCTCGGCGACGTAGCGGCGACCCTCGCGTCCGAGTCCGAGCGCGCCCGCTTCTGGAGCCGGCCCTTGCCCAACGCGCGCGCCTCCGCCCTCGCCGCTCGTCTCGGGATCCGATGAAGAAACCGCTCGCAGAAAAGAAACGCTGCACCTGGTCAGGCACCGATCCGATCTACGTCGCCTACCACGACGAGGAATGGGGGGTGCCCGTCCACGATGATCGCGTTCTCTTCGAGTTCCTCGTCCTCGAAGGGGCGCAGGCGGGACTCAGCTGGATCACGATCCTCCGCAAACGAGACGCCTACCGGCGCGCCTTCGACCGGTTCGACCCGCGGAAGGTCGCCCGCTACGACCAGCGGAAGGTGACCGCGCTGCTGGCCGACGCGGGGATCGTGCGCAACCGGGCCAAGATCGAATCGGCCATCAAGAATGCCAGGGCGTTTCTCGAGCTGCAGGCGGAGTTCGGCAGCTTCGACGCGTACCAGTGGCGATTCGTCGACGGTCGCCCCATCCAGAACCGGTGGCGAGCCATGCGGGAGATCCCCGCCCGCAGCGCCCAGTCGGACGCCCTGAGCAAGGATCTGAAGAGCCGCGGCTTCAGCTTCGTGGGCTCGACGATCATCTATGCGCACATGCAGGCCATCGGGATGGTCAACGACCACGTCGTCGACTGCTTCCGACATCGGGACGTCGCCAAGCTCCGGTGACACGCGACGCCGTTGACTCTCAACGGTTCCGCGGCCGCTGGTCAGCACGGTGGCCAGCATGATGCCGCTTCGCAACAGGGCGGCGGCCCCCAAGGATCGCTTTTCCTCGGGGCACCGACCAGCGTCGAGCCCGGCACGGCGCTCGCTTCAACGGCCCAGCTATGCCTGACCGACGAGGATTTGCGGCGATGGATCCCGAGAAACAGCGTGAGATCGCGAGGAAGGGCGGCAAGGCCGCCCACGCGAAGGGTCGCGCGCACGAGTTCACCCCCGAGGAGGCTCGCGCCGCCGGCAGCAAGGGCGGCGAGTCGGTCAGCCGCAACCCCGAGCACATGGCCGCCATCGGACGCCTGGGCGGACTGGCCAGGGGACGGCGGAGCCGCGAGGACGACGGATGCCCCTCCTGACTGCTCAACGCGCCTCGGACCGCGACGCCGCGTCGCTCGATCGGCTCTGCAGCGAAGCGTCCAAGTCGGTTCCGCTGTGGAGTCACCGGCGTGAACGCTTCAATCCGGGGGCCTGGATCTCCGCCCGCACGCCCCTCGTCGTCGTCGTCGACGGCACGAGCGCGATCGGGTTCGGCGTCGCGCTCTCCGACAACGTGCCGCTGGGCGCTTCGAAGTGCGCCGAGGCCCTCGTCTACGTCACGCCGGCGAACCGCAGGCGGGGTGGCGCGCGCGCCGCGATGTCCGAGCTCCTGTCGGTGGCCCGCACGATGGGCCTGTGGAAGATGATCGCGTATTCGCTCGCCGACGATCCCGCGGCCAGACCGCTGCTCGACCGCGCGGACTTCCGTGCCGTCGGTACCCTGGTGAAGCACCAGCAGATCGACGGCGCCTGGCGCGACGTCGTGCTTCACGAGCGGCTCGTGATGGCCGCGAGGAAATCACTCCCGTCGATCAGCGACCTTTAGGCGCGGGCTGCTCGGCGCATCGGCGCCGTCAGCGCGCGGTGGATCCTTCTCGAGCGCCAGCACGAGCTTGGCGAGCGTCCTCGCCTTGTCGGGATCGATTGCCGCGCCGATGCTGCGCGCATGCTCGATCTCTCTGGCGAGGGCGACGAGGTCGTCCCAACGGTTCGTCATGGTCCCGCTCCCTCCGCAGACAACGATTGTCGACTCCCTGCCGAGATCGTCAAGCGAGCGCGACTTCCAGGGACCCTTGCGCCCGCTTGGGGACGTCCCTGCTCGGCGTCCACCGCGCCGCCTGAAGCCAGCGACGCACGCCAGGGCCGCTGTGTACCCGATGGCGCACGCGACGCCGTAGGTCACCTCGCTGAAGCGCCGCAGGGCGACTTCCGCCGGTGGCACCGAGAAGGGGATGAGCGTGATGATGGTCACCGCGACGCCGCTCAGGCGTGCGGCGTTCGGCAGATGCACGAGGTAGCAAACGCTCACCGCGAGCAGGACCGCCGCGGCGTAGAGAAGCACGTTGTGGTGCCACCACGACGCGCTCGCCCATCCGATCAAACCGCCCACGGCGCTCCCGAAGAGCTGCTGCACGCCGGCCTTGAACGTCGCGTCACGCTCGGGATAGAGGCTGACCACCGCCGCGATGGATGCCCAGTAGGGCTCGTGCATGATCGGGATCCGGCTCGCGGTGACGTAAGAGAAGGCGGCCACCACCGCCGCGCCCAGGGCGTGGGCCAGCGCTTTGTGGATGACCGCGTCGTATCGTGCGGGCACGGGGCTCGGGCCCGCAATCCGCGCACCAGAATGACCCTTTCGCCATCACCCCATCCGGGGCGCCTGATCGATCCCTTCAGATCAGGCGCCCTTTCCACGTGTCCGGCGTCTTGTCGTTCACGATCTCGAGCTCCAGGTGGTACTCGAAGGGCCGGGTGCCGCGAGATCGGATCCAATCGATCATCGAACGGAGCCCGTCTTCGAGGGAGACGCTCGGCTCGTAGCCCAGGAGCCTTCGCGCCTTGTCGGCCGAGCAGTTGGCCAGGTGGACCTCGCTCGGGCGCTCGCGGGTGAACGTGGCCTCGAGGCGGAAGTCGAGCAGGCGGGCGATCGTGGCGGCAAGCTCGTGGATGGTCACGAACTCCTGGTCCGGCCCGATGTTGATGACCTGACCTGCGCACGCCGGATCGAAGGCCATCTGCGCGAGGGGCGCGATGACGTCGGAGACGAAGCTGAAGCAACGCTTCTGGCTACCGTCGCCGTAGATGAAGGGCTGCCGGCCCTGGAGCATCAGGTTGATGAAGATGCTCACCACGTTGCGGTACGGGTCGTCGCACTTCTGGCGGGGACCGATGATGTTGTGCGGCACGGCGATGACCCACTCCATCCCGTGGACTTCGGCGAGGCTCCGGAGCAGGAGCTCGGAGCTGTACTTGCCGATGCCGTAGGGGTCCTGGGGCCGAGGCTCCATGTCCTCGGTGAACGGGACGCGGTTCGTGCCGTAGCGCGCCATGGACGAGCACATGACGAAACGCCGCACGCCGCTGGCGATGGCCGCCGAGGTCATCCCCGTCGAGGCGGTCACGATGTTCTGGGTCACCAGGTGCGGGCTGAACACCGACAGCCCTTCGTACGCAGTGGCCGCGCAGTGGTAGACGACATGGCAGCCCTTCACGTACTCGCGCACGCGGCACAGGTCGTTGCAGTCCGCCTGGTAGAACTCGACGGCGCTCGGCACGTTGTCGAGGTCCCCGCCGATCATGTTGTCGATCCCGACGACCTCGTGCCCCTCCGCGAGGAACGCGTCCGCCAGGTGACTCCCAAGGAAGCCCGCTACTCCTGAGATGAAGATCCGCTGCTTCATCGTCTCGTCTCGTCGCTCGTGTTACTGCATCCACCGGTTGGCTGTCATGAGCTCGTCGTACCCCGAGGCGGCGCGAAGCCTCGCCGCCGCACTCGCGGCGCTGTCGTCGCCGCGTGGCCCCGGCCACCGCGATCGCCATCGGCAGCTCCTCGACCGGGCCATCGTCGAGGGGGAGCTGGCCGTCGCAGAGACGGACGCGGCGGGCGAGGAAGCGGGCGAGCACGGCGCGCGTGCCCGGGACGTGCTCGCCCGGGCCTACGCTGCGCGAGCCGCGGACGCGCTGCACGGCGCCAACCAGCTGTCGCTCAGCGCGCAGCGCGCGCCCACGCCCGAGGCGTGCGACGAGGGATGGCAGCGGGTCGCGAGCCTCGTCGCGATCGCCGAGCAGGCCGCGCGCGCCTCCGGCGCGGACGCGGACGGGATCCGGCGCGCTGCGCGCCGCCTGCTCGACGAACGCAACCACGCGTACACGTTTCACACGGATCCCGGCTTCTCGTTCGGCGAGGGCTGGTACGTCGCCGCGGCCGCGGTGCTCGCCGGCGTCTCCGTCCAGATCGAGCCGGACAAGCCCGGGACGGCGGCCGCGGAGCGCTTCCTTCACGAGGCCGGGCTCGAAGCGCAGGTACGACCGTTCGGGCCGCGCCCGCGGGCGAATAAGCAGACGACCGATTGCGTCGCCCGCGCCTTCCGCGCCGATCCCGCGGGCGCGCAGCGGCGATTGCGTGCGGCGTTCCTCGGCGACGCTCCGGTCGCGGAAGCAGTGCGCGAGTGGATCGACCGGCGGCTGTCCGGCCTTGGCGGCGGCCCCAAGGTGCTCCTCTGGGTCCGCCACGGCGCGCACCACGCGCGCCGCAACACTTCGGGGACGGAGCTCGTCGAGCTCTCGCGCCTCGCGATGCAGCACGGGCTCACGCCCGTCCTCGTCGGCGACGCCCTGCGTGACGTCGCCGTTCCGGACGGGACCGTCGACCTCCTCCTCTTCTGGAAGGACGCCGTCTTCGGCGGTGCCGGCGGGCGGCGAGCGCAGCTCCAGTTCTTCGAGCACCTGCGCGCCGCCCACGGCGTCGTCGGACAGATCGGCGTCACGACCGCGGGCATGGACGGCCCGGCGCTCATGGGGATGCCCACCGCATACCTGACCGATGCGCCGAACCCGCGGATGGGCGCGTGGGTCGGAGCGGTGCCGGGCTATCGCGAGATCGTCCGCGACTGCCGCTCGCAGGATCGCGTGAGCGTCGCGCTGACGGAGTGGCTTCAGCCTGTCGCAGGGCTCTGAGTCATTCGTCATCGAGTCGCGTTCATGTGCTCCCGGGATCCTGTCGGCGCACCTCGATGCACGTGTCGGCCAACCAGGCGTGCGGTCTTCGACTCCATTGCCGGCGGCTTGCGGAAAGCAGCCAGACTCCTGGGAACCATGCCGCCCGGGTGAGGGGCGGCGACGGATGCAAGTTCGCGTCGGGCTCAAGTCGCCGGAATGGCGGCGTATTTCTCGCGACCCTGTGAGCGACTCGTCGAGAACGCCGTCGCGTCGGCTGGTCAAACGGTCGTTGTCTCGAGTGACACAGGCTGTTTCATCTCGCACCCGACGTGTTGCACGAGTGAGCCGACGTGCTTCACGACGACCACTGTCTCTATCAAAGCAGCCCGAGTCCATTTCGAGCAACACACGACGTGTTCCTGAGACGCCACGACCGTCATGCTCTGAAACACGTCGTGGCCTCGACGACACAGGCGCCATTCCTGACGACGAGTGCCGTGTTCCTCACGTCACAGACCGTGGTCGTGAGAATCGCGTCACGTGACCGAACGACACGGCCCCTGGAGCAAGCGACGAGCGTCGTGGTCCAAGCCAATCAGACAGCGTTCGTCCGGAATCACATCGTGTTTCGCGAGACACAGCCCGTGATCCCGACGAGCCACACCGCGTGACGAACGACAGAGACCGCGTGCAAGAAGATACAGTCTGCGTGCCAGACGAAAGAGGCTGCGACTCGAAGGACGAGGCCCGTGTGCTGAACGAACCACGTCGCCTTCGTGACGACCCACACCGTGTGCCAGATGACACGGACTGCGGGACGGACGACGAGGGCCGGTTGCACGATGAAACGCGTCGTCTTGCTCGTGAAACAGTCGGCTTGACCAGCCGACCACGCTGCGTCCGCGACTTGGAGCAACCACTTCCTCCGGCTCGGCCTCGCGTCGTCGTTCCTTCACCCCCTTAATCGCAAAATCGCGAATTTGCCGTCATGATGTCTTTGCGCCTCGCCGGATTGAGGAATAGCCGATGGCGAGAGGGGGTTCGCATGACACGCCCCGTGCTGAGTCTGATGGGCCTCTCGGTTGCATCGGCCGCTCTCTCTCTCTCGGCTCCCATCGCCGGGGCAGTCGTGGCAACGGGGTCGGGGTGGCGACGGCTGTGTGGCGTGGGGATCGCGCTGCTGGCGTGGGTCGCCCCGTGGGTGGCGCCGGCAGCATGGCCCGGGCTCCGCACCATGTTCGTCCTCGCGGCGGTGGTGGTCACTATGCGCATCATCGAGGTCGCTCGGATGGACTGGTCGCTCGCGCGCCGTGTCGTGCACGCGCTGTCCCTCATGGATCCTCGCCGCATGCACTCGGTTCCTCGTCGCCTGGATCTTCGCGGCCTCGCGGTGTGCACGGCGTGGTCGGCCGTGGGTGCCGCCGGAATCGTGTTGGTCATCCGCGCCAGTCCGGCGGCCGGATCGGTCGGCTACTGGTCGATGCGCTGGCTGGGAGCGCTCGTTGCCGCTTACGCGGTCACCGAGGCGACATACGTGGGGTTGCTCCCAGCCATCTATCGAGGTCTGGGGAGAGAGCTGCCCCGCCTCCATCGGTCTCCGGGCGCGGCGCGCTCCGTCACGGAGTTCTGGGGATCCCGCTGGAACCTCACCATCACCCACTGGTTCCGGCAGTGCATCTTCACTCCGCTCGCCCGCGCCGGATGGCCGAGAGCCGGGATGGCGCTCGCGTTCGCGGCGAGCGCCGTGATGCATGCGTACATCGCGCTCGTCGCGGCAGGTCTCGTGATGGCCGGGATCATGCTCGCGTACTTCCTCGTGCAGGGCGCGCTCGCGCTGATCGAGCGACCGCTCGGCGTGCCTCGATGGTCGCCGATAGCGGGCCACGCCTGGACCATCGCGCTCATGACGGCAACGTCGCCCATGTTCACCGAGCCGTTCCTGCGCTGCGTAGGCATCGGGCCATCCGCGGGCTGACCGCGCCGGTCGACGCCGCTCGACGAGGCTTGCCTGTCCGCAAGGGCAGCCTTGTCGTCGCAGGCGACAGCATGTGGGAGACTCAACGTAGGGCCATGGGGAAGCGGCACGCGTGCCACCAGTGCGGGGACTTGTCGCCCGAGGTCGGCACCAACTACACGCTCATCGAGCGTGGATGGCGCCTCACGAGCACGGGCCTGCCGAAAGGGGAGACCCGGTTCAGCTGGTGGTGCCCTGCGTGCTGGAAGGCGCATCGGCTCGCGAGCGGCACGCGCATCGCTGCGTCGCGAGCCGACGATGCCCCGACGCAGCAAGGGCCCTCCCCTCGAGCGCGCCGGCACGGCAGACGCGGATAGCGCCTGCGACGCCCTAGTGCACGCGCAGGCTCGGGATCCGGAAGTGGCTTCTGACGTGAGCGACGATCTGCGCATCGGTCGGATGGTCGCTCGTTTCGACGCCCACGACCTTGCCCGCGACGCCGGCGGCGTGCTCCTGGAGGTAACGGAGAAACTGAGCCTTCGCGGTCGATGGGCCGAGCACGAGGATCTCTTCGGCTGCGGCGAGCGCCTTCGCCAGCTCGGCGAACAGACGCTGCTCGTCGCCCGGGTGGGCGTGCGGCTCCGTCGCACCCTTCGGATGACGATGGATGTGATGCACCGGCGCCCGGAGCGTCTGCTCGTCGAAGCCATCGAGGTCGACGTGGAAGACACGGGCTTCGTGATGATCCAGCCAAACCGCAGCGCGGGTGGGAGCTGTCATGGGGAGCGAGCCTAGCGCCTTGCCCGGACTGACGCTCAGGCAGCGACCGGGGCAGCTTGGGGCGCCTGGCGGCGCGCGACGGGCTCGTGCTCGAGCGCGGCCTCGATGACTTCGTCCATGCGGCGGGCGAAGACGAAGTCGATGTCACGCTTCACGTCCGCGGGCACCTCGTCGAGATCGGCACGATTGCGCTCGGGGACGATGACGCGCTTGATGCCGGCCCGGTGCGCCGCGAGAACCTTCTCCTTCAGGCCGCCGATGGGAAGGACGCGACCGCGCAGCGTGATCTCGCCGGTCATGGCCACGTCGTGCCTGACGCGGATGCCAGTGAAGAGCGAGACGAGCGCGCTGAGCATGGTGACCCCTGCGCTCGGCCCGTCCTTCGGCATCGCCCCGGCGGGAACGTGCACGTGCACGTCGCTCTCGTCGAGCGCCCGCTGCGGGATGCCGAAGCGATCCGCGTTGGCGCGCACGTAGCTGAGCGCAGCCAGGGCGCTCTCCTTCATCACGTCGCCGAGCTGCCCGGTCAGGGTCAGCTTGCCCTTGCCGGGCATCTTGGCCGCCTCGATGAAGAGGATGGCGCCGCCGACGGGAGTCCACGCCAGACCGGTCGCGACGCCCGGATCGTCGGTGCGCTCGGCCACCTCGTCGGTGAACGGCGCGGCCCCGAGGGCGGGACGTAGGTCCTCCTCCGTCCGGAGAACCACTCCTTCCCCCGCCTTGCCCTCGGCGACCTGCACGGCGACGCCTCGGACGAGGGCGGCGATCTTGCGCTCCAGCGACCGCACCCCGGCTTCGCGCGTGTACCGCTCGATGACGATGCCGAGTGCTTCGTCGGTGATCTCGAGCTGCTCGGGCGCGAGACCGTGCTCGCGCAGCTGCTTGGGCACCAGATAGCGCCTCGCGATCGCGAGCTTCTCGGCGCGCGTGTAACCGGCGATCTCGATGATCTCCATCCGGTCACGAAGCGGCGCCGGGATCGTGTCGCCGACGTTGGCCGTGGCGACGAACACGACGTTGGACAGGTCGTACGGGATCTCGAGGTAGTGGTCGGCGAAGGTGCCGTTCTGCTCGGGGTCGAGCACCTCGAGCAGCGCCGACGAAGGGTCGCCGCGGAAGTCGCTTCCGAGCTTGTCCACCTCGTCGAGCATGAACACCGGGGCGGTGGTGCCGGCCTTCTTCATCCCCTGGATGATGTTGCCCGGCAGCGCCCCGATGTACGTGCGGCGATGGCCGCGGATCTGCGCCTCGTCGTGCACGCCCCCCAGCGACACGCGCACGAACTCACGGCCCATCGCCCTGGCGATGGACTTGCCGAGCGACGTCTTGCCCACGCCCGGCGGGCCGATGAGACAGAGGATGGGGCTCTTGGTCTTCACCACGCCACCGTCGTTCGCTGCGCTCGCGCCAAGCTTCAGCTTCCGCACGGCCAGGTACTCGAGGATGCGCTTCTTCACCTTCTCCAGGCCGTAGTGATCGGCGTCGAGCACGGCGCGCACGGCGGCGATCTCCGGCTCCTCGTGGGCGGTGGCGACCCAGGGCAGGTCCAGGATCCATTCGAGGTACGACCGCACCGTCGTCGCCTCCGGCGACTGGGGGGACATATCCTTCAACCGCTTGAGCTGCTTGCGCGCGACCTCGGCGGCCTCCGGCGACAGCTTCGCCTCGGCCACACGCTTCTCGAGGTCCTCCAGCGCGTCCGACTCGTCGCCGCCGTTCTCGCCGAGCTCGTCCTGGATGGCCTTCATCTGCTGACGCAGCAGGTGCTCGCGCTGCGCCTTGTCGAAGTCGCTCTTGACGTGCGAGTTGATCTCTTCGCGCATGCGCTGCACCTCGATGCGACGGTTGATGAGGGCGAGCAGCTTGCGCACGCGCTCCTTCGCATCGAGCTGACCGAGCAGCTCGATCTTGTCGCTCACGGGCGCCTCGAGGTACGTCGCGATCAGGTCGCCCAGCTGACCGGGCGACCTGAAGACCTGAAAGGCCGTCATGATGTCGCGCGGCACGCGGGGCAGCGCCTCGACGAGCTTTGCCGCGGCGTCGCGCAGGGCGAGGCCGAGCGCGGCCAGCTCGTCGTCCTCGACGGGGGCCGCTTCCTCCAGCGGCCGCACCCGGGCCTGCAAGAACGGAGTCGTGCTCTCGATCGCCTCGAGCTTCACGCGAGAGAGACCGGTCACGACCATGCCGTACGTCCCGCCCTTCTGTTTCTGGACCATGTCGACGCGGGCGAGCGTGCCCACGTCGTGCAGGTCGGTCTCCCCGGGCTCGTCGACCTTCGACTCTCGCTGGGCGAAGACGACGATGAGCGACCCTGGCTTGCCGGCGACGTGCTGCGCCAGCGCGACCGTCTTGGCTCGCCCGATCTCGTAGGGCACCGAGGCGAAGGGAAAGAGGACGCCCTCCCTCAGGGGCAGGACGGGGAAGCTCGCGCCGTAGTCGGGCGCGGTCGGTGAGTTGGGAGAGGTATCGACGGCCATGGCGCAGATCTCCTCGACCAGGCGCAACGCGCGCCCGGCGGTTTCCGGCACGGCGAGCTTCAGGCGACCCACGGCTCGACCGTGGGACCTGCAACTCGCTGTCCATGCACCGTAACCACCGCCGCTGGCGCCGGAAGTGTCGACGATCCGACAGTGGCCGCCCGGCGCACGATGATCTCGCGCATGCAGTGCCTGACATGCACGCCGTCGTGCGAGCTCGACGGGCGCAACGCAACACGGATTGCTAGCATCGCTACCCCGGTGGCGGCCTCCAACCTCGCGAAACGACTTCGTCACGCGGTGCTCCTGGCGACTGCGCTGGCGTCGTCCGCCGCGCTCGCCGGCTGCACGCGTGGCGACGCGGCCGAAGCCCGTGGCGGCGGCGAAGGCGCAGGCTCCATGAAGCTGCCCGTCGAGGTGGTGACCCTCGCCGACGTCCCCATCCAGGACGCGTCCGAGTTCCTCGCCCAGCTGGTCTCGCGCACCCAGGTCGCCATCTACCCGCAGGTGAGCGGCGTCGTGACGTCGATCCTCGTCAAGCCGGGACAGATGGTTAAGGAGGGCACCGCCCTCCTCCAGATCGACCCGCGGCGCGAATCGGCGAACCTCTCCAACCAGGTCGCCGCCATGGCGCAGCGCGAGGCGAACCTCGAGCTGGCCAAGCGCAACGCGAGCCGCTCGGCCGCGCTGTTCCACGAGGGGCTCGTCAGTCGCCAGCAGCTCGAGTCAGACCAGAGTCAGGCCGCCGTCGCGCAGGCGGAAGTCACGGCGCAGCAAGCCGCCATCGGCGCGCAATCGGCGCAGCTCGGCTACTACCACATCCAGGCGCCCTTCGACGGCGCCGTCGGGGACATCCCGGTCAAGGTGGGCGACTACGTCGGCCCGCAGACCAAGCTGACGAGCGTCGACGACAACAAGACGCTCGAGGCCTACGTGAACGTCCCGTCCGAGCAACTCGGGCTGCTGACCGACGCGAGCCGCATCGTGCTCATGGGCTACGACCGGAGCACGAACACGACCATCGCCGAGGCTCCCATCAGCTTCGTGGCACAGGAAGCCAATCCGCAGACCCAGTCGGTGCTCGTCAAGGCCCGGTTCCCGAACGGCGGTCAGCTGCGCGCCGCGCAGATCGTCCGCGCGCGCGTCGTGTGGAAGACCCACCCCGGAGTGCGCGTCCCTACGCTCGCCGTCACCCGGCAGAGCGGCCAGTACTTCGCGTTCGTGGCGACTCCCGGCGCGGCCGGCACGGTGGCGCACCAGGTCCCCATCACGGTGGGCGACCTGGACAACAGCACCTTCGCGGTCGTGAGCGGCCTCCAGGCGGGCGATCAGGTGATCGTGAGCCAGCTGCAGAAGCTGCGCGACGGCGCCCCCATCACCACGAGCCCGGCGAAAGCCGCAGCGAGCGCCGAGGCCGGCGCTGGCGACGCCGGTCACTGACGTGGGCTTCGTCGACTTCTTCATCCGTCGCGTCGTCTTCGCGATCGTGTGCGCGATCCTCATCGTGATCGCCGGCACGGTGGTCATCCCCAGCCTGCCCATCGCGCAGTACCCGCGGATCGCGCTGCCGCAAGTCGTCGTCTCGGCGGCGTACGTGGGCGCGAGCGCCGCGGAGGTCGAGTCGGGGGTCACCATCCCGCTCGAGCAGCAGATCAACGGCGTGCAGGGGATGAAGTACATCACCTCGTCCTCGTCCAACGACGGGTCGTCGAGCATCAGCATCACCTTCGACGCCTCGCGCGACATCGACCTGGCGGCGGTCGACGTGCAGAACCGCGTGAACACGGCGCTCGCCCGGCTGCCGGTCGACGTGCGCAACCTGGGCGTCACGATCACCAAGAACTCCGGCGCGTTCATCGGCGCCTACGCGCTCTTCTCGCCCGACGATCGGTACGAAGAGCGGTTCATGAGCAATTACGCCGACGTCTACATGAAGGACCGCCTCAAGCGGATCCCGGGCGTCGCGGACGTGATCATCTTCGGGGAGCGGCGCTTCTCGATGCGCCTCTGGCTCGATCCCGACAAGCTCGCCGCCCGCAACATGAGCCCGAGCGACGTGCTCTCCGCGCTGCGCGAGCAGAACGTGCAGGTCGCGGCGGGATCGGTGGGTCTGCCGCCGGCGCCGAAGGGGCAGACCTACCAGATCTCGGTGCGCGCCATCGGCCGCCTGGTCGAGGCGTCGCAGTTCGAAGACGTCGTGGTCAAGTCGCTCCCGGACGGGACCATCGTGCGCTTGAAGGACGTGGGCCGCGCGGAGCTCGGCGCCGAATCGTACTCGGGCCTGGCGCGCTGGAAGGGCAGGCGCGCGGTGGGGTTGGGCATCCAGCAGCTGCCGGGCTCGAACGCGCTCGACGTGAAGAAGAATGTCGACGAGGCCGTGGCGAAGCTCGCGAAGGACTTCCCGCCGGGGCTCGTCTACGAGATGGCGTTCGACACGACGGCGCCCGTCAGCGCCTCGATCAAGGACGTGATCATCACGCTGCTGCAGGCGATCGTCCTCGTCATCGCCACCATCTATCTGTTCCTGCAGAGCCTGCGATCGACGCTGATCCCAGCCATCACCATCCCGGTCTCGCTCCTCGGCACGTTCGCGTTCGTCAAGATCTTCGGCTTCTCGATCAACACGCTCACGCTCTTCGGCCTCACCCTGGCGACGGGCCTCGTCGTGGACGATGCGATCGTCGTCATCGAGAACATCGCGCGCACGATGGAGCAGCAGCATCTGTCACCGCGCAAGGCCGCGTCCAAGGGGATGGCCGAGGTCACGAGCGCCGTCATCGCCACGTCCCTCGTGCTCGTCGCAGTGTTCGTGCCGGTCGCGTTCTTCCCGGGGACGACGGGGAAGATCTACCAGCAGTTCTCCCTCACGATCGCCTTCAGTATCGCCCTGTCGGCGTTCAACGCCATCACGCTCACCCCGGCCCTGTCGGCCCGCCTGCTGCGCGCGGAGGATCACGGCCCGCAGGCACAAAAGAACTTCTTCTTCCGCGCGTTCGACCGGGGCTTCGACGCGCTCCGCCGCGGCTACACACGCGGCCTGCAGCTGGCGATCCGGTTCCGCGCCGTGACCGCGCTCGTCTTCGTCGGCCTGCTCGGCGGCACCGCCTGGCTCTTCACGCACGTGCCTCAGGCTTTCATCCCGGACGAGGACCAGGGGTACCTCATCGTCATCGTGCAAGGTCCCGAAGGCTCGAGCCTGGAGGTGACGTCGGACACGATGCGCGGGGTCGAGGGCACGCTCGCCAAGATCCCGGAGGTCCAGGGCTGCTTCTCCGTCCCGGGCTTCTCCCTGCTGGGGTCCGGGGCGAACAAGGGCGCGATCTTCTGCTCGCTCATTCCCTGGGAGCAGCGCACCAAGCCCGGTCAGGACGCGATGTCGATCGTGGCCAGGTTGCGGGGGCCTCTGATGGGGGTCGGGGGCGCGATCGTGATTCCGTTCTCGCCGCCCGCCATCCAGGGCGTCGGCAACGTGGGCGGGTTCCAGTTCGAGATCGAGGACCAGACCAGCGAGCCGAAGATCGAGAACCTGGCTGCCGCGACCTTCGGCCTGATGGGCGCCGGCAACAAGAACCCGAACCTCCGCGGCGTGTTCTCGGCGTTCACGGCGAACGATCCGCAGATCGTCGTGGAGGTGGACCGCGATCGGGCCAAGGCCCTCGGTGTGACACTCGACGAGCTCTTCGCCACGTTGCAGATCTACATGGGCTCCGCGTACGTGAACGACTTCGTCTTCGGCACGCGCACGTACCGCGTCTACGTCCAGGCCGACAAGCAGTTCCGCGCCAAGCCGAGCGACCTGACCGACTTCTACGCCCGGTCGACGTCGGGACAGATGGTGCCGCTGGCGGAGCTCGTGAAGCTCACCAACACCGCCACCGCCCAGAGCATCAACCACTTCAACCTGTTTCGTTCCACCGAGATCCAGGGCTCCCCCGGCCCCGGCGTGAGCTCGGGGCAGGCGCTGCAGGCGATGGAGCGGACGGCGCGCGAGAACCTGCCTCCCGGCTTCTCCTTCGAGTGGGCGGGGCTCTCCCTCGAGCAGCTCGAGTCCGGTGGACAGACCGTCTACATCTTCGCGCTCGGCATCATCTTCGTCTTCCTGGTGCTCGCCGCGCAGTACGAGAGCTTCGTCCTGCCGTTCATCATCATCCTGTCGGTCCCCGTCGCCATGCTCGGCGCGCTGCTCCTGCAGATGTACCGCGGCTACTCGAACGACGTGTTCTGCCAGGTGGGTCTGGTGATGCTCATCGGCATGTCGAGCAAGAATGCGATCCTCATCGTCGAGTTCGCGCGCGAGCTGCGCGAGGCGGGCAAGTCCGTCATCGAGGCCGCGATCGAGGCGGCCGAGACGCGCCTTCGCCCGATCCTCATGACTTCCCTGGCGTTCCTCCTCGGCGTGGTCCCTTTGCTCGTCGCGAAGGGTGCGGGCTCGGTCGGCCGGCGCTCGCTCGGCACCACCGTCTTCGGGGGCATGGCGCTGTCGACCGTCCTCAATCTCTTCTTCATTCCGGTGCTGTACATCCTGATCGAGACGCTGCGCGAACGTCGCGGAGCGGGGACCTCGGTGATGAGCGAGGAGGCGGCGTCGTGAAGCGGCCCGCCGGCGCCGTGCTCGTGGCGCTGATGCTCGCGTCGCCGGACGCGGGCGCGCAGACACCCCCGCCGGGTCAGCCGCAGACCGCGGACGACGTACTCCCCCCGGCACCCGTCGTCGACGACCCGATGCTGGCGCCGCTCCCCGCGCCGCGCCGCACCCTGGCCAGCTGGGAAGAGGCGCTGACCTTGGTGCGATCGCGCTCGGCGGATCTGCGCACCGCCCTCGACGAGGTCGAGCGGGCCGAAGGTCAGTCGCGTGTGGCGCTCGCCGGCGCGCTCACGCAGGTCAATGCGACCGGGAGTCTGACCTACAACTTCCTCCAGGGCAGCTACCCCGTCGGCCCCGGAGTGACCCTGGCGTATCCGAGCCGCACCGTCTTCGCCGGCCAGATCGGCCTCGTGCAGCCGGTCTTCTCGCCGCGCGCCTGGTACGCCGTCGGGACCGCGCACCGCGCCGAGGACGTCGCGAAGATGACGCTCGACGATCGCAAGCGCACGCTGGCGGTGGACGTCGCGGCGACGCTGGTGGCGGAGATGGCGGCCGAGCGCGTCGCCGAGCTCAATCGAGTCGGTCTGCGGCAGGCGCTCGAGCGGCTCGCGCTCGCTCGCCGCCGCGAGGCGCTCGGCTCGGGCACCCACCTCGACGTCTTGCGCGCCGAGCAGGACGCGGATGCAGCCCGCGCCGCAGTCGTCTCCGGCGACGAGACCACGCGGCAGAACCGGGAGGCGCTCGGGATCGCTTTGGGCCTCGCGGAGCCCGTGGGCGCGGCCCCCGGCATGAACATCGACGGTCTCGTGAGGGACACCGGCACGGGCTGCAGGCTGGTCGGCACGATCGACGAGCGAGCCGACCTGCGCGCCTTGCGCAGCCAGGTGGACATCGCCGCGCGCGGCGAGAAAGACGTCTGGTATCAGTTCTCGCCCACGCTGACGTTCCAGTCGACGCTGGCCGCCTCGAACGACGCACTGGCCATCCCGTCGACCACCTGGAACATCCAGGGGGTGCTCTCCATCCCGCTCTGGGACGGAGGCGCGCGCTACGGAGAGCTTCGCCAGGCGAGGGCCCTGAAGGACGAAGCCGAGCAGAGCCTCGTCGCGCAGCGGCGCGCGGTGGTCATCCAGATCGAGCAGGCGCGGCGCGCCGTGGAGGTCGCGCAGGATTCGCTCAAGGTCGCCGTGGCTGCCGAGGACCACGCCCGCCAGGTCGACCACATGACGCAGGTGGGATTCCTGAAGGGCCAGGGCACGAGCCTGGACCTCGTCGTGTCGGCGGGAGCGCTCCGCCAGGCGCAGATCAACCGCGCCCTGCGAGACTTCGATCTGGTCCGCGCGCGGATTGACGCGCTGCTGGCCCTGGCCGATTGCCACTGGTGAGCGACGCTTCGGAACGGCGCGTGCACGTCCGTCGCTCATGAGGACAGCCCGAGATCTGACGACCGTACTGCTGGCGGCAGGTTCCTTGATCCTGATCGCCTGTGCCCATCACCCGAGCGCGAGCGCTCCTGCTTACCCCGGCTCACGTCCGTCCGTGGGCGTCACGAGCAAGCAGAATCAAGCCGACACCCGCGCCGTCGACCAGATCGCGAGCGCCCGCTGCGATCACGAGGACACGTGCGGCAACATCGGAGCCGGAAAAAAATTCGAGAGGCGAGAGCTGTGCATGGACGAGATGCGTGGGAACACCGCGCCCGAGCTCACGGCGTACAAGTGTCCGCTCGGGATCGACCAGAAGCAGCTCGACGCGTGCTTCAAGCAACTCCGCGAGCAGTCGTGCTCGTTCTCGCTGAAGCACCTGTTCAGCGCGGACGCGTGCTCCGAATCGGCTCTGTGCATCAAGTGACACTCGCCTGAAGCGCGAGGTGGGAAGGTGCTGTCTGGAACTCGAGCCGCGAGCTCGAGGGTTGCGCGGCCTCAGCTCGCGGTCTTCGCCCAGCCGCGAACCGCGTCTCGCCCGCTTCGTCGCGGCTTGCGGCCAGGAGGAGAGCTGGGCCGCTCCGGCTGGTGAACGAGCGAGAACGACAGGTCGGTGAGCTGGACGTCGTACGCCCCCAGGCGCTTCGCGAGGTGACCCTCGACGGCGCTCGGCTCGAAGTCGCGGCACGAGAACACGTCCATGACGAAATAGGGGCGGAGTGGCCACGTGTGGATCGCGCAGTGCGACGTCGAGAGCACGCACACGCCGGTGACCCCGCCCTCGTCCTCGAACGGCTCGACGCCCAGCTTCGCGATCTCGGTCTCCACCTCGTAGAGGTGCGGCTCGCCGAGCATCCGCATGCCGAGGATGCCGATGAGCTCCTGGAGCATGCTCTCGACGACCTTCGCGTTCCCCAGCAACTCCGGCGCTCCGCGGCCAAGCACCTTCACATGACGACCGTGTGACATTTTCCAGACGCGCTCTACCGCACAGCTGGCCGCTGGCTCAACATCAAAGTCACGCGGACGTCACGGAAGGGAGGATGGGGCGCCGTGCCTGGAACACCGATCGCATCGTCATCGCGCATGGCAACCCAACCCCAGTCACCCGCGCAGGGCAGCCTCTACGACGTCGAGCAGGTCCGTCGCGAGGCCAAGGAGTCGATACTCAAGGGCGCGGTCACGGCAGACTATCCGCTCGATCTTCCTCGCACCTACGACCTGATGAACGAGGCCCTCGCGGCCGAGATCCTGTGCGTGCTCCGCTACCGGCACCACCAGATCGTCGCGAAGGGGATCGACTTCCCGCAGGTCGCCGCTCAGTTCGCGGAGCACGCCGACGACGAGCAGCGCCACATGATGGCGATCGCCGGACGGATCGACGAACTCGGGGGTGATCCCGACTTCAACCCGGCCACGGTGACGTCGCGCGCCTCGACCGAGTACGGCACGAGCAACGCCCTGGCGACGATGATCGAAGAGGACCTCGTCTCCGAGCGCGTCGTCATCGAGATCTACCGGCGGCTCGTGCGCTGGTTCGGGAACGACGACCCCACGAGCCGGCGGATGTTCGAGAAGATCCTCGAGGACGAGGAGGATCACGCCAACGATCTGTCGGACCTTCTGACCTCGGTCGAACCGCCGCGGAAGAACCCGTGACGGGAAGCTGCTGACGGGCGGCCGTGTACCAGCGGATCGAAGACTACGGCGTCATCGGCAACATGCGCTCGGCCGCGCTGGTCAGCGTCCGAGGATCCATAGACTGGCTGTGCCTTCCCGACTTCGACTCGCCCAGCGTGTTCGCGGCGCTGCTGGACGACGGCAAGGGCGGCAGGTTCGCCATCGCGCCGACCGCCGAGAACCTCGTCTGCAAGCAGCTGTACTGGCCGGACACCAACGTTCTCGTCACGCGGTTTCTCTCCGCGGATGGCGTCGGCGAGGTCGAGGACTTCATGCCCTGCACCACAGCAGATCGCGACGCAGTCGTGCGGCGCGTGCGCGTCGCGCGGGGCACCCTCGCGTTCGAGCTCTCGTGCGAGCCGGCGTTCGACTACGCGCGCGCCACGACCGGGACGGCGATCGTGCACAACGGCGCAGTCTTCGAGGGACCGGGCCTGCGACTGGCGCTCTCGACGGACGTGCCGCTGGAGGCCTCGCCGCGCGGCGTGCGGGCCCGATTCACGCTGCGCGAAGGCCAGCAGACGACGTTCGTGCTCCGGAGCGTCTCGTGCGACTCCTGTGCGCCACCGCCTTGCGCGGGCGAGGCCCAGACGCTGTTCGAGGAGACCGTGCGCTTCTGGCGCCGATGGCTGTCTCGATGCACCTATCACGGACGCTGGCGCGAAATGGTCCAGCGCTCCGCGCTCGCGCTGAAGCTCCTGACGTTCGAGCCGACCGGTGCCATCGTGGCCGCGCCGACGTGCAGCCTGCCCGAGCGCATGGGCGGGGTGCGCAACTGGGACTACCGCTACGCGTGGATGCGCGACGCGGCGTTCACGCTCTACGCGTTCCTGCGCATCGGATTCATCGACGAGGCGGCTCGCTTCATGGAGTGGCTCGAGGCACGGACCCGCGAATGGGTCGGCGACCGGCCGCTCCAGATCGTCTACCGCGTGCGAGGCGGCGCCGACCTCGCCGAGTCGTCGCTCGACCACCTCGAGGGGTACCGGGGATCGCGCCCCGTGCGCATCGGCAACGGCGCGTACACGCAGCTGCAGCTCGACATCTACGGCGACCTGATGGACTCGGTGTACCTCTACAACAAGTACGGGATGCCCATCTCGTGGGAGATGTGGAGGCACCTGAAGCGGCTCGTCGACTGGCTCGTCGACAACTGGCGTCGAGACGACGAAGGCATCTGGGAGACGCGCGGCGGGCGGCAGCAGTTCGTGTTCTCGAAGCTGATGTCGTGGGTCGCCGTCGACCGCGCCATCCGGCTCGCCGACAAGCGTTCCTTCCCGGCCGACCGCCAGCGCTGGCAGGCCGAGCGCGACTCCATCTACCTCGACATCGTCACGCGCGGCTGGAGCGACACCCGACGCGCGTTCGTGCAGACGTACGGGGGCACGGCGCTCGACGCCTCCAACTTGCTCATGCCGCTCGTGTTCTTCGTCTCCCCGGTCGATCCGAAGATGCTCGACACGCTCGCGGCCGTGATGCGGCCTCCGCGCGAGGGGGGCCTCCTCTCCGACAGCCTCGTGTATCGATACGATACGGAGCGTCCGGCCGACGGGCTGCCAGGTCAGGAGGGGACGTTCAACATGTGCACCTTCTGGCTGGTCGAGGCGCTCACGCGCGCGGGTCGATCCGACCGAGAGAAGCTCGAGACCGCTCGGCTGCTGTTCGAGCGGATGCTCGGCTACGCGAATCACCTGGGGCTCTACGCCGAGCAGACGGGCGACACGGGCGAGGCCCTCGGCAATTATCCGCAGGCCCTCACGCACCTGGCGCTCATCAGCGCCGCGTACAACCTCGATCGCACGCTGAACGAGGTGCGTTGATCAGAGCTGCTTCGCTCCGAACGTGTCGCACGCTTCCAGCATGCCCGTGTCGTATCCGCGCGTGAACCACCGCACGCGCTGCGCCGACGTGCCGTGGGTGAACGAGTCGGGGCTCACCGTGCCGGTCTCCTGCTTCTGCAAGCGGTCGTCGCCGATGGCTGCCGCGGCGTTCACCGCGCTCTCGATGTCACCGGACTCGAGCAATTCGCGCTGCTGGGTCGAGTGCGCCCATATCCCCGCGTAGCAGTCCGCTTGCAGCTCGAGCCGCACCGAGCCACCGCTCGCTCCTCGCGCGCTCACGTTGCTCTTGCTGCCGGTGCCGAGCTGCTGCTGGACGTGATGGCCGATCTCGTGCGCGATGACGTACGCCTTGGCGAAGTCGCCACGCGCGCCGAGGCGCTGCTCGAGCTCCCGGTAGAAGCCGAGGTCGATGTACACGCGCTCGTCGTCGGGGCAGTAGAACGGGCCGGTGGCCGCGCTCCCGTAGCCGCACGCGGTCGGCGTCGCGTCGGTGAAAAGCACGAGCTTAGCGTTGCGGTAGGGCGGCAGACCGCGCGCCGCGAAGTCTTGCCTCCAGTAGCCCTGCACGTCGTCGAGCACGAAGGCGACGAAGTGCGCCTGCGGATCGCTGACGTTCGAGCCTCCCTGCTGGTCCGCCGTGCCGCCGTAGAAGCCGTGCGTCACGCCCTGGAAAACGGCGTACCCCACCGCCGCGAGCAGGATGACCCATCCGAACGGCGATCGAACGAGCCAGGGGAGCAGCCGGACCACGAGGAAGAGGAGCCCACCCCCGCTGGGGCCCTCTCGCTCTCCGCGGCGATCGATGAGATCGGGGCTCTCGTGCTGCTCGTCCCAACGCATCGAGCCAAATTCATAAGCACGCATCGTCTCGGCCGCCACGAGCCGTCTGCTTGACGGCGATTGGCTCAGCCTTACGCGTCCACCATGGATCGGCGCACCCTGCTGCGATCGGCATCGATGCTTCTGTCCACCGGCGTCGTGGGCTGCCGCTCGACGGCGGCGCGAGCGGCTCCGGTCCAGCCGGCTGGCGGCGACCCGCCCCCTGCGACGGACGAGGGCACCATGCCCAACCTGCGGTGGTCCTTCTCCGACAGCCGCATGCGCGTGGAGGACGGCGGATGGTCTCGGCAGACGACCATCCGCGAGCTGCCCGTCGCGACCGAGCTGGCCGGCGTCAACATGCGGCTCGAGGCCGGCGGCGTGCGCGAGCTGCACTTCCACAACGCGTCGGAGTGGGCCTACATGATCCGTGGGCAGGCGCGCATCACGGCCGTGGACAACGAGCGGCGAACGTTCGCCGACGACGTCGCCGAGGGCGACCTGTGGTTCTTCCCGCGCGGCATCCCGCACTCGATCCAGGGCATGGGCGCCGACGGCTGCGAGTTCCTGCTCGTGTTCGACGACGCCCACTTCGACGAGAACGCGACGGTCCTTCTGTCGGAATGGCTCGGGCACACACCGCGCGAGGTGCTCGCCAAGAACTTCGGGGTGAGCGAGAACGCCTTCGCGCACCTACCCGAGAAGCCGCGTTACATCTTCCAGTCACGCGAGCCCGCGCCGCTCACCGCCGACCGCATCGTGGGCACAGGCCTCGTGCCCGAGTGGTTCAGCTACCGGTTGCTCGCGCAGCAGCCGACGGCGACCCGGAGCGGCACGGTTCGCGTCGTCGACTCGCGCAAGTTCGCTGCGTCGAAGGCCATCGCCGCGGCCCTGGTCGAAGTCGAGCCGGGAGGCCTGCGCGAGCTGCACTGGCACCCCAACGGCGACGAGTGGCAGTACTACCTCGCAGGCAAGGGCAGGATGACTGTGTTCGCCGCCGGCCGCGCCGCCACGTTCGAGTTCAAGGCGGGAGACGTCGGGTACGTCCCGAAGAACCAGGGGCACTACGTCGAGAACACGGGCACGACGGCGCTGCGTTTCCTCGAGACGTTCCGTAGCGATCGCTTCGAGGACATTTCCCTCGCCCACTGGCTGGCGTTGACCCCCCACGAGCTGGTCGAGGCCACGGTGGGCTTCGGCGAGGACGTCCTCTCGAGAGTTCCGCCGTACAGAACGCCGATCGTCCCGCCGTGATCCCCCGCTCGACTCGAGCACGGCTTGACAACAAGTAGCCAGACGGTTACCTATCAAGCCCATGCCCAAGCACGCAGCCGCAAGCGCGGCGGCGAACGGCGACGTCTGGCGTGCCGTCGCCGATCCCACGCGCCGCGCCATCCTCGATCGGCTGCGCGGGGGTCCCGCTCCCGTCAACGCGCTCGCCGGCGAGTTCTCACAGAGCCGGCCGGCCATCTCCAAGCATCTGCGGGTCCTGCGCGAGGCGCGGCTGGTCACCGAGACGCGCTCCGGCCGCGAGCGCCTGTACGAGCTTCAGCCGCGCCCCCTGCAGCAGGTGGCCGGCTGGATCGAGGGCTACCGGAGCTTCTGGCACACGAGCCTCGCCAACCTCAAGCGACACCTGGAGCAAGGACAATGAGCCAATCGGTTACGCATTCCATCCCGCGCGCGGTCGCCGACGTCTCGCGTGGCCTCATCCTCGCGTCCGTCGAGATCGCCGCCCCCATCGAGCGCGTCTTCGGCGCCATCACGAGCGACGAGATCACGAAGTGGTGGGGATCGCCTGACGAGTACCACGTCACCGAGTACACGGCCGACGTGCGACCCGGCGGCAAGTGGCAAAGCACGGGGGTGGGCGCCGATGGCCACGCGTTCTCCGTCGGAGGCGAGTTCCGCGAGATCGATCCGCCGCGGCTCGTCGTGCACACGTGGGTCGCGCCGTGGGATGGCAACAGCGAGACGGTGGTGACCTACCGGCTCGAGCCCATCGAGGGCGGCACGCGCGTCACCGTGCGCCACGAGGGCTTCGCAGGCCGCGACGAGTCGTGTCGCGGCCACGGCACGGGGTGGGAGCGCGTGCTCGGCTGGCTCGGCCGGCACTTCGCGAGCGACGCGAAGTACTTCATGTGCCGCCTGTTGCCTCCGCGTCCAAGCTTCGCGCTGGACATGAACAAGGAGGAGGCCGCGATGATGCAGGAGCACGCGGCCTACTGGCGCGGCATGCTGGCCCGCGGCGTCGCCATCGTCTTCGGCCCCGTCCTCGACCCGAAGGCCCCGTATGGTCTCGGAATCGTGCGCGTCTCGTCGGAGGTGGAGCTCGAGTCCATCCGCGACGCAGACCCCGCGATCAAGTCGGGCCGCGGCCTGAAGTACGAGGTCACGCCGATGATCCGCGCTGTTCACCGCTCCTGAACGGCCGTTTTCCTGCGGGGCACATTGCGGCCGAGGTCGCTGGTCCGTACGATGGATGCACGATGGGGAAGGTGTGCGCATGGGCGGTGGCTCTGGCCGTCCTGAGCGTGAACGGCGTTGCATCGGCGCAAGACGAGCACGCCGAGGCCGTCGCACACTTCGAGGAAGGGACGCGCCTCGTCAAGCAGGGGGACTGCAGGGGGGCCATCGCCGAGTTCGAGAAGAGTCTGGCGCTGGAGCCTGGCGTCGGCGCGCGGCTCGATCTCGCCGACTGTGAAGAGCAGATCGGTTCAGCCGATGCCGCGTGGCGCGACTTCCGCCTCGCGGAAAAGATCGCCATCGAGCGCAACGACGCGCGCGCCGAGCTGGCCCGCACGCGCTCGCACGCCCTCGAGCGCAGCCTCGAGCTCGTCGTCGTGCCGCGTATCGCCGGACTGAGTCTCGTTCTCGACGGAGCTCCCGTCGATCCGCTCCTCTTCGCGGACGGCTGGCTCGCGGTGAGCCCGGACGGGCATCGACTCGATGCGTCCGCACCCGGCAGAGAGCCGATCGTCCTCGCGCTCCCGCCGGATGCGCCGGGGCGATCCATCACGCTTCCGCCGCTCGCCACCCTGCCGGCGCCCGCGCCGTCGCCTCCTCGTCCTACATCCCCACTGGGCGGCGACGGATCGACGCAGCGCACGCTCGGTCTGGGGCTCGGCGGCGTCGGTCTGGTAGGCATTGCCGCCGGCACGATCGCCGGCTTGAGGGCGATTCACGATCAGAAGGACGCCGCGAACGCGTGCGGCGGCGCCTACCCACGCTGCGGCACTGCGAACGAGAACACCGTCCGGGATGCCAACGATGGCGCCGAGTCGTTCTCGACGATAGCCACGACCTGCTTCGTGGCGGGCGGTGTTGCCCTCGCGAGTGGTGCCCTCCTCTACTTTACCGCCCCACGCGCGGGTGTGCGCGTCGCGCCGACGGTCGGGACGGGGACCTTCGGCGCATCGGTCGGAGGCCACTGGTGAAGGCCGTCCTTGCCGGTCTCGCCGTGCTCCTTCTCGCTCCCGGCGCCGTGGCCTGCGCTCAGGTCGCCGGCGTGCAGGAAGTGACCTTCATCAGCGAGCAGGATGCATCGGCTCCGCCTCCGGACGCGCACGACGCGGCCCCGGGAGCCGACGGCGCGGACGCCGTCGGTTCGTCGTTGCCGCCCGAGAACTGCCCGAGCTGCGGCGGCGTGTCGTGTTGCAGTCCGAAGCACTGCGCCGCCGGCGGCTCCTGCTGCGCAGACCGCGGTGAGCTCTGCACGACCGCGGCGGATTGCTGCAACGGCGAGTGCGACGTCGCCGCCCAGCGGTGCACCGGCCCGTGCCTCCCGATGGGCGCTTCACCCTGCGTCACCAACGCCGATTGCTGCGCGGGCACGTGCAACAGCGAGGGCAAGTGCCTGGCCTGCACGGCCGCAGGTGGAAGCTGCAAGGCGAACGCGGACTGCTGCTTCGGTCTGTCGTGCACGGGCAGCGTGGCTGGTACCTGCATGCAGCTCTAGCCATGAGCACCGCGAAGCTCCCGATCCGGCCCGGAGACCTGATCCAGGGCAAGTACCGCGTGGAGCGCGTGATCGGTCGGGGCGGGATGGGCGTCGTCGTCGCCGCGAAGCACGTGCAGCTCGGATCGACCGTCGCCATCAAGCTGCTCGCTGCCGAGGACTGGGCGCCGGACGACCCTGCGGCCGAGCGCTTCGCCCGCGAGGCCCATACGGCGGTGCGCCTGCGCAGCGAGAAGTCGGCGCGAGTCCTCGACGTCGACAGCCTTCCCGACGGCACGCCGTTCATCGTCATGGAGTACCTCGTCGGCAAGGACCTGGGCACGGTGCTCGCGGAGCGCGGCGCCCTGCCGGAAGCGGAGGCCGTCGGCTACGTTCTCCAGGCTTGCGAGGCCGTGGCCGAGGCCCACGCGCTCGGCATCGTTCATCGCGATCTCAAGCCGCACAACCTGTTCCTGACCGAGGCGTCCGATGGGGCGCCGCTCGTCAAGGTGCTCGACTTCGGGGTCGCCAAGTGGAGCGAGCCCACCGCCGCCTCGCTCACCATCACGTCGCGGGCGATGGGCACCCCCGCGTACATGAGCCCGGAGCAGATGCGCGCGCCCAAGGAGGTGGACGCGCGCAGCGACGTCTGGTCGCTGGGCGTGTGCGCCTACGAGCTGCTCACCGGAGTGCCTCCGTTCCAGGCGGAGACCGTGCAGGCGCTGTGCGCCGTGGTGCTCACCGAGACGCCGCGGCCCCCGCGGGAGATCCGGCCGGAGCTTTCGCCCGACGTCGCGGCCGTGGTCATGCGCTGTCTCGAGAAACGGCCGCGGGATCGCCACCAGACCGTCGTCGAGCTGGCTGAGGCGCTCGAGATGGCGAGCGCCGTCTCGCGGCGTGGGCGAGTTGCGGCGGTCGCCGCGCGGGCTCGCGAAGTGCCGGCGGACGCCTCGGCGAACGAAGCGCTGGAGCGCAGGGCGACGACCCACCTGGTCGCGCGGCGCGCGAACGAGACGCGCGGTGAGGCGACGACCGACGTGTACGCGGCGCGCACGCGTCGCACGGCTGTGTGGGGGTTCGGCGGAGGGATCTTGCTCGCGTCCTTCGTGACGGCGCTCTTGTGGGCGCGAGGGACGCGTTCGGTCCCTGAAGTGCCAGCGTCCTCCGCTGCCTCGGCGCCCGCCGTCGCCACGTTACTGCACGCTGCTTCGCCGCCCGCGCCTCCGCCATCCGACTCGGTCGCCGAGGAGCCGCCGCCGTCGCCATCGCCTTCGCCTCGACGGCAGGGGACGCCGCAGCACCCTCGCTCCACCACGAGAGACGCCGGCGCCCACGCGACGCCGCTCACGGACGTGCCGTGAGCATGGAGTCCTCGGGTCCACTCGTTTACCGTTGCATGAGGCTCGGTCGGATCTCGTCGAACTCTTGAGGAGGGTCACCCGGATGGCACGACGATGGTGGGCCGCCGCTTCGTTCGCGCTCTCGCTGGCGCTCGTCGCCGCCTGTTCCTCGAACGGAGGTACCAACGCGACTGGCGACGACGCCTCGGAAGCGGGTGACTCCGAGTCCGACGCCGCGATGGACGCGGCCGACTCGACCACCGACGGCCCTTCCGCGGAAGCTCGCTCCGACGCTGGCCCCGGCTCCGACGCTGACGCCGGAACCGGCTCTGACGCTGACGCTCACACCGATGCTGCCGCCGGCGCTGACGCTGACGCTGCCGTCGGCGCTGACGCTCCTTCCGAAGCGACGCCCGATGCTTCCGGCAGCGACGCCACCGATGCCAGCGCGTCCGACGCGCTCGGCGATGCCCCGGCGGACGGCTCATCGACCCTCGGACCGTGCACCGCCGACGGCTGGTGCTGGAGCAATCCTCCCGAGGGCGGATTTCCCACGGTCTCTCTCAATGCCCTCGGCGGCACCGGCCCCAACGACGTTTGGGCCGTCGGTGGCGCCGCCTCTCCCCTCGATGGCGTGATCCTGCACTGGGACGGTACCGCTTGGTCCGTCTCCGCCAAGGGCCTCGGCGGCTCCGGCTACCTGCTCTCCAGCGTCTGGGCCGCGAGCCCCACCGACGCGTGGGCCGTCGGGTACGGCGGCGAGATCTTCCACTGGGACGGCTCGAGCTGGTCCCCCTCCACGAGCGGCACGAGCAGCGCGCTCGACGGCGTGTGGGGCAGTGGATCGACCGACGTCTGGGCGGTCGGCGGCTCGAGCGTCTCCTCGGCGCCGACGGTCCTCCACTACAACGGCAGCGCGTGGACCGCCGTCACGACGACCGCCACGACGGGCATGTTCTACGGCGTGTGGGGCACGGGGCCGACCGACGTCTGGATGGTCGGCCAGGGCGACACCTTCGCCGGCATCGATCACTGGGACGGCTCGCAGTGGACCCAGTACTACATCGACAACTACAGCGGCGCTGTGAGCCGTGTGTGGGGCACGAGCCCGACCGACGCGTGGGCCGTCGGCAACTTCGGCGGCCTCACCGGCTCCACGAACGGAGTCGCCCACTGGGATGGCACCGCCTGGACGAACGTGACCTCGGGCGCCGGATACATGCACGGCGTGTCCGGCAGCGGCCCGAGCGATGTCTGGGCCGTCAGCAGCTTCAACACCGGTATCCTCCACTACGACGGCAGCATGTGGTCTTCCGTCACGAGCCCCACGACCTCGCCGATCAACGACGTGTTCGCGACCGGCCCTTCGGACGCGTGGATCGTCGGCTCGTCCGGCACCATCCTTCACTGGGACGGCAGCAACTGGCTCGGGTGGACCTCCACGACGAACCAGTTCAGCGGCGTCTGGGCCGCGTCACAGAGCGACGCCTGGTCGGTCGGCGCCGGCACCTTCGCCCGCTGGAAGGGAACGCGCTGGACCTTCCAGGCCTCCTCGCCGTTCAACCCGGTCGCCGTGTGGGGCAGCGGCAGCAGCGACGTTTGGGCCGTCGGCACGAACGGCGACGCGCAGCACTGGAATGGAAGCGCCTGGACCGACATGGCGCCGAGCGGAACCCCGCTCGAAAACCTCGCCGCCGTCTGGGGCAGCGGGCCGGGCGATGTCTGGGCGGTGGGTTCGTACAGCGGCGTGGACGACGAGGAGCACTGGAACGGTAGCAGCTGGACGCGGACGTCCCTCTCGCTCACGGGCCTCACCGGCGTGTGGGGAACGGCGGCGAACGACGTCTGGATCGTCGGCAACGCCGGCGCGATCGAGCACTGGAACGGCAGCGCGTGGTCGCCCTCGACCAGCGGCACGACGCAGATCCTCTATGCAGTGTGGGCCAGCGGCGCTCCGGACGCGTGGGCCGTCGGAGCGCAAGGCACGACGCTGCATTGGAACGGATCGAGCTGGTCGACGGTGCCGAGCGGCGTCACGAGCGACCTTCATGGCGTCTGGGGACGCGGCCCGAGCGACGTATGGGCCGTCGGCGTCGCCGGCGTGATCCTGCACTGGACCGGGAGCGCGTGGTCACCGGCGGCGAGCGGCACGACGCAGAACCTGCAGAGCGTCGGCGGCGAGGCGAGCGACGTTTGGACCGTCGGCGCCGGCGGGGTCATCTTGCATCACTCCTGATTCATCTCCGGAGTCACTGGCTGGCGCATGTCGCGGTATGCGTCTGGAAGACACTGATCGCGGGCTTGGGCCCGCCGTAGTCGTGAAATATGCCCCACGAGTCGTAGTCATCCACTTTGAAGACGAACGTGCGTGCGACGTCGCCGCGAGACTCGAACGTCTGCAGGGCCACGTCGATGTTGGCCGCCTGCACGTCTTCGGGAACGTTCCACGTCTGCCATCCGAACTCGGTGATCCACAGCGGGGTGTAATCGCCGTACTGGACCTTCAGGCTCTGGATGGCGTCGACGTATTGCATGAGGTGATCGCTGCTCGTCGAGCCCGACTGGTCGATGTACAGGTGGTAGCCCGCGCCGTCCCAGGGGTAGCGCCGGCCCGTGTTGGCCTGCATCCAGTCCCAGACACCCTGCGAGAGCACTTGCTCGAAGTAGTCGGTCGCAGGCGAGAAGCTGCCCCCGATGTCGTGCGCGAAGAGGCCGCCCGTCACGAGGTGCAGCCCCTGCGCGCCCATCGTGTCCGCGTTCTGCAGCGACGTCTCGGCCAGCATCTTCGCGTAGACCTGCGGCAGGATGTACGTGCCTCCCGCGTGCGCCGGGTCGTCGGCGTAACTCGGGTTGGACCACGCGTTCGGCTCGTTCCAGAGCTCCCAGTTCTTGATGGTTCCGCCGTAGCGGCGCATGAGCATGCCCACGACGTCGACGAACTGCTGGACGTAGGGGCTGTATCCCGTGGCGTCGTAATCGCCGTTCCACGCGGTCTGGTCCCCGGGGACCGCCTCGTTGGCGACGAGTCCGAGGACGTCGTAACCGTGCTCGCGCGCGACCCCGACGTATGCGTCGTACTGCCCGAGCAGCGCGTCGTTCCAGGAGCTCTGCCCATCGAGGCGGAAGTTCAATCGCAACGCGCCGAGACGCGCGCCGTCCACCATGGACGCGTAGCTCTCCGTCAGTCCGCTCTGACCGCCGTAGACGCTCGGGCCGTTGCCTCCATAATAGGCACACGCGCCAGCGCCCCCGACGCGACTCGATTGCGAGACGGCCGGCTCGCTCGCGGGACTCGTCGCGGTGCAGCCCGCCTCGCCGCACGACACGATGCAGATCACGGTGAACGACAAGAACGACCTGACTTCGCGCGCGATGGGCATGCACCTACTATCCAGACGCGCGAAGCGCCGGACCATGGCCGTTCACGCCAGAGTGCGGACCGATGACGACGTGAGACGCTCCTGATGCTCGAGATGCGCTCTCAGGTGCTCCCGATCTTCCTCGCGCGCCTGCGCGCGGCAGGGATGGATCTCTCGATGCTCGGGGTGGATGTGGGGATCGACTTCGACCCCGAGCACGAGTCGGAGGTCGCCATCCCGCTCGCGCGCTTCCACGCGATCGGCGATGCGCTGGCCGACAGGCTCGGCGATCCGATGATCGGTCTTCACGCCGCCATGGCGCTGCCGCGGGGCGCCTACGGGCTCGTGGAGTTCGTGTTCCGATCGGCGCCCACGACGCGCGAAGCGCTGGACCGGCTCGTGCGATACGTGCCGCTCTTCAACAACCTGCTCGTGTTCCACGTCGGTACGCACGACGGCGAGGTGCAGGTCGAGGCGCGCATCGCCGAGGAGCCTCTCTGCCTCGGGAGACAGGCCAACGAGTTCATCCTCGCCATCTTCTTCAAGATCGGCCGGGAGATCGCGGGGCAGACCTGGAGCCCCCATCGCGTCTGGTTCGCGCACGCGGCCCCGCCGGACACCACGGAGCTCGTTCGGTACTTCGGCACCGACGCACTTCTGTTCGCCGCCGGCGCGAACGGGATGAGCTTCGACGAGTCGTTGCTCGATCTGCCCATCCCGACCGCCGACGACGCCCTGTACTCGCTGCTCGATCGGGAGGCGCGCGAGCGGGTGGTGCGCCTCGGGCCCAACGACGAGCTCGAGCCGCTTCGCGAGAAGGTGCGCCTCTCGCTCCAGAAGGGCGAGCCGAACATCGAGCGCGTGGCGCACGCGATGGGCATGAGCACTCGCGCGCTGCAGCGATGGCTCGCGTCGAAGGGCACGAGCTTCCGCGGGGTGACCGACGACGTGCGCCGTGCGCTGGCGCAGGTGTACCTGCAGGACTACCGCCGCCCGCTCACCGAGGTCGCTTTCCTCCTCGGGTACGCCGACCTGCGCGCCTTCGCCCGCGCCTACAAGCGCTGGACCGGCACGACCCCCGGCGCGTCGCGGAAGCGCTGATTGGGCCCCCAACTTACTGGTACGCTGCCCGTCTCCGGCGATGCACGAGACAAGTCACGCGGCGAAGAACGGACCCGGCACGGGCATCGGCATCACGATGGCCATCCTGGGAGTCATGCTCGCCTTCTGCGCCGCCATGGTGGGCGCCGCCCGCACCGATCTCATCGCGACGATGGTCGAGCAGAGCAACCGGTTCGGCACGTACCAGGCGGAGTCGATGAAGTTTCGCGTGATGCAGGCGGACGTGGAGATGCTGCACGCCATCACGCCGACCAAGAGCGAGGTCGACAAGTTCGAGTCGCGGCTCGCGGAGGCGAGGCGCGTCTCGGGCAAGTCGGACGACGAGGACACGCAGGAGCTCAAGGCCGGCATCGCCATCTCGACCAAGGAGCTGGCCGACGTGCTCACGCCCGACCCCGAGGACGAGCAGCACCTGCAAGGGCTGGCGAAGCGCTACGAGCACGACATGAAGGAGGCCCAGGAGGACGCCGAGTGTTACGACGACAAGATCGAGGCGCACTTCTTCGCGGCGGAGTGGTACGAGCGCGCTCAGCTCGCCGCCGAGATAGGGATCGTCATCGCGTCGGTCGCTCTGCTCCTTTCGAGCCGGCTCGTCTGGTACGTGTCGCTCGTCTTCGCCCTCGGCGGCGCGGTCATCATCGGCGGCACCTACGTCCACACGACGAGCCTCGTCACGGCCGCCGAGCACAAGATCGCCGACGCACAGAAGCGCACCGTTTACGTCGAGGGCGACGACGGCATGCACTGAGGGGTACTCTCGTCCATCCGCATGAGGCGCTTCTGGCTTGCGCTGGCGCTCGCACTCTCGGTCGCCGCGGGGACGCTGAGACCGTGCACGGCGCGCGCCGACACGAACGCCTCGGACAAGGCCACCGCGGAGGCGCTCTTCGCCGAGGGCAAGCGGCTGATGGACGCCAAGAACTACGCGCAGGCTTGCGCGCGATTCGCCGACAGCCAGAGGCTCGACCCGGGCGTCGGGACGCTGCTCAACCTCGGCGTCTGCTACGAGCGCAACGGACAGACGGCGAGCGCGTGGGCCACCTACAAGGAGGCGGCGCGCGCGGCAAAGGACGCCGGTGAGGCCGCGCGCGAGAGGTTCGCGCGCGATCACGCGGCGGCGCTGGAGCCGAAGCTCGCGAAGCTCTCGGTGGTGGTGCCGCCGACGAGCGCGGTCGAAGGGCTGAATGTGACGCGCGACGGCGAGGTGGTGCCCGCCGGGAGCTGGGGGCTGGCGTTGCCGGTGGACCCCGGATCGCACGTCATCGCCGCGAGCGCGCCGAAGCGCAAGAGCGTGTCGCTCTCGGTGACGCTGACCGCGGCGGGAGCGCAGACGGTCACCGTCCCTCCGCTGGAGTCGGCGTCGGGTGAGAATGCATCGGCGGCGCCCGCAGCGGCGCCGCCGAAAGGAGAGCAGGCGTCGTCCGCCGGCTCGTCGCAGCGCACTTGGGCGATCGTCGCAGGGGCCGTCGGGCTCGCGGCGATGGGCACGGGCGTCACGCTCGGGCTCCTGGGCAAGCACGAGTACGACCAGTCGCAGAGCGGCTGCAAGAACGGGGTGTGCACGCAGAGCGCGCGGCAGGACGAGACGAGCGGGCAGAGCCTCGCGAACGTCGGCACATGGGTGTTCGTCGGTGGCGCCGTCGTGGCGGCGCTGGGAGTCACGCTCTACTTCACGGCGCCTCGCGGCGACGCGAGAACGCCGGCTGCGGCGCTGCAGATTGCGCCGACGCTCGGCGGCGCCGTGGTGCGGGGGGCGTGGTGAGCGCGCGCGTCGGGCTCGCGGGTGTTGCGGCGACGCTCCTCGTCGTCGGCGTCGGCGCGGGCGCCGGATGCAAGGACGTGCTCGGATTCGGACACGTCGACCCGCTCGCGGACGGGTCGGTCGGGCAGGTCTGCGACAAAGACACGCCGTGCGGCGTGGGCGCAACCTGCATCGACGGCTTGTGCCAGGCAAACGCCGGGGGGTCGAGCAGCGGAAGCAGCGATGGCGGCAGCAGCAGTGGCAGCGCGGGCGGAAGCAGCGGCAGCGGAAGTGGCAGCGGTGGCGGAAGCGGGGGAGGGAGCGGCAGTGGCAGCGGAGGAGACGGCGGTGGAAGTGGCGAGACGCTCGTGACGATGCAGTCGCACCCCAACGGAATCGCCGTGATTCCCGGCAGCCCACCGAACCTCGTCTGGACCAACGGCGGATCGCCGGGGCAAATCGGCTACTGCGCCTTGCCCGCGTGCTCGACGCACGGCCTGCTGACGATGAACACCATGCAGCCGCCCGGCCAGATCGTCGCTTCGAGGCAAACCGCCTACTGGGTCGAGGGAGACGGAATCTACGACTGCGACCCGCCGTCCGGGTGCAACGCCAACGGGTTCGCCCTGGCGTATGGCTGGACGGGAGCGGGTCCAATTGCCGTGGATCCCATGAGCGCGACGTGGGACGTGTACTTCGCGAACGGTGGGAACGTGAGCCGCTGTCCGGGCGAAGGGGCAACCTGCTCCCCCACGAGCATCATCGCGATAGACGCAGGCCCGATCGTCGACATGACGGTCTCGCCCGGCAGTGACTGGGTGCTCGTGGCGGACGGCGACGGCGTGCACGGCTGCGCGACGAACACCACGTGCACGGTCACCGAGAACACCGTGATGGCCCTGAGCCGCGGCGCCACGAAGGTGGCGGCCGATGCGTACAACGTGTACGCGGCCGTCGGCACCACGCTGCCGGACGGGGGGGGCTCGGCGAACGTCATCGCGATGTGCCCGGCACCGCCCAGCGGCTGCCCGACGACCGACAACTACACCTCGCTCTACTCTCCTCCCAAGGGCGTCAACGTGACGGCGCTCGCCGCCAACTCCGGAAAGATCTACTGGGCCCTCCGCAACGGAGGCGTCTACAGCTGCACGCCGAGCGCAGGAGGTTGCCAGGGGACGACGCAACTGTTCACGGCGCAGAGCAGCCCTCCCTCCTACTTCGCGTTCGACGCGACGTACCTCTACTTCACCGACGACGCGGCTGGCACCGTCGGGCGAGTCCCGAAGTAAGCTGGCTTGCCCATCGGGCGTGCCGGCCCCATTGGTTCGCCGTGGTCTCGACCTTTCTCACGCAAAGCTGGGGTCTTCAGGTGCCCATCGTCGGCGCACCGATGTCGCCGATGGCAGGTGGACGGCTCGCTGCGGCCGTCTCGAACGCAGGCGGTCTCGGGATGATGGGAGTCGCGAGCACGCAACCTGTCGAGCAACTCCAGCGGGACGTGGCGGAGGTTCGCGGCCTCCTGGGTGAGCGACCCTACGGCATCGGGCTCATGGTGTGGGCGCTCGAGGCGCGCCCGGATCTGCTCGAGGCGACGATCGCGGCGAAACCGTTCGCCGTGTCGCTCTCCTTCGGGGATCCCGCACCATTCGTCTCGCGGCTTCGCGACGCGGGCATCCGTGTGCTGTCCCAGGTGCAGGACCGCCGGAGCGCGATCGCCGCGGAAGCGGCCGGCGTGGACGTCGTCGTCGCCCAAGGAACGGAGGCGGGCGGGCACACCGGGGGCGTCGGAACGTTGCCGCTCCTCCAGATCGTGCTCGAGTGTGTTCGCGTGCCCGTCCTGGCGGCGGGCGGAATCGGTAGCGGTCGAGGCCTGGCAGCGGTGCTCGCCGCTGGGGCGCAGGGTGCGTTCCTCGGAACGCGCTTGCTCGTCGCTGAAGAGGCGCGCAACTCGGCGGTGGCGCGTCGCGAGCTCGTCGCAGCACGAGAGACCGACACTGTACACACCCATGTCTTCGACGTCGTGCAGGGGATCCCCTGGCCCGAGCCGTTCCCGGGCCGGGCGATCGCCAACGCGTTCACGAAGCGGTGGCACGGCCAGGAATCCGCGCTCGCGCGAGACGAAGAAGCGGCCCATGCCTTCCAGGCGGCGCGCGAGGCAGAGGACTACTCGTCCGCGCTCATCTACGCCGGCCAGGGCGTGGGCTTGCTCGAGCGCATCGAGCCGGCCGCGGACATCGTGGGCCGGATGGCGCGTGAAGCGGAGGGGCTGCTCCGCGCCGCCGCTTCGGCCGTGCGCTGACCCGCGCACAAGGACCCCGATCGCGGCCCTTTCCGGGTTGGCAGCCGCGGTGACCAGGAAGATCGACCAGACTCCTGCGGATTCCCGCGGGATCGTGGGTCCCCCCGACGCGCGCGCTTCTTGCTTTGGTGCGGCCCTGGATGCACTATCCCTGTCGGGATACTGAGGACGCGCCTGAATCGCAGGAGGGCGAGCGTCGGTCCGCGACGAGGCTCGCCTTCGAAGGGGAGGTATCCGTCGCGGGCGACTCCCAGTTCTTCACCGGGCGCGCAATCAACCTTTCCGTGCGCGGCGTCTTCGTGGCGACGGATCGGCAGCTCGCACTCGACTCCCCGGTGGTGCTGCAGATCGTATCCGCCAACGGCGAAGTGTTCGCAAAGGGCCACGTGCGGTGGATCCGCGACGCCCTCTCGCGACGCGGCGAGCGCGGACTGGGAATCGAGTTCGAAGCCCCGCTCCCCGAGCCGTACGCGCAGCGCTTCGGCCTCTGAGACGTGTCAGTGGATCATGCCGGCGGACGAGAACCAGGAGTACGTATCGTGAAGCGTGCGAGGAAGCTCTCGCGCGGAGAACCCGAGCTCGCGCGTCGCCTTCGCGCTCGAGACGTCGCATCGGTAGGAGAGCGTTCGTAGCGATTCGAACGTGAACAGCGGCTCCTCTCGACGCAGCTTGCCGACACACGCTGCGATGGGCACCCCCGGTGCGACCAGCCACGGTGGCAGAGAGAAGGCGGGAGGCGCCTTGCCCGTGACGGCGTAGGCGCCGCTCGCGATGTCGCTCACGCGGTGGTAGCGACCGGACAGGATGTAGTTCTCGCCCGTTCGGCCGTGCTCCTGCGCGGCGAGCATGCCGCTCACCACGTCGCGCACGTCGACGAAGTCGAAGCCGCCGCGCACCATCGCCGGGACCCGCCGGTGGTAGAGGTCGATGAGCACGCGACCCATGCGCGAAGGCGCGAAGTCGAACGGGCCGATGACACCCGTGGGATTGACGATGACCGCGTCGAGCCCGCGCGCAATCTCCTCGTGCAGCGCCTGCTCGCTCTGGTGTTTGGAGCGGTCGTAGGCGAAGTGACGCCTCGAGGATGCGCGCGCACTGGTTTCGTCCACCACGCCCGTCGCCCCCACGAGATCGAAGGCGTGAATGGAGCTGCAGTGCACCATCCGCCGCACGCCGGCCGCGCGCGCAGCAGCCGCCACGTTGCGCGTCCCCGTCACGTTGATGCGGCCGACCATGCCGCGCGGGTCCCCGTTGATGGAGATCATGGCGGCGAGATGGAACACCACGTCCACGCCTTCGAACGCCTGCGCCAGCGTCACCGGCTCGAGGACGTTGCCGGGGACGCGCTCGATGTCGAGGCCGTCGAGCGCCGGAGAGTGCTCGTACACGAGCGCGCGCACACGTCGGCCGCGTTCGAGCAGGCCCCGCACAAGGTTGCTCCCGATGTGTCCCGTGGCCCCCGTGACCGCTGTGAGCGTCGTTCTCGACACGGCGGCACTGTACGCGAACGGAGGGGACGCTAGCGAAACGTCGCAAGAACCTGACGGAGCAAGCCGACTGCTCGCCGGGTTCGGCTCGCCTCGACGGCGGCGAAGCCAAGCACCAGGCCTCCGCGACGAAGAGGTCGGATCGCGAACTTCGACAGAGGCAGCACCTCGAGCCCGGCGTCGTACGCCGACCGGCAAACCGCCCGATCGCTCGTGCGGTTGGTGAGGCGCGCGAGCACCTGCATCCCGCAGGTCGTTCCGGCGACGTCCAGCCGATCGCCGATCTCGCTCGAGAGCGCGGACATCATGCTCGCGCGACGCTCCCCGTAGACGTTGCGCGCACGCCGGACGTGACGACCCAGATCGCCCTCCGCGATGAAGTCCGCGGCCGCGGCTTGCGGGACGAGAGGGACGTAGCGGTGCAGCATCGACATGCCCGCCGTGAATGGATCCACCAGGGCTTCGGGCACGACGAGGTACGCGAGGCGCAGGCCCGGGAACATGACCTTGCTCAGCGTGCCCGCGTGGATGACGACGTCGCGATCGTCGAGCGCCTGAAGGGCGGCCAGCGGCCTGCCCTCGTAGCGGAACTCGCTGTCGTAATCGTCCTCGAAGATCCATGCCCCCGATCGATCCGCCCAGTCGAGCAGGCGCATGCGGCGGTCGAGAGAGAGTGTGCTCCCCAGAGGCGCCTGGTGGGCAGGCGTCACGTAGACGAGCCGCGCGTGCGGCGCGGCTGCGATCCCTCGCTCGACGTCGAGGCCCGAGTCGTCGACCGGTACCGGCACCACATCCAGCTCGGCGGCGTGAAGCACACGCCGAGCGCCGAAGTACCCCGGATCTTCCAGCCAGACGCTTTCGCCACGGTCCAGCAGCATGCGGGCCACCAGGTCCAGCGCCTGATGGACTCCCGCCAGGACGAGCACCTGCTCGGCATCGCAACGGACTCCCCGGAACACGCGCAGGTGCTCGGCGAGCGCCTCGCGAAGAGGACGGTACCCACGCGCATCCAGATCGCGAAAGCGAGCGGCGTGCCTCACCCGCGCATGACGCGCGACGAGCTGGCCCCAACGAGCCCGCGGAAAGAGATCCACTGCGGGCGTGTAAGGGAGAAAAGGCCGCGGAGCCCCGGGAAGCGCCACGGGGAACCGGGCGCGCGCGAGCGCTGCACCTCGCGTGGAAAGAGTTGCCCCTCGGGGCTTTCGCGAGATCGTCGCCTTCCGGCGCGGTGAGAACCACCGATCGGGAAGCGCGTCGGAGACGAACGTCCCCGCTCCTCGCTGCCCGGAGAGATACCCCTCGGCAACGAGCTGCTCGTACGCCGAGACCACCGTGCCCCGCGCGACGCCCAGCTGCTCGGACAGATCGCGAGTCGCCGGCAGTCTGGCGCCGGCCTCGATCCTCCCTTCGAGGATCGCCCTGCGGACGGCGTCGTAAACGGCCGACTGCAGGCCCGTGGCCCCGTCCTGCAGCACCAGGGGAAAGTCGATGGTCGGCTTGGACATCTTGGTCCAGTCGGATTGGGCCAAAGTGGACCTACTCGCTGGACCACT
>DASVWO010000487.1:0-20391 GCA_036393165.1 Polyangiaceae bacterium | reverse complement strand
GGCGGCGCGGGCGGCGGCGGCGGGGGAGGCGGCGGAGGCGGTGTTGCGCCACCGACTTGCGCCTCTGCATCTGCGTGACAGGCGCTCACTCCCGCGCCTCCCAGGCACATGGCGGCGATGGTGAGCAGCGGCAGAACAACCTTGTTTATCCTCATGAACATGCCTCCCTGCGGGATTGGACGGACGAGGCGCGCATTCTCATCAATCCCCTCGGGCGCGCGCCCGCCCTCGAAACTGGTATCAGCCGCGCGAAAGACTAGATGAAAAGCCACGTGTTTGGGAAGTCCGGAAACCTGCGCGAGGCGGTCGAGGCCCACCGGGCGTCGATGGCCCAGAAGCTCGGGGCGGGGGAGGACGGCCTGCCCCTCGGCCGGTCGAACGCCGCCTTCCTGGAGTCGTGCTTCGCTCAGGCGTTCGAGACGGCCGCGCGCACGGCACGCCTGAGCGACGCGAGGGGCATCGCCCTCGCGGCGGTCGGCAGCTTCGGGCGCGGCGCGGTGGCCCTGCGGAGCGACGCGGACGTGGCGCTCGTCGTGGACCCGCGCGAGGTGTCGATGAAGCAGGCGGGGGCGTTCGCCGAGGCGCTCCTCTACCCGCTGTGGGACGCGACGCTCTCGGTGGGGCATCAGGTGCTGAGCGCGGCCGAGGCGGTGTCTCTGGCGCAGAAGGACCTGCCGACGGCGACGGCGCTGCTCGACCTGCGGCACCTCGCGGGCAATCGCGCGCTGCTCGACGAGCTGGTGACTCAGGCGGGCGAGGGGCTCTTCGCGGAGCGGGAGCTCGGGGCGTTCATCGACCGGCTCGTCGAGGAGGCGGCCGGGCGGCACGAGCGCTTCGGCGGGTCGGTGTACCTGCTCGAGCCCGACGTGAAGAGCGGCGCGGGGGGGCTGCGCGATCTCGACGGCGTGCGCTGGGCGGCGCGCGCGCGCTATCGCGTGGGGGACGACGCGTGGGGGGACCTCGTTCGGGTCGGCGTGCTGGTGGGGCGCGAGGCGCACGAGATCGCATCGGCGGAGGAGTTCCTCTGGCGCGTGCGCAACCGGCTGCACGCGAGGGCCGGGAGGAAGAGCGACCGCCTCGGGTTCGAGGAGCAGGAGGCCCTCGCGCTGGCGATGGGCTACGGCGACGACCGCGCACGCGCCGCCGAGCGGCTGATGCAGGACTACTACCTGCACGCGCGCGCCATCACGCGGGCCCGCGAGAGCCTCTACGAGCGACTGCGGCCCCCGCGGCGGCGAGGCAAGGCGGTGGCCTCGGACCTCGGGGGCGGCGTGCACGTGTTCGACGGGCACGTGACCATTGCGGGCACCGGCCAGCTGCAGGGGGATCCGGCGCTCGCGCTGCGTCTCTTCTCGGCGTGCGTGCGCGTGGCGGCGCCGGTGCTGCCGTTCGCGCGCGATGCGGTGGCGCGCGCGGCGGCGGATCCGGCGTGGTGCGACCGGCTGCGCGCGTCGACGGAGGCGGCGGCGAGCTTCGTGGAGCTCGTGTGCACGGTGCCGGAGGCGAAGACGCGGCGCGGGTCCATCGTCGCCGAGCTGCACGACGTGGGGCTGCTGCTCGCGATGGTGCCCGAGTTCCTCCCGGTGACCGGGCGCGTGCACCACGACGTCTACCACGTGTACACGGTGGACGTTCACTCGGTGGCCGCGGTCGATCGGCTGCGGCAGCTCGCGCGCGGGGAGCTCGCGCACGAGTTCCCGCTGGCCTCGCGCCTGGCCGCCGAGATCGCGCGCCCACGGCCGCTCTTTCTCGCGACGCTGCTGCACGACGTGGGCAAGGGATGGCCGGACGCGAGCGGCTCGCGCAAGAACCACTCGAAGACGGGGGCCGATCTGTGCGAGCGCATCCTGCCGCGGCTCGGCCTCACGACGGACGAGGTGGACGAGGCGCGCCAGCTCGTCCTCGACCACCTCCTCATGTACCACGTGGCCACCCGGCGGGACCTCGACGACCCCGCGACCATCGAGGAGTTCTGCCGCAACCTGCGAGGGCGCGAGGGGCTGCGCGATCTCTACCTGCTCACGGTGGCGGACCTGTCGACCACGTCGCCGACCGCGATGACCTCGTGGAAGGCGCGCATGCTCGACGAGCTGTACTTCGCCGCCGAGGCGCACCTGTCGGGACACCAGCCGCAGGCCGACCAGGCGCGGATCGAGCGTGTGCGGGAGACGGCGGTTCGCGCGTGGCCGGAGGGTGGGAAGCAGCTCGACACGTTCCTGGCGTCGATGCCCGAGCGCTACCTGCTCGCGAACGCCGCCGAGTCGATCGCGATGCACGCGCGCGTGGCGGCCGCGCGCGGCGAGAGCAGCGCGACGGTGCAGCGCGTCCCCTCGCGGCACCCGGAGGCGGCCGAGCTGTGCGTCGTCGCGGCGGACCGGCCGGGTCTCCTCGCGAGCATCGCGGCGGCCATCACGGCCAACCGGCTCGAGGTGCTCGCCGCGCAGGTCTACTCCCGCGAGTGCCCGCGTGGCGCGGAGGCGGTGGACCTCTTCTGGGTGCGCGATCGCGAGGGCGGCACGTCGGGCGTGGAGCAAGCGCTGGCCCGCCTCGCGCGCGATCTGGAGGAAGTGTGCGCCGGGCGGGTCAGCCCCGCGGACCTGCTGTCGGCACGCGTGGGCGGTGCGTCGCCCTGGCGCGAGCGGCCGAGCCCCGCCGTCCCCACCGAGGTCCAGGTCGACGATCGCGCGTCGCCGCGGCACACGGTGATCGAGGTCTTCGCCAAGGACCGGCCCGGCCTCCTCTACACGGTGTCGCGGGCACTGCACGAGCTGGGGCTGTCGATCGCGCTGTCGAAGATCAACACCGAGGGGACGCGGGTGGCCGACGTGTTCTACGTGAACGAGCTGGACGGTACGCGGGTGCAGCCGGGGGCGCGGTTCGCGGCCGTCCACGACGCGCTCGTCCGTGCCGTCGATGGGAGTAGGATGACCCCATGAGAGCCAAGGGTGCAGTCCTCGTCACACTCGTGCTCGCCGCCTGCGGTGGGTCGAGCACGCCGCCTGCCCAGACCGGGGGGGCCACGCCGGCGGACTCGTCGAGCGCGGCGCCGGCCGACACGAGCGCTTCGTCGAACCCGGCGCCGGACGGTCCGCCGTCTCCCGACGTCGCTGCCGGGCTGAAGGCGTTCGACGCCGGCAACTACACCGAGGCGCGGACCGACTTCGAGTCGGCCACCAAGAAGAACCCCGGCGACTACCAGGCCTTCGTGAACCTCGGGCAGACGTGCGAGAAGCTCGGCGACACGGCGTCGGCCGAGGCGGCGTACAAGTCGGCCCTCGGCCTGAAGCCCGACCTCGACGGGGCCGCGGCGGAGCTGGCGGCGCTCTACGTCGTCGACGGGCACATCGACGACGCGTTCGCCGTGTGCAAGGCGGGCATCGCGAAGCACCCGGGCAGCGCGCCGCTGCACGCCAGCATGGGCATCGCCCTCGCGGCGCACGGGGATCAGGATCAGGCCACGCAGGAGTTCGAGCAATCGATCAAGCTCGCGCCGGCCGACCCGATGATGCACCTGACGTTCGCTCACTGGCTCAACGCGTGGCACGTGCGCGGCGCGACGCCGCACCTCGATGCGGCGCTCGGCATGGTGCAGAACGACTACGGGATGATCGCCTCCATCGGCTTCGAGTACCGCATGGCCGGCGAGTTCGACTCGTGCGTGAAGACCTTCGACCGCGCCATCAAGATGAAGGACGGCGGCGAGGTGCGCACCGAGCGGGCGCTGTGCAAGCTGGGGCTCAAGGACGAGAAGGGCGCGATGGACGACCTGCAGGGCGCCATCTCCGCCGAGGGGAGCTACGCGCCGGCGCACTACTACCTGGGCGGCCGGCTCGCGAGCGCCAAGCGATACAAGGAGGCGGCGGCGCAGTACGCGAAGTATCTCGAGCTCGCGCCCAACGGATCGCTCGCCAAGCAGGCGAACGATCGCCTCAAGATGGCGCAGGACGCGGCGTCGCACGACAAGGGCGCCGTCGCCCCGCCGAAGAAGAAGTGAGCTAGCGGACGGACCGCCGGATCTCGCGGATCGGATACGCGAGGAGCCCCAGGCATGCCCCGGCGCCGTACGCGTCGGCCCACGGGAGCGCCCCCGCGAGCATGGCCGCGAGAATGGCGATGCCGGAGACGCCGAAGAAGAGCGCGAAGGTCACGACCAGCCAGTGGGGCATGAGGTGCTCCGCCTCCACGCCGCGGATCGCCCGGAGCAGCTTGCGCAGGATGGATCCCCAGAAGAGAACCCCGATGACTCCGCCCACGAGGGCGAACCACGCCGGGTTCGGGCCGCTGTTCGGCGGCCAGCCCCACGCGAAGAACGCGGGACTGAGGAGCACCGATGCGATCGACAGCAGCAGCGGTGCGACGACCAGCGGGACGACGACGATGATCAGCCAGCGCGACGGCGCCTGGTCGACCGCCGCTCCCATCCCCACCGCCATGTTATGTCACATAACATGACGTCCCGGGCCGAAGGGGCGGGGCCGGGCGCGAGGCGGGGCTAGCTCGCTCCGAACCCGCGAAGTACCCGGCCGGTTCCGTCGGTGTCCAGCTCTCCGACTGCGACGAGCGTGCCGGATTCGTCCAGCCAGGCACACGGCTCGCGCGTGGGCGCGTCGATGTCCGCGGGCTTCACGCGGCGGCCGTGGCGCGCGTCGCGGGCGCCCGTTTCGGTGAGGCGGGCCACGGGGAGAGCGCGGGTGGCGACGCGCGAGAGAGGCTCGACGCGCGCCGCGAGCTCGTCGTCCGGTGTATCGAGGGGAAGCGCCTCCTCCGCGACGAAGCAGCCGGACCGCGTGCGCCGCAGCGACGTGAGGTGCCCGACGGTGCCGAGGGCCGCCGCGAGATCGCGCGCGAGCGACCGCACGTAGTAGCCCTTGCTCACCTCGAGCGAGACGGCGACGAACGGAGGCTCCTCGCTGCTCGCGACGAGGTCGAGCCGGTGAACCGAGACGACGCGCGGGGCGAGCTCCACCTCTTCTCCACGACGGGCGCGCTCGTGCGCGCGCTCGCCCTCGGTGTGGATGGCCGAGAACGCGGGAGGCACCTGGGTCTTGCGTGCTCTCTCCACGTCGAGGGCGGCGCGCAGGGCAGGCGCGAGATGGGGCCCCCGCGACTCGGCGAGAGCCGCTCGCAGGGCATCGGTCGCCGGCACCCGCCGCGTCTCCTTGCCGTCGGCATCGAGCGAATCGGTCTCGACCCCGAGCGCGATCGTCGCCTCGTACGCCTTGGCCTGCGACGTGAGCCACGGCACGAGCTTCGTCGCCTCGCCGACCGCGACCACGAGCACCCCGGTCGCCATCGGATCGAGCGTGCCGGCGTGCCCCACCTCGCGCGTGTGCAGCGCGCGACGCACCCGCGCGACCACGTCGTGGCTCGTCGGCCCGCGCGGCTTGTCGACGACGAGGACACCGCTCGGAGCCGGCGCACGCATCGGTCACCCGAACCAGACGGAGCGACGCTCGGACACGGCGTGGTCGAGCATCGCCTGGATCGCCGCCCGTACTTCCTCGGTGATCCGACCCACGAGGATCTCGTCCTCCGCAGACTCTGCGCCGTACCCGGCGAGATCGAGCGGCTCGCCGAAGAAGAGCTTCCACTTGGTCGGCGCCGGGAGCAGGCCGACCGGGCCGAGCAGCGGGAACGTCGGCGTCACCGGCAGGTACGGGATGCCGAAGGCGCGCGTGAGGTACTCCACCTTCGCGATCATGGGGTTCGTCTCCTCGCCTCCGAGGATGGCGACCGGCACGATCGGCGTGCGCGTGCGCAGGCACAGCTTCACGAACCCGCCGCGTCCGAACCGCTGCAGGCGGTAGCGGTCCTTGTAGAGCTTCCCGATCCCCTTCATGCCCTCGGGAAAGACGGCGACGAGCGCGCCGGAGTCGAGCAGGCGCTCGGCGTTCTCCTGGCACGCGCGCACCGCGCCGACCCGGTTGCTGAAGCTGCCGAGGAACGGAAAGTGGAAGATGAGGTCCTCGGCCAGCCAGCGCACGTCGCGGTGCTGCGGGTGCTCTTTGTGCACCGCCATCCGCAGCATCATTCCGTCGAAGGGCAGGGTGCCCGAGTGGTTGGCGACGAGCAGGCACCGTCCCTCCGGCGGCACGCGCTCGACACCGTGCGCCTCGACGCGGAAGTAGCGCTCGTAGAGGAAGTCGAAGAACGGCCGGACCTTGCCCTCGTAGACCGGATCGTGCCCGAACTCGTCGACCTCCTCGGACCGGTTGCGCAGCCCGAGGCGTCCCCACTTGCGCAGGTAGAAGTCGGTCGAGAGAAGCTCGCGCGCCGAGTCGAGCATGCCCTCGGGCATGACCGGAGCCGAGGGACGCGGCGGCGGCACCGTGGACCGCCGCCGCAGGGGCCCGTCGTTCACGTCGTGCTGCGACTCGCGCTCGCGGGCGTGCTCGACCATCATCTCGTCCATCTTGGTCTCGAGCTCGCGGATGCGCGCCGCGACGTCCGCGTCGCTCGGGCGCTCGGCCTCCGGCGCGGTCGCCTCGAGAGAGGGCACCGCGGCCGCGGGGGCCTTGCGGGCGCGCGGCGTCGCCGGCTTGGCCGTCTTGCGCGGCCGTGCGGCTTTGCGCGCCGGCTTTCGCTTCGTCTCCGTCATGCAGGGTTCTCCGAGAGCAGCTTCACGTCGCGCAGCCGCTGCGCGCTCACGAAGTCGAGCAGCGCCTCGCGCGACGTGTAGGCTGCGCTGAAGCCGAGCTCGCGGCGCGCCTTGTGCCCGTCGGCGACGCAGAGGAAGCGCAGGTAGCGGAGGAACGAGGGCGGCGCCTCGACGAGCTGCGCCACCCAGCCGAGGGCGGCGATGGTCTCGGCCAGCGGGTGGGGGATGGGCACGGCCACGCGCCCGGCGAGCTTGATCACCGTCGAGAGGGGCAGCACGCCGTCTCCCACGATGTTGAACGTGCCCGGCGCGTCGCGCAGCACCGCGAGGTGGAGCGCGGCGATCGCGTCGACCTCGTGCAGGAACTGCACGAGCGGGTCGAAGCCCATCATCGTGGGCACGAGCTTGCGCGCCAGGTAGCGCGTGAAGGCGTTGTGCACCGTCGGCCCGAGGATCGGCGCGGTGCGCAGGATGGACACGACGACCCCGGGCGACCGCTGCGCGAGCTTGCGCGCCTGCTCCTCCGCCTCGAGCTTGTCCGCGAAGTACGGCTCGCCCGCCGGAGCCCGCAGCGGGTGCTTCTCCGTGAGGAAGTTGGGGTTCGACGCGCGCGCCCCGTACAGCCACGTGTGCGACCACATCACGAGCTTGCGGACCTGGGCGTGCCGCGCGGCCACCGTCACGTGCATCGTCCCCACGCTCTCGAGCTCGTGGGCCCACGCGGTGGCGTGGGTGGGGGAGGCGAGGAAGGCGAGGTGCGCCAGGGTGTCGACCCGCTCGGCCGCCAGGATCTCGGCGAGTCTCGCCTCAGCCGTGGGCTCGGTCAGGTCGACCGCGTAGGTGCGTGTCTTGCGGCCGGCCGTCGTCACCGGGTTCGGATCGATCGCCACGATGCGGGCGATGCGGTCGTCCTCCTCGAGGGACCCCACCAGGTTGCTCCCCAAGAACCCCGCCGCCCCGGTGACCGCGACCACGCGGTTCCGGCTGTCGGTGCGGGCCAGCTGTGCCGCCTCATTGGACCTGGGCATGGGACCTGAGCATGTAACCTTTGCGGCGCGAACGTAGTCGCGCTCCGGCCCCACGGCCACCCATGTTAAGCTTCCGGCAGGTATGACGATCTCCACGATCCCGGCGCCCCTGCGCCTGGGCCCGTACGAGCTTGTCCGCAGGCTCGCTACGGGTGGGATGGCGGAGGTGTACCTGGCGCGTCGTGCGGGGCCGCACGGGTTCCAGAAGACGGTCGCCGTGAAGCGCATCCTCCCCCAGTTCGCGCGCGACGCGGACTTCGTCGCCATGTTCGTCGACGAGGCGCGGGTCTGCGCCCGGCTCGGGCACCCGAACATCGTCCAGGTGTTCGACTTCGGCGAGCAGGACGGCGAGCTGTACATGGCCATGGAGTACGTGGACGGCACCACGGGGGCGCGCCTCATCCGGGCCGCCGCCGGGCAGGCCGAGGAGCTCCCGCTCGACGCGTGCCTCCACATCATTCTGTCCATCCTCCGCGCGCTCGAGTACGCGCACACCGCGCGCGACGACGACGGGAAGCCGCTGTCGCTCGTGCACCGCGACGTGTCGCCCGGCAACGTGCTCATCGACCGCACGGGGGCGGTGAAGCTCACCGACTTCGGCATCGCGCGCGCCGCCGAGATCGAGCGCCGGACGGACGCGGGTCAGCTCAAGGGCAAGCTCGGGTACATGTCCCCCGAGCAGGTCGTCGGGCGCGAGCTCGACGCGCGGAGCGACATCTTCACGCTCGGCATCGTCTTCGCCGAGATGCTGATCCTCCGGCCCCTCTTCAGCGGCGGCAAGGAGCTCGACGTCCTGCTCCGCATCCGCGACGCCGACCTGTCGGCGATCGATCGCGCAGGCGCCCGCGTGCCGGACGACATCCGCGCGGTCCTCTTCAAGGCGCTCGCGCGCGACCCCAACCTGCGCTGGCCGACGGCGGGGGCGTTCGCCGAGGCGCTCGAGGAAGTGGTGCGCCGCAGGCGCCTTCAGGTGGGGCCGTCGCGGCTGGCGGCGCTCGTCGAGAAGATGGGGCTCGTCGCGGCCGCCGAGGAGGACGTGGACTCGGGCGAGATGGGCGCGATCGACACGGCGCCGCTCGAGTGCGACACGAGCACCCGCCGCGTGCTGCGCGAGGACGAGCACCCGGCCCGCCCGGTGGTGGAGGCGCAGCCGGTCGCCCCGAACATCTACAAGGTGCAGACGGCCGACGGCACGGTGCTCGGACCCATGGGCTTCCCGCGCCTCGTGGAGCTCTTCGCGACGGGCGAGGTGGGCGCGACTTGCTCGATCGCGCGCGAGCACGGCCGCTTCAAGCCCGCCATCGAGTACACGGAGCTCTCGCGCTTCATGACGAGCCCCGCCCTCAAGTGGGACGTCGACTTTCCCGCCGAGACGGTCGACCGGGGCGCCCTCGACCCGGCGCGTTTGCCGACGCGGCTCTTCCACATCGCCGTCCGCCGCGAAACCGGCGCGCTGGTGCTGCGCGACGGGCCGCGCAAGAAGCGCATCTTCTTCGTCGAGGGCTCGCCCGAGTGCGTCACCTCCACCGAGAAGCGCGAGCTGCTCGGCGAGTTCCTCATCGAGCGCGGCCAGGTGCTCCGCATGGAAGTGGAGATGGCGCTCGCGATGCTCCCGCGCTTCGGCGGGCGTCTCGGCGACGCCCTGGTGGGCATCGGCGTCCTCCGGCCCATCGAGCTGTTCCGCGCGATCCACGACCAGACGCAGCAACGCTTGCTCGACACCTTCAAGTGGAAGGGCGGCGAGGTCGCCTACGCGCGCGGCGCGCGCTCGCAGGAAGAGACGTTCCCCCTGGGCGTCGACGCCTACGAGCTCATCGGACGCGGCATCCGCAGCGGCTACTCCTACGAGGAGCTCGAGGCGATGCTCGGCCCGGTCCGCGAGGAAGTGCTCGAGCGCGTCGCCGTCCCGCCGGTGCGCCTCGAGATGTTCCGGCTGCCGGAGCACGAAGCCGCCGTCATCGACGCCGTCACGGGCAAGACGACGCTGAGCAAGCTGGTCGCGGAGCTCGGCGCCGCGGCAACGGCCGACCCGGAGGAGATCCTCCGCGCCGTCTTCCTCGGGCTCGCTTGCGACCTGCTGAGAAGCCCCAAGTGGGCCATCCCCCCGAGCTTCATCAAGCCGAACATCAAGACGCCCGTGTGAGCGGCTAGGCCGCCACGAGGGACACCACGAAGGTGGAACCCCGCCCGACCTGGCTGCGCACCGAGATCGTCCCGCGCATCGCTTCCACCATGTGCTTGACGATGGAGAGCCCCAGCCCCGTGCCGCCGAGCTCGCGCGAACGGCCCTCGTCGACCCGGTAGAAGCGTTCGAAGATGCGCGGCAGGTGCTCGGCGGGGATGCCCGGCCCGTCGTCCGACACGACCAGCTGAACGCGATCGCCGTCGACCTCCGCGCTCACCCGCACGTGAGCGCCTCGCGGGCAGTACTTGACGGCGTTGTCGACGAGGTTGGACAGCACGTGCTCGACGCCGCGTGGGTCCCCCTCGATGGCGAGGGCCGACACGGGGATGGCCTCCAGCTCGATGCCCTTCTGCTCGGCGCGTTCCCGGAACAACCCGAGCACGATGGGGACGACGGTCGCGAGCTCCACGCGCTCGCGCCGCAGCTTGAACTCGTTCGACTCGAGCTTCGACAGATCGAGCATGTCCTGCACGAGCGCCTGCAAGCGCTGGGCGTTCCGGTCGATGATGTCCACGAATCGCTCCGCCGCTCGCGGTTCGGCGAGTGCGCCGGAGCGCAGCGTCTCGGCCGCCGAACGGACGGTGGCGATGGGCGTCCTGAGCTCGTGCGACGCGTTGGCCACGAACTCGCGCCGCAGCGACTCGAGACGCCGGAGCTCGGTGACGTCGACGAACACCACGAGAATGCCGTGCTCCCCGTGCGGCAGGGGGGACGCCTGGACGAGAAACCTTCGCGGCTTCAGCCCGGGAACGTCCACCTCGGCGGACGTGGACGCCTTCGTGTCCCCGACTTCCGCGAGCAGGTCGTGCAGGCGCGCATGGCGCAGGACCTCGAGGAGCGGCTTCCCGGCGGCCTCGGCCCCGAGGAGCAGCATCGCGCGGAGCGCCGGATTGACCATCGCGATGCGGTTCTCCCGGTCCACGACGAGGACCCCCTCCTGCATCGCCTCCAGGATGCGGGCCTGCAGATCCTGTCTGGACCGAAGCTCCTCCAGCGTCGACGCGAGGCTCGCTGCCAGTCGGTCGAGCGCCCTGCCGAGCTGTGCGACTTCGTCGCCACCGTGCATGCGGGCGCGCACCGACAGATCGCCGCCGGCCATGCGCCGAGCCGTCTCGGTCAGCTCGGCGAACGCGGACGACAGCCGCTTCGCCGCGATGCTCGAGAGCACCAGGGCCAGCGCGAGCGCGGCCGCCGAGCCTCCCCACACGAGCCGGCGCGCCTCGGCCACCGCGGCGTCCACCGCGCGCAAGGGCTCGGCGACGCGGGCGACCCCGGCCACCTCGCCGTCTCGACGAAAGGCCACGGCGACGTACGACATGCGGTCGAGCAGCGTGGCGCTCGTGCGCTCGGCGGAGCCCTCGCCCGTCGCGAGCGCCTGCGCCACCTCGGGGCGAGCGGCGTGGTTCTCGAGCCGCGCGAGGCCGGCCAGGGCTACCTCGGAATCGCCGAGCACGACGCCGTCGCGGCGGATGAGGGTCACGCGCGCGCGTGCCGTCGACCCCAGCTGGTCCGCGAGCGCATCCCAAGAAGACACCCTCTCCAGCGTGAGCGGTTCGGCGAGGACCGCCGCGTCCCGCGCGGCAAGGCGCGCTCGAACGAACAGATCGGCCCGAATCGCCTCGGTGACCTGATCGGCGAGCCGAGGGGTCAGGTACGCATCCGCCGCCGCCGTGCACGTCGCGATGAGGCCGATGGAGACGAGGAAGAACTTCGCGCGAAGGGTGAGTGTCACCGGCGCAGCCGCACCGTACCACGCGCGCGCACCCGTTCACGAAGAGTTCACGGGCAGGGGCGAATAACGTCACGTTCGAGGGGGATCCTCGCATCGTGAGCCTCGTGCACCTGGTGGTGGCGCTGACGGCCGTGTCCCTCCTGCTCTACGCGACCATGATGTCGCTCTTCGCCCGCGCGATGTGGCGGCGCCGGAGACGAGGGCCGCTCAGGGTCGATCGGGCGCCGCGCGTCACCATCTTCAAGCCCCTCGCCGGCCGCGACGACGACCTCGAGGCGAACCTCGAGTCCTTCGCGCGCATCGACTACCCCTCGTTCGAGCTGCTGCTGGGCGTCGCGTCGATGCAGGACCCGGCCTACGACGCCGCTCGGCGTTTCGTGGGCCGTCACCCGAGGATCGAGGCACGCGTCGTCCTGACCGACGCGGATGCGGCGGTGAACCCCAAGGTCGCCCAGCTCCTGGGTCTGGAGCGCCTGGCCAGCGGCGACGTCTACGTCATCTCGGACTCGAACGTCCGGGTGGCGCCTTCTTACCTGTGGTCGCTCGTCGGCGAGCTCGCCGACGAGCGTGTAGGCATGGCCTGCAGCGTCTTCGCGGGCACCGGAGAGCGCACCCTCGGTGCGGCCCTGGAGAACCTCGAGATCTGCAGTCACGCGACGCCCGGTCTCGTCGCCATGGATGCGGTGACCGACCGGCCCCTGACCGTCGGCAAGTCGATGGCCGTCCGGCGCCGCGACCTGGTCCGCCTGGGGGGCTTCGTCCCGGTCGGCCATCTCCTGGCCGAGGATCACGCGCTCGGACGGCGCTTCCTCGACGCCGGGCTCGCCGCGCGAACGACCCTGGACGTGGTCGAGAACCGCAACACCGATTGCAGCATGGCGCGCACGCTCGAGCGGCACACGCGCTGGTCCAAGATGAGGCGCGCGCTCTTCCCGGTGGCGTTCGCGTTCGAGCCGATCATGACGCCGGTCGTCGTGGCATCGGCCGGCTTTGCGATCGCACCGTGTCGAGCGACGGCTTCGCTGTTCGCCGCGACGTGCGTCCTGCAGACGGCCGCGGCCCAGATCGCCGTTCGGGGCCTTCGCGGGCAGTGGCTCTCCTGGCGGTACCTGCCGCTCGAGATGGTCCGCTCCTACGTGATGCTGCTCTGCTGGGCCCGTGCCTGCATCAGCCGGCGCATCGCGTGGCGAGGCCACGCCTTCACGATGCGACGGGGGACGGTCATCGTCCCCGCATCCGCGGGGCATCGCGACGACGCCCGCGCTAGGCTCGCCGCATGAGCGGCGGTGAAGCCCCTGGCTCAGGGGGTTCGTCACAGGATCGTCACGAGAACGACGCGGAGAACGCGCGCACGAGTAAGAGAATCCGCGACGTGGTCGCCGCTGCGTCCCTCTCCGCCGCGTACGACGTCGAGATCAAGATGCGCGCCACGGCGCTCACCGTGCGCTACGGCGACAAGACCGCCGTCCGCGACGTCACGATCGACGTGCACACGAGCCAGGTGCTCGCCCTCATCGGGCCGAGCGGGTGCGGCAAGAGCACGTTCCTCCGTTCCCTGAACCGGATGAACGACACGATTCCGGGTGCGACGGTGACGGGTCAGGTCGAGCTTGACGGCGAGCCGATCTACGGGCCGGAGGTCGACCCCGTGCTCGTGCGTCGTCGCGTGGGCATGGTGTTCCAGCGGTCGAACCCGTTCCCCAAATCGATCTTCGAGAACGTCGCGTACGGGCTGCGCATCGCCGGCGCTCGCGAGCGCGGCCTGATCGGCGATCGCGTCGAGCGAGCCCTCCGGCAAGCCGCCCTCTGGGACGAGGTGAAGGACCGCCTGAACGATTCGGGTTTGAGCCTGTCCGGCGGCCAGCAGCAGCGCCTCTGCATCGCGAGGGCGCTGGCCGTCGAGCCGGAGGTGCTGCTGATGGACGAGCCGGCGAGCGCGCTCGACCCGATCGCCACGGCGAAGATCGAGGATCTCGTCGCCGAGCTGCGAAACCAGCTCACCATCGTCATCGTGACGCACAACATGCAGCAGGCCGCGCGCGTCTCGCAGCGGACGGGCTTCTTCTACATGGGGCGCCTGGTCGAGGTCGGCGAGACATCGAGGATCTTCACGCGCCCGCGCGAGCGAGAGACCGAGGACTACATCACCGGCCGGTTCGGCTGATCGCGTGGAGGCTCGACGATGAAGGGATGGTTCGCGTTCTTGCTGTCGGCAATCGCCCTGCTCGCGTGCACGCGCACGGAGCCGGTGCCCTCTGCGTCCGCCGACGGCGGCGCGGGCGCGACCGCCGGCGGATCGACGCTCGCGGTGAAGGGCTCCGACACGATGGTCATCCTGGGCCAGCGCTGGGCGGAGACGTACATGAAGGCCAACCCGGGCGTGACCGTGCAGGTGACGGGCGGCGGTTCGGGCACGGGCATCGCGGCGCTCATCAACGGCACGACCGACATCTGCGAGTCGAGCCGGCCGATGAAGGACAAGGAGAAGCAGGACGTGCTCGCCAAGCGAAGCGCGCCTGCCGTCGAGACGAAGGTCGCGCTCGATGCGCTGGCCGTCTACGTCAACGAGAAGAGCCCGGTCGCCGAGATCTCGGTCCCCGCGCTTCGCAGCATCTACCTGGGCGAGACGACGAACTGGAAGGACGTGGGCGGGCCGAACCACGCGATCGTGCTCTACGGCCGCGAGAACAACTCCGGCACGTACGGCTACTTCAAGGAGCACGTGCTCGAGAACAAGGACTTCGCCGCGAGCGTGCAGACGCTCGCCGGCACGTCGGCGGTGGTCGCCGCGGTCAAGGGTGACGTCTACGGGATCGGCTACGGCGGGATCGCCTACCTCGAGGGCATCCGCGCGCTGAAGGTCCGAAAGGACGGAGCCTCGCCGCCCGTGGCCCCGTCCCTCCAGACGGCGCAGGACGGCTCCTATCCGATCGCGCGCTTCCTGTACTTCTACACGGCGGGCCAGCCGACCGGCACGGCGCAGCGGTTCGTGGACTGGGTGAAGAGCGCCGCGGGCCAGGGTGTCATCGAGCAGGTGGGTTACTACCCGCTTCCGAAGAGCTGAGGAACGCGTGGCCGGCCAGACGACGATCGCAGCCCCGCTCGCGCCGCCCAAGCCGGTCTCCCTGCGGCGGAGCGGCGGCCTGGCCGAACGGCTGCTCGAAGTCGGCATCCGCGTCGTCGCGCTCGTCTCGATCGCGGCCATCCTGCTCATCCTGCTGTTCGTCGGGAAAGAGGCGCTTCCCATCTTCACGAGCGCCGAGGTCCACGAGGAAGTGACGCCCCTGGGTTTGCTGGCACCCGTCCACCAGGCGGGCGAGGCCCTCTACTCCTGGCAGCCGGTGAGCGAGCTGCCGAAGTACAACATCCTGCCGCTCCTCGCCGGTTCGCTGAAGATCACGCTCGTCGCGCTCGTCTTCGCCGTGCCCCTCAGCGTCGGCGCGGCGGTGTACGTCGCCGAGTTCGCGGGCGATCGCGTGCGCGAGATCGTCAAGCCCACCATCGAGCTCCTGGCGGGGATCCCCTCGGTGGTCGTCGGCTTCTTCGCGCTCGTCGTCCTCGCCACCTGGGTCCAGACGGCGTTCGGGACCGAGCACCGCCTGAACGCGATCGTCGCGGGGCTGGGGCTTTCGTTCGCCGTGTGCCCGATCATCTTCTCGGTCTCCGAAGATGCGCTGCGCGCAGTCCCTCGCTCGTACCGGGAAGCGGCCATCGCGATGGGGTCCTCGCGAGCGCAGACGGTGCTGCGCGTGGTGCTTCCCGCGGCCGGCCCGGGCGTCGCGGCCTCGGTCGTGCTCGGGTTCGGGCGCGCCGTCGGCGAGACGATGATCGTGCTCATCGCATCGGGCAACGCGGCTCTGCTCGACGCCAGCCTCGGTCACTCGACGCGCACCATCACGGCGACGATCGCGCAGGAGCTGGGAGAGGTGGTGATCGGCAGCGCGCACTACGACGTGCTCTTCGCGCTCGGAGCGCTGCTGTTCGTCAGCACGTTCATCGTCAACCTCGCCGGCGAGCGGGTCGTGCACCGCATGCGGCGCAAGCTGGGGACGGCGTCGTGAGCGCGGTCGCTTCGCGCCGGCTGGTCGGTCAGCCCCGATACGGCGATCACGTGCTCTCGGCCCTGACGGCATCGGCCGTCATGGTCATCCTGGTGATGCTCGCCGTCGTGATCTTCGACGTGGTGCGCGGCGGAGCCGGGACCCTCTCGTGGGAGTTCGTCAGCCAGCCGCCGCGTGACGGGATGACGGCCGGCGGCGTGTTTCCGGCCGTCTTCGGGACGGTCGCGCTGACGCTTCTCATGACCGTCGCGGCGGTCCCGGCCGGCGTCGCGACGGCGATCTACCTCGTGGAGCTGGCATCGCCGACATCGCGCGTGGCCCGGCTGGTCCGGGTGTGCGTGGCCAACCTCGCCGGAGTCCCCTCGATCGTGTTCGGGCTCTTCGGCCTCGGCTTCTTCATCGCGACCATCGGGCGGGGGATCGACGCGGTCGCCTTCGGCTCGCGGCCCACGTACGGCCGACCGTGCCTGATCTGGTCCTCGCTCACCCTGGCCATCCTGACGATGCCGGTGGTCGTCGTGGCGACCGAGGAGGCGATTCGCGCCGTGCCGCGCGAGCTCCGCGAGGCGAGCCTGGCCGTGGGGGCGACCCGCATGCAGACGATCCTGCGGGTCGTGCTGCCCGAGGCGCTGAGCGGCATCCTGACCGGGACCATCCTGGCCGTGAGCCGCGGGGCAGGGGAGGTGGCGCCGATCCTCTTCACGGGCGTCGCGTACTATTTGCCGAGCCTGCCGACCCACCTCAACGATCAGTTCATGAGCCTCGGCTACCACGTCTACGTGCTCGCCACGCAGTCGCCGGACGTCGACAAGACCAAGCCGCAGCTCTACGGCACGGCGCTGGTCCTGCTGGCGCTCACGTTTCTGTTGAACCTCGTCGCCATCACGATCCGCTCTCGCAGCAGGCGGCGCTCGGGTGCGACGCATTGACGACGCGCGAAGAAGAAGACAAGAAAGTCAGAGTCATGCCTCCGCAAGCCCACACGAGCCGCGACTTCGAATCGGAGCTGAGGGAGCTCCGTGCCCACGCGCTAGCCATGGGCGCACGCTGCGAGCGGAGCCTCCAGCTCGCGCTCAAGGCATTCTGGGAAGGATCGGGGCAGCTCGCCGCGGAGGTCGAGGAGATCGACCGGCACATCGACCGCGACGAGATGGACATCGACGCGCTGGTTCTGCGCATCCTGGCGCTCCGTCAACCCGTGGCGTACGACCTGCGCTTCCTCGCCGCCGCCCTGCGGCTCGTGACGGATCTCGAGCGCGTCGGTGACGAAGCCGTGAACATCGCCGAGCGCGCGAAGGAGGAGCACGGGACGGCCAAGGACAGCGTGCGGGCGGAGCTCAAGGCGATGGGCGAGCAGGCGCAGGAGATGCTGCGCGACGCGCTCGACGCGTTCGTCCAGGGGGAGGCCACGCGCGCCGAGCAGGTGCTCGTTCGGGACGACGCGGTGGATGACCTCTACGGAAAGATCATCCGGACCATGACCGACTTCATGGGCAAGCACCCGAGCCAGGTGGCCGAGGCGATCCGGGTCATCAGCGTGGCCAAGTACCTCGAGCGCGTCGCCGACCACGCGACGAACATCGCCGAAGAGGTCATCTTCATGGTCCGCGGCGAGGACGTGCGTCACTTCCGGACGCATCCGCCGCCCAAGGTCAGCTCCGGGATGTGATGTAGGTGAATTGTGACGGCCGAGCGCCGTCATTTGCCCCACAAAAGTTTCCACAGCTTACGCGTTTGGCCTCTTTCCTCTGCGATTCTCCCGGACAAGGAGCGCACAGGTGGCGCTCCGGTTCAGGAGGCAGGGGCCATGAACGCAATCCAACATGCGACGCGCATCGCACATCTGTCGGATGTGCACATGCTCGACGCCCGACCGAGCAGCACTCGGTCGAGCTATTCGATGGGGCACAGGTTCCTCAGCTTCGGACGCCCGCTCGACGCGGTCGGCCGCAGGCGGAAGCTGGCGCACGCGCTCTCGGCGGCGCGGCGGGTCGGGGCGAGCCACGTGGTCGTCTCGGGTGACCTCACGGAGATCGGGACGCCGGGCGAGTTCGAGACGCTGGCGGAAGGGCTGCACGAGTCGGGGTTCGCGCCGGAGCGCATCACGCTGGTGCCGGGCAACCACGACCTCTACACGGCGCCCGATGCCTGGCAGAAGGCGCTCGAGGGACCGCTCGCGGCGTTCCGCGAGACGAGCGCCCAGGAGCCGGGGCGCATCATCGAGTGCGGCGCCGTCCGGATCATGCCGGTGGACGTCACCCGTCACCAGCCCGTCACGCGCTCGGCCGGATGGATCGACGACCTGGCGCTCGACGCCATCGAGCATCGGGCGGCGGACTCGACGCTGGCCGACCGGCCGTTGCTCGTCGTGCAGCACCATCCGCCGTTCGTGCGCAAGACCCAGGCGCTTCACTGGCTCGATGGACTGGTCGGAGCCGCCCGGTTCATGGGCATCCTCGAGGCCTTCCGGCACCTGTTCGTGCTGCACGGCCACTTGCACTCGGCGGTCAACCGGGTGCTCTCGTGCGGCGCCGCCCGGATCTTCGGCGCCACGGCGATCGTCGACGACCGCGACGGTCCGCGTGTGCGTCTCTACGACGTGCGCGGCGGCATGCTCGAGGCCGCGGGTCTCGTCGGCTAGCGCGGGTCGAGGCCGGCCGCGCGCAGCCCGATCTCCATGGCGGCGCTGATGGCGGCGGCGCCCGGGACGGTCAGCACCCACGCCCAGACGATGCGTCCTGCGACGCCCCAGCGGACGGCCGACACGTTGCGCACGCTGCCGACGCCGACGATGGCACCGGTGATCGTGTGCGTCGTGGAGACCGGAACGCCGAGGGCAGCAGCCAAGAACAACGTGAGCGCGCCGCTCGTCTCGGCGCAGAACCCGCCGACCGGCTGGAGCTTCGTGATCTTCATCCCCATGGTCTTCACGATTCGCCAGCCGCCCGTCAGCGTGCCGAGGCCCATCGCGACCTGACATGAGACGACGACCCAGAAGGGGATCGCCGGTGAGTGCCCCTGGGGCACCGCGACGAGCGAAACGCTCACGAGGGCCATGGTGATGACGCCCATGGTCTTCTGCGCGTCGTTGCTGCCGTGCCCGAGTGAGTAGAGCGCTGCCGACACGAGCTGCAGCCGCCGGAACTGCTTGTCCACCGCGCGCTGCGAGAGCCTCCCGAAGAGCAGCATCACGAGCGCCATCAGGGCGAACCCGAGCACGGACCCGATGAACGGCGACAGGACGATGAACAGCCCCGTCTTCTCGAAGAACGCCGCGTCGAGCGCGTGGAGCCCCGCGACCCAGCTTCCAGTCTGCAAACCGCGGGCGACCACCGCCGCGCCTGCGATGCCTCCGAGCAGCGCGTGCGAGGACGACGTCGGCAGGCCCCACCACCAGGTGAGCAGGTCCCAGACGATGGCTCCGATCAGTCCGGCCGCCACGAGCGGGAGCGTGACGACGTGAGGGTCGACGCCCTTGGCGATGTTGCCCGCGACGTGCGTGCTGAACACGACGAACGCGATGAAGTTGAAGAACGCGGCCCAGAGGACCGCGAGGCGCGGGCTGAGCACGCGCGTCGACACGACGGTCGCGATCGAGTTGGCGGCGTCGTGGAAGCCGTTGATGAAGTCGAACGCCAGGGCCAGCGCGACGACGAAGACGAGGGTCAGCATGCGCGGCGCGGGTTCAGTCGTACTCGAGCACCACACCCTCGACGATGTTGGCCACGTCCTCGCAGCGGTCGGTTGCGTCTTCGAGCGTGTCGAGGATGTCGCGCCACTTCATCACTTCGATGGGGTCGTTGCCGTTGTGGAACAGCTCCGCGATGCCGCGCCTGTAGATGGCGTCCGCCTCGTTCTCCAGCCGGTTGATCTCGACGCAGATGTCGAGCAGCTGCTTGCCCTTGGAGGTGAGCTTCGGCAAGAGCAGCATGGCGCGCTGCACGTCCTCGCAGCACTTGAGCAGCACGCGCGCCAGCTCGAGCGCCGTCGGGCGCACCTTGGCGATCTCGAAGAGCACGAGGCGCTCCGACACCGCCTCGACGAGGTCGAGCACGTCGTCGAGCTTCGAGATGAGCCCGTGGATGTCGAACCGATCGAGCGGCGTGATCCACGTCTCGTGCAGGCGCTTCACCGTGTCGTGGGTGATGCGATCGCCCGCGCTCTCCTTCTCCCCGATGTCGAGCGCGAGGCGCTCTTTTCGTTCCGGATGCTCGAGCATGTCGAGCAGGAGCGTCGCCGCCTCCACGCTGCGCGTGGCATGCTCGGTGAAGGCCTGGAAGAAGACCTCGTCCCTTGCGCGCGGTCCGAACATGGCGGCGCGGAAGCTAACACGGTCAATGGGTCAGCATCAGGGTGTCGACCATGTCATCGTCTTTCACCGTCGTGGAAGACGCTTTCAAGCCGTATGCCGTGAGCTGGAGCGTGTTTCCCGAGAGTGTGAGAATCGAGTAGGAGCCGACGTACGGCGTGCCCGAGCCGTAGCCGACGCTCTTCGCGGTGAACGCCTGGGGCGTACCAGGCGAATAGGCATCGGCCCCGGCTCCTGCCGAAACGACGTAGGTCGTGCCGCTGCCGACCACCGGGGCGCCTGACGGCGGCGTTCCCGCGTGGAGCGGCTTGGAGCGCTCGTAGTCGTGATCGTGTCCGTTGACGACCAGGTCCACCGAGTACTTGTCGTAAAGCGGCACGAGCTGGCCGCGCGCATAGGTGACGTCGGCCTCGGTTCCGTGCACCGACGTGGAGAAGAGGCAGCGGTGCGAGATCGCGACGATGAAGGGGTGCGCGGT
>DASVWO010000486.1:0-2697 GCA_036393165.1 Polyangiaceae bacterium | reverse complement strand
CGGGCGGCGCATGTCGCGCACCGCCGTGAGCACCTCGCGGGCGTGCGCCACGCTCCGCACGATGGGGCCCATGCCGACCCACGGATAGAAGAGCGGCGCGAGGCGCGGGAAGTGCTGCTCGTTGACGGGCCACGGCTCGCTCGAGAGGCGCAGCCCCGTCACGCCGCAGAACGCCGCCGGGATGCGGACCGAGCCGCCGAAGTCCGTTCCCCAGTCGAACGCCGCCATCCCGCTCGCCACCGCGCACGCCGCGCCGCCCGAGCTCCCGCCCGCCGACCGCGACTCGTCGTGCGGGTTGCGCGTCGGGCCGACGAGATGGTTGAAGCTCTCCCACGCGAGCGCGAGGTCGGAGCAGTTGCTCTTTCCGAGGAGCACCGCGCCGGTGCGCCCCAGCGCCTCGTACACCCGCGCCGCCTCGCTCGGCATGCGCTCGCGGTGGCGCCACGAGCCGCCCGTCGTCGGCATGCCCGGCGTGTCCCACGTGTCCTTCAGCGTGTACGGCACGCCGGCGAGCGGGCCGCGGCTGTCGCCCTGCAGCGGCTCGGGGAGCACGTGCACCAGCGCACGCAGCCGCGGGTTGCGCTCGCGGATGGCGCGCCGGGCCTCCTCGAGGGTCGGGCTGCGGAGCATCCCCGGGTAACTAGCCCCGCCGGCGGCGCACGCCACGGATCGGGTAGTCGATGGTGCTCCCGAGCATCTTGCGCCGCTTGTCCACCTCGCGCTGCAGCGTGGCGATGGCGCCGGCCCGCTCGTCGTAGAGCCGCGAATGCTTGCGCTTCATCTTCGGGTCGCTGAGCAGCGCGTAGACGAGCCAAGGGAAGACCGCCGTCACGTCCGCGTGCACGTAGATGCTGCCCGTCTCGACGCTCTGGGCCGACACCTTGCCCCACGTGTGCCCCTCGCCCGCGGGGCACGAGCTGAGCGCCCCGTTGTCCACGGGGTCGACGCAGAACTGCACGTCGATGTCGAACCCGTCGGTCGGCACGCCGAGGATCTGGTCGAGCAGCGGCTCACCCTGCAGCGTGTAGTTCTTGGGCACGCCGCCGCCGAGGATCCACACGGCCATGCGCTTGCCCATGGTCGAGAAGCAGTGGTGCTGCATCGCACCCATCTCGAACACGTCGTCGCACACGTCGATCTCGAGCTTGAACGACTCGCCGAGCAGACGCTTGAGCTTCACCACGTTGAGGAAGATCGACCCGTCCTGCACCGCGCCGACGAAGATGGGCACGCCGTACTTCCACGCCGTCGAGAGCAGCGAAGGCTCCTTCACACCGAGCGCCCGCTCGATGTCGTGGATGCGCGCGCCGAGCAGGTAGTGCAGCTCTGGCGTCGTCATGCGCTTCTGGAACTCCGGGCCGCGGAGCAGCGCCGAGAACAGCTTGTCCGTCTCGAGGAGCGTCTCCTCCCAGAACCCGAGGTCGTAGATGCGGATGATTCTCGCCAGGCGGTACTGCAGGTCGCCGGCGCTCGGGTCGATTTCACGGATGCGGTGGCCGATGATGCGGTGTGCGTCGTGGTAGAGGTTCGCGCCCGTCGTCGTGATGCAGTCGATCAGCCCGCGCTCGAGCAGCGGGATGATGCACGACTGGTGCAGCCCGGCCGGAGTCATCGCGCCGCTGAACGTGAGGAAAACCGCGCAGTCTTGCTCGATGCTCCGTCGCATGAGCTCGTAGCCCGTGCGCTCCTGCCGGCCCACGTACGCGGGGAACCGCTCCGTGATCACTGCGTGCGGCGTTTCGCGCCCCGTGATGGCGCGGGGGTTCGCGTCGCGAGCATGAGGAAAGGTGCGTCGAAGGGACCCTCCCCGGGTCGAGTTCTTGGGCATGAGGGGCCGCAAGGAATGCTCGCTTGAGGCCCCGCTCGTCAAGGGCGGCTTGCAGGTGGGCCCGAAACGGTGCATTCCATGACGACCGCATGGCGAGTTCGACGCCGCTGACGGACGCGTTTTCCGTCGTATCGCCGCCCCTCGTTGGGGCTGGGCAAGAAGTTCTCGGCCAGGGCACGCCGCTCGTGCGTCCCGCCACGTTCGAGCAGCTCGCCTCGCTGCCCGACGACTGCATCGACGTGGCGCTCGGAGCGACGCTCATCGCGCGCGACGCGTACGCCACGCTCGACGTGGATCGCACGCTCGCGCGCTTCGACGATCTCGCGGCGCCGCTCGTCGGGCGAGGCCTCGCGTCGCTCGCGCCCGCGGAGCAGGCGCGCGCGATCTCCGCGTATCTCTACGACGAGGTCGGGTTCCGCGGGAACGAGCAGGATTACTACGACCCGAAGAACAGCTTGCTGCCCGACGTGCTCGGTCGCCGGCTCGGCATCCCCATCACGCTGGGCCTCGTCTACTGCGAGGTCGCGCGCAGGGTCGGCGTGCGCGCGCGCGGCGTGAGCTTCCCGGGGCACTTCCTCGTCCGCATCGACGCGCAGGAGCGCGAGGACGCGCCCGTGGCGGTGGACCCGTTCTTCGGCGGGCGCCTGCTCGACCAGGCGGGTCTCCAGCGTCTGCTCGAGCGCGCGGCCCCCAAGCAGACGCTCGTGCCGCACGAGCACCTCGCGCCGGCGAGCGCGCGCTCGGTGCTGGTGCGCATGCTCATCAACCTGAAGTGGATCCACGCCACGCGCGGAGACTTCGCGCGCGCGCGGCTGGCGCTCGATCGCATCATCTCCCTGCAGCCCGACTCGGTGCCGGCGCTGCGCGAA
>DASVWO010000485.1:0-15151 GCA_036393165.1 Polyangiaceae bacterium | reverse complement strand
TTTCGCGCACGGTGTCAGCCACTTCGAGCTGCGCCTGCACCTCGCCGTGGCCGGAGCGGTGTAGGCGTTCAGAAGCGTCCGACGGCCTGAATCGAGAATCCCTGCGTCGTCGGCGCGGCGACGACGGTCGGCCGCAACGCGAAGAGCGCTCCTGCCCCGGCGAGCGCGGCGACCCCGAGCCCGGTGAGCACCCAGCTCGCGTCACGCTTCGCCTCGAGCGAGTTCACCTCGTCCGGCGAGCATCCCGGTGCGCAGGACCCGCGCATGTCGTCCACGCGAGAGACGACGGGGAAGTAGAGGAGCGCCGCCGCCACGAGCGATACCACCCCCACTCCCGCAAGAGCAGGTACGAGCCACGGAATCGGACGCGAGGTGACCGGCGTCTGTTCGGGCGCAGGCGCCACTGCCGACGTCGGCGCAGGCGCGAGCGGCGCCCCCAGCGTCGCGGTGACGACGCGGTTCTTCTCGCTCGCGTGGACGACGAGCTGCTGTTCGGCCGACCCGAGCGCAGCGGACTCGAACCGAACGACGTGGACGCCCGGGTCCACCTGCACTTCGTGTCCATCGAGCCGATCGACCACGCGCGTGCCGTCGATGGAAATGCCGACGTCCAGCAGGTCGCGGCCCGCCGCATCGTGCGCCGCAAACGTCACGGTGGGGATCGCTGCGAGCACGTCGTTCTCCCACTGCACGCAGTCGCTGCGCACGAGGGCCGGGCAGCTCGGCGATCCGCAGAGCTGCAGCCGTGCGCGCGCCTCGATGAGCTTCCCGTCCGCGCGAAGGTGCTGCGCGGCGTCGAACGCGTCGAGGCACTCCTGTTTGCTCTGCGCCATCGCTTGGCCCGCAAGCAGCACGATCGGCAGCGCGAAGAGAAACGCGGCGGCCCCACGCATCAAAGGCACTCCGGCTTGTAGTGCTTCGTCCCGTCCGGATCGAAGTAGTACGGCGGCTTGCACTTCGCCGCCGCCGGCGCCGGCCCCGGCTGCCCCCGCCGCCGCCCCGTCGCGGTCGCCGTCCCTGTCGCCGACGCAGCCGCCGTCGCCGTCGCTGACGCAGTCGCTGTCGCGGACGCCGCCTCCGTCGCCGACCCCGCCGCCGACACGGACTCCGGCGTCGCGATCGCCGACACGGCTGCCGACTCCGCGCCCCCCGCCGTCGCCCTTGCCCGCGGCCACTGCCACCAGACGACCCCGAGCGCCACCACTGCCACGGCCAGCACCGCAATCCCCACCCTCGCCCTTCCCCCCGTCGCGCCGCTCTCCGACCGCAGCGACATCGTGCCGGCCGTCGCCACGTCCGCCTTCCCCGCCGCAGCCAGCTCCACGCCGGAACCACTCACCCCGCTCTCGACCCGCCGAACACGGTCGGCACGTCCCCCGAGCAGGTCCGCCGCGACCGACGAGACCCACTCACCCACCTCGGTCGCCGTCGCCGTTGCCGTCGCCGACTCGATCGCCTTGGCCATGTCGCGCGCCGTCTGGAACCGGGCATCCGGCTCCACGGCGAGCCCTCGCATCACGATCGCGTCGATCTCCAGCGGCACACCCGGCGCCGCCTGGCTCGGGGGCGTCGATGCCCCCCTCAGCACGCGCCCGTAGGTCTCCCCGTCGTCCGCACCCGCGAAGAGCCTCGTCCCCGTGAGCATCTCCCACAGCACGACCGACGCGGCGTACACGTCCGAGCGCCGGTCGATGCCCTTTCCCCCGAGCTGCTCCGGGGCCATGTACGCGAGCTTCCCCTTGATGACGCCCTCGCGCGTCGTGTGCATCCGCCCGACCGCCTTGGCCACGCCGAAGTCGAGCACCCGCGCCACGCCGTCGTCCCCGACGAGCACGTTCTGCGGCGACACGTCCCGGTGCACGATCCCCAGCGGCGCCCCCGAATCGTCGGTCGCCTCGTGTGCGGCGTGCAGCCCGTGGAGCATCTGCACCGCCACCGCCGCCGCGACGCGCGGTGGCAGACGTTCGCGACGGCTCATCACGATCTTCTGCAAGCGAGCGAGGGACTCGGCCGGGACGTACTCCATCACCAGCAGCAGGTCGTCGCCATCGCCCACGACGTCGATGGTCGCCACGACGTTCGGGTGCCGGATGCGCGAGGCGACCCGCGCCTCGTCGACGAACATCTCGCGGAACTCCGGGTCCTTGGCGAACTGGGGATGCAGCTTCTTGATCGCCACGGTGCGCGAGAACCCGGCGTCGCCGACGAGCCGACCGATGTGGATCGTGGCCATCCCGCCGCTGGCGATCTCGTCGAACAGCGCGTAACGGCCCACGATTCGCGCGGGCTGCGCCGTCTGCACCCGGGACTGCGCCATGCTCCCCGGAAGTATCGCTCGCGCCAGGGCTACTTGGCGACCCGGTAGATACCCCCGTCGACGACCCCATCCGCCCAGTAGACGAATCGCGAGTCCACCGCGACGTCCACGGGCGTGTCCTGCCCGGAGGCGAGCGTCGTCGGAGCCCCGCCGTCCTTCTCGACGCGCATCACGCTCCCCGCGCTGGATACCCAGTAGATCCGGTCGCCGTCGAGCGCGATGGCCGCCGTCGTCCCTGGCGGACCGCTCGCCACGACGACGGGGCTCGGCGCTCCGGCGCGCAGCGCCATGACGTTGCCGCTCGTGGCCTCGACCCAGTAGACGCCGGCGTCATCGAGCGCGACGTCGACCGGCGACGCTGCGTCGCTCGCGACGATGCTCACCTGCCCTCCGTCGCCGTAGAAGGGCGAGGACCGGATGGTGTCGTCGCCGAGATTCGCCCAGTAGACGGTGACCCCGTCGGTCGCGATGCCCGCGGGCGTCATCTGCATGGCCGCGATCGTGGTGGGGTTGTTGTCGCAGGTGGATCCGCACGCGTAGACCCAGCCGTTGCTCGTGGTCCACGCGATCCCGCCGCTGGGGCTCACGGCAAGTGCGACGACCGGCGCGAAGCCGTACGCAAAGCGTGATTCTACCATGGCCGCTGGCGGGAACCTGTCGATGAGTCCGTTGCCCGTCGGGGAGCCACCCACCACCAGGCTGCCGTCCACCCTCAAGGCACAGTCGGCCCAGCCGATCCCGTAGTCGTCCGGCGCCATGGCCACGACGGAAGGTCCTGCGTCGCCCACGAGCGGGAGCTCCTCGGCGCACACCTGACCCGAACAACGGTTGGTCGCCCAGTAGACGTGGAGTGGATCCACGACGACGCACACCGGCAAGGGCAAGCCTCCCGCGAGCAGCACAGGCACTGCGGGCGCGGCGTCTGCATCGCTTCCGGCGTCGCCCGCTTCCCCGGCCTCCACCGGTCCAGCCTCCGCCTCGCCGGGGCCGGCGTCACGCGTGCCGCCCGTCAGTCCGTCGAAGGACACGCATGCGAGGAAGCCCGCGAGCGCCAGGAGGACCGCTACCCCTCCCGCGACGGTCCTCACGCTCACGCTGGCATTCTACTGCGCGACGCCCGCCGTGGCTTTGTCGATGAGCGTCACGTTCGCCCCGATGTCGGTACCGTCGGTGGCCTGGTCGTGAAGGGGGCTCGTCGGCTGGAGACGGTAGTCGTCGCTCGCCATGTTCACGAACTGCACGTCGGTCATCGCCGCCGGGAACAGGTTGTCCGGCGGGTAGCTCGCCGACGTCATGCCGCTCGGAAGCGCGACGATGGCGTTGCGCTGGAAGGTCGCCGACGGCACGAAAGTCTGGATGCTGTCATTGCCCGGGGCGTGGCTGTCGCCGATGACGCCGTAGGCGTTGTGAGGCATCACGTTGTTGGTGAAGACGAACCCCGTCTCGGGCGTGCCGTAGGCGCTGATGACGTTGCCCGTGTGGAGCACCGTGTTGTGGTCCACCTTGAGCGCCTGCGCCCCGGCGCCGACCTCCAGGAACATGCCCGCGCCGTCCCACTTGGTGCCGTCGATGTCGTAGAAGACGTTGTCCGACACGAGCACGCGCTGCAGCGTCCCGCTCGGGTTGTCGTTGTCGGTGCCGAGCACGTTGACGGCGGAGGCGCTGTGCCGGACGACGTTGTGCACGAAGGTCACGTCCGTCACGTCGCACCACGGCGCGGTGCCGCTCTGGTTGCGGGGCGTGAAGAGCACGGCAAAGCCGACCTGCCCCATGGTCCAGTTGTTCTCGATGACGTTGCACGCGACGAGCACGCGCTGCGCGTTCTTCAGCTCGAGCAGATTCTTCACCGCCCACGCCGTGCCGGCGTAGCTCGGGTCGTCGCTCTTCCAGGTGAGCGGCTTGTAGAAGTGGTTACCGATGATCTCGATGTCCGAGGGAACGAGGTTCGGCACCGTGGGGTCCGCGCCGCCGAAGAGCACGTTCTCGGTGGACGCCTCGAGGTAGTTGTTCTCGATGCGGTAGGGGCCGGGGCCGTTGAACCCCCCGATGGCCTGCGAGTCCTGGCCGACGACGTGGATGTCGGAGATCCACGAGCCGATGACGGCGACCGAAGCTCCCGCCATCTGGATGCCGCGCTTGATCGACGCGGTCGGCGTTCCGTGGAGGTAGACGCGGTCGAAGATCAGATCGTGCGCCACGTGGTCGAGAGACGTCTGGTTCGGATCGCCCGCGAGGACCATGTCGTAGATGCCGGTGGTCGACGCGTTGGCCGGCGCGATCTCGAGACCGACGATCCGGTAGCCCTGCGCGTCGGGATCCGTGACGAACGCGTTGCCCGCGTCGGGCACCAGGATCGTCGCCATCGACTTCACGTCCGTCGGCCCGACCCGCCCGCCGAGCGCAGGGAGCGACGCGACGGCGGACGACTCGATCACGATCCAGCCCGTGCCCGTCTTGGCGCTCAGGTGGAACGGCCCCGTGAAGGACGCGCCTGCGTCGAGGCTGATCGTGTCTCCGGGCTGCGCCGAATTGATCGCGGCCTGGAGGTCGCCCCCGGCGTGGACGGCGATCATCTTCCCGCCGAGCTTGGGCCACGAGGTGTCCACGCTGACCTTCGGAAGCTGCTGGCCCACGACCGGATCGGAAGCCGTCGGGAGCGGGCACGCGCTCTCCGGGACCGGGACCGATCCATCGGCGCCTGCGTCGCGACCTGGCCCCGTGCCGCCGTCGGTTCCCGGACCACCGCCGCCTTCGGGCGCTGCGTCGGGATGCGTGACCGTGCCGCCGTCGTCACCCGCGGGACCGCCTCCGTCGTCCCCGGCCTGTTGTCCGGACGTGCCCGCGCCTCCTCCGCAAGCGGCAATCGACAGCGCGGCCAGCAACGCCAGGGGCTTCCTCGTCATGACATCCTCCTTCCGCGCACCTTTCGCAACGGACGTGCCGGCGCGAAAACACGGGCAAAATGCGGGCAACGGCCCTCTTTCGTCTCACGCGCGAGACAGTCTCCGTCTCGCACGCGATCCGCGTCAGTCCTCGACGCCGCCGATGCGCAGCCGCTCCATCATGCGATAGAGGCTCGCGCGTCCGAGCTGCGCCTCCTCGGCGGCGCGCGTCACGACGCCTCCGGTCCGGGACAGGAGGCGCGGCAGGTACTCGCGCTCGAAGCGCTCGACCACGATGCGTCGCGCCTCGTGGTACGGCAGCTCCGCCACCTCGTCGAGCAGCGTGCCCACGGACGCCGCGCGAGGACCCGCGTCCTCGAGGAGCCCCGAGCCAGGGCCCGAGCCGAGCACCGCGAAGCGCTCGATCACGTTGCGGAGCTCGCGGACGTTGCCCGGCCACGGGTGCGAGACGAGCAGCGACTGCAGATCTGCCGGAAGGGATGCCGCGGGGTCGCGCCGCAGCGTGCGCAGGAAGGCGTTCGCCAGGGGCACCACGTCCTCCGGCCGCTCGCGCAGGGGCGGCACGGTCACGCGCACGACGGCGAGTCGGTAGAAGAGGTCCTCGCGGAACTCGCCCTTGGTGGACGCCTCGGCGAGCCGCCGGTTGGTCGCGGCCACGACACGCACGTCGACCGGATGCGGACCGCGTGCGCCCACCGGACGGACCTCCCGCTGCTCGAGCGCTCGCAGCAGCTTCGGTTGCAGCTCGAGCGGGAGCTCCCCCACCTCGTCGAGGAAGACCGTGCCTCCGTTGGCTTCGTCGAAGAGACCGGCGCGCGTCTCGGTCGCGCCCGTGAAGGCCCCGCGCACGTGGCCGAACACCTCGCTCTCGAACAGGTCCCGCGGGATGGCGCCGCAGTCGACCACGACGAACGGCCCGTCGGCGCGCCCCGAGCGCGCGTGAATCGCCCGGGCGAGCACCTCTTTTCCGACGCCGCTCTCGCCCTCGACGAGGATCGTCACCTCGGTCTGCGCCGCCTGCTCGAGGGTCGCGAACAGGTGACGCATGGCGGCCGACGCACCGATCGCTTCGCCGAAGGTCGCGTGCACGCTGAGGGGCAGCTCGATCGCGTCGCGCTCCAGCGCCACGGCGATCGAGGTTCCGCCCACCTGCACGATCGCATCTTCCGTCAGCAGCGCGTCCGAGAAGCGCAGCTTGCCGATGCGCGTGCCGTTCTTGCTTCCGTCGTCGCGCAGCCTCACGCCCTCGGGGGTCAGCGACAGCCGCAGGTGCTCGCGCGACACCGTGGGGTCCGCGAGGCGCAGATCGGCCCCCTCCCCGCTGCCGACGACGAAGCTCGGCTGCGCCACGCGGATACGACGTCCCTTGTCGGCCCCGTTCTTGACGTGGAGCTTCACCGCTCGGATGCGCAGCACGGCGCCGGGCGCGCCGGCGTGAACGGTCCTGGTGTTCGGATCCTCGCGGTCGGGCATCGCGCCGCAGGCCAGGGTAGCGCGCCGCGGGGTCAGAACGTGTACTTGGCTCCGTTGAAGTCGGGCATCTGCACGAGCACGATGTTGGACCGCTCCTGCACCGGGGACTGGCTGCCGTCGGTGACGCCTCGCACGTTGCCGGCGACGACGAAGACGCCGATGACCTCCGCCGTGGCCGGTTGGTAGCCGGCGAGGTTTCCCCAGCGACCGTCGTAGTACCAGTTCTTCGCGACCTGACAGGTGGAACCCAGGCCGAAGGCCGTGCACTGACCCATCGACACGGTGTCCTGCGCGACGTTCCCACCGGAGGCCGGGAGCCCGCGCCAGAACTGGATCGCCGCCGACCCGTACCACTGGCCGCCGATGTTCTCGACGAAGCCGAGCGTGTACTGGAGCGAGCCAGTCCAGCCGGGAGGCGTGACGTCGGGCCAGCTCCCGGGGTCGTTCTGCTTGGAGAACTCGACGTGCACGCCGTCCTGGCCCATGTACTGGAACTCCACGTCGGTGATGAGCGTCGTGACCGGCCAGTCGGCGAGGTTCGGCGGATTGTCGAAGAGCGTCACGTCGTGAAGGTCGAGCGTGGTGGGAGCGGCGTCCTGCATCGCGACGTCCGTCGAGGCGTCGTCGGGAGGTGCAGCTTCCGGAGATGCGGCTTCCGGAGAGGCCTCCCGCGCGCCCGCGTCGACGAAGACGGCGGCATCCGGTTGCGGCTGCAACAGCGGCGCATCGCTCGTCGGCTCGTCCGCGCCCGCGGCATCGTCGCTCGCGCCGCCCTCGGGGCTCGCGTCGTCCTGCACCACCGGCGTGCTGTCGCCTGCCGCGCACGACGCGCAGACGGCCGGGGTGGACAGCAGAGCGAGGAGCGATGCGAGGGGGAGGATTCTCATCGGACGGCGTACCCCTGGTGCAAGGGGCGAGCCCTGCCGCTTCTCCCGGGAAACTCGCGAATTGCGTCCCCGTTCGTCTCACGTGCGAGCCAGGGAGTGTCTCGCGCGTGAGACGCCCCTCAGGGCACGTAGGTGTAGCCCTGCACGTGCAAGAACGGCCCGCCGTCCTTCGCATCCGGCGGCCCGGCCTCGAAGCGCAGGGTGTGCGTGCCCGGTGTGGGCCAGCGCCAAGCGAAGAGGATCGAATCGGGAGCGGGACCGAACGCGTTCGACTGGTTCTGGTGGATCCCGGTCCGGTCGAACGTCTCGACCCCGTCGACGAAGACGCGCGCTTCGCCGAGCTGGCAGCACTTCTCTCCGATCGTCCCGAGGACGGCGATGGCTCTCCCGGTGAACTCGATGGAGGACGGAAGCGTCGAGAGATCGTCGGCGACGTACTGCGCTTCGCTCCACGCCACGGCGTTGTCGGTCGCGCTCTGGCTTGGCCAGAGGCCGCCGGCCACGAAGGCGAGCGCGAAGGCGCCGTTGGCCTGCCACTCGGTGATCTGCCCTGCCGGCGGAGGGCCGTCGAAGAAACGGCCGTACAGACCGCTGGTGGAGCGCGCGCCGGACATCGCGCGGGCGTTCGCGAGGAGCCAGTCCTCGGCGAACGTCTGCTTGCCCTGCGTCGCGAGCGCGTACATGCCCTCGATCAGAGGCTCCACCACGTCGTCGTCCGTCTGCAGGTCCGCGTAGATCCCGGCGGCATCGCTCAGGTGCTCTTTCACGGCGGTGGCCGTGGCGACGGCGTCTTGCAGGAACGACGGCTGGCCCGTCGCCGCGGCGAGCGCGACGCCACTCCAGATCATGTTGCCGTTGACGCTCCCGTAGAACCGGTGAGGCAGCGGCGTGCACGTCTTTCCGTCGTCGAAGACATAGACGGTGTAGAGCGCCACCGCGGGATCCAGGAACCACTTGCGCACGCTCGCGTACTTGGCCACGGCCTTGTCGAGGTACGAGGCGGTTCCCGTGATCTGGTGCAGCAGCAGGGCCGCCTTGACGTAGTTCGAGTCGGTCTCGAGCGTCTTGACCTGGATGCTGCCGCCGCCCGGCATCTGGTAGTCGATCTCCGGGCACGCCCCGCGGCCGAACTGATTCGCGGTGTCCACGAAGCCGAATCCGGTCACGGCGCGGTGCAGCGAGCTCACCGAGCCGGTGACGAGGTGCTCGTGAGAGCCGGCGATCGAGTCCCAGAGCGGGACGTCGCTCCACTCCAGGCAGCTCGTGTCCGTGCACTTGCCGTAGGCCGCACCATTGGCGTCCAGCGCCTCGATCATCGGAACGACGCTCGAATCCTTCTCGATGCTCCATCGCAGGTAGAGCGCCGCGGTGAGCGAGTCGGCGCCCCAGTCGAAGTCGTCGTCCGGAAGGAAGCCGCACTTGGTCGGAACGCACATGTTCCAGTTGCCGTCGGCGTAGAAGGCGCTCTTCAACGTCTGCAGCGCGGCGTCCGAGGATTGCCGGAAGGTCATCGGAGCGGCCTGGGGCCAGAGGGAGTTGCCCTCCGTCGAGCAGCCGAGAGCAGCCGCCAGGCCGATGACCGTCACGACCCCCCGGCTCATTACCGGGGTCTCTCGTCGATCTTGCGCGCGACGAGGAGGATGCCCGCGGCGGCGCGGCCGAGCACGGCGATGGCCGCCGCGACGACGGTGCTCCCGAGCAGCCACGCGAGGCCGACAAGCACCGCGATGAGCGTCGTGCGCGCATCCACCGCGTCGGCGAGTCGCTCGCTGCACGCCTGGACCCCGATGCCGCCGCCCACGAGCAGCGCGAGCACGGCCACGGCAACGCACGCCAGAAACACGTAGTTCGGTAGACGCTCGGGAATGGCCACGTCGAAGGCCGATTCTACGCCGTCGTTCGGTGCGAACGATCGGGGTCCGACCGGCGGGATCGTCGGAGCGGCGCGCCTTGCGCGCTCGTCCAGCGCCGGGACGGCCGGCGGCGGAGGCAGATGCGGAAGCGGAGGACGCGGCGCGGGCAGTGGAGCCGCCATGGGCGGCACCACGGGCACCGGCGGACCCGGGGCCGGCACGGTGACGTCGTCACTCGACTCGGGCGGCAAGGGCATTCCATCGTGCTGGCCGGTCAGGGTCAGCTCCAGCTCCGGGAACCCCTCGGACGCGCGACCACTCTCGCGGAGATCGTGCGCGTTGGGCGGCGCGAGCGACGCGTAGCGCGCGAGCACCAGGCGCACGTTCTCCCAGACCCACACTCCATCGATCGCGACCTCGACGTCCGGCGCGAGCACGCCCTGCCGGAACGCACGGGACATCTGCGAGAGCGACGATGGCTCGCGCGTCTGCCCGCCCTTGCCGTTGCGAGCGAACCAGATGCGCGAGGTCCACGTCATCGCGCCGGAAGGCGACTGCATCGTTGAAATGCTTTTCCGCATGCGCGGGCCGTGTCAAGCGCGGGTGCTACCTTCCGCCGCCATGAGCCTTCCGACGAACCGCCAGTGGCGCCTCGCCTCCCGGCCGACCGGCATGGTCGACGACTCCTGTTTCCGCTGGGCGGAGGAGCCGGCGCCGGCGCCCTCCAAGGACGGCGACATCCTCGTGCGCAACCTCTACCTGTCCATGGACCCGACGCAGCGCGGCTGGATCGCACGCGACACGTACTTGCCGGCCGTGGCCATCGGGGACGTGATGCGGTCGTCGGCTGCTGGACGCGTCGTCGAGTCGCGCGATCCGGCATTCGCGCCGGGCGACGTCGTCGTAGGCCTCTTCGGCTGGCAGGACTACGCGCTGACGAGGAACGGCGCCGAGCGCCCGCTCACGAAGCTGCCTCCCGGCCTCCCCGTGGAGCTCGCGATGAGCGCCCTGGGCGTCACGGGCATCACCGCGTACTTCGGCGTCCTCGACGTGGGCAAGGCCAAGGCGGGGGAGACGTTCGTCGTGTCGGGCGCGGCTGGGGCAACCGGCTCGGTCGCCGGACAGATCGCGCGCATCCAGGGATGCCGCGTCGTCGGCATCGCCGGCGGACCCGACAAGTGCGAATGGCTCTTGAAGGAGGCGAAGTTCGACGCGGCCATCGACTACAAGAACGAGAACGTCGGGGCCCGCCTGCGGGAGCTCTGTCCCAAGGGCATCGACGTCTACTTCGACAACGTGGGCGGCGAGCAGCTCGACGACGCGCTGGCGAACCTGGCCATGCGTGGGCGCGTCGTGCTGTGCGGGGCGATCGCGACGTACAACGACGCCGAGCTGCGACCGGGACCGAAGAACTATCTGAACCTCCTCCTCAAGCGCGGGCGGATGGAGGGCTTCATCGTGCTCGACTACCTGCCCCGGGCGCTCGAGGCCGTGATGCAGCTCTGGACGTGGGTGCGCGAGGGCAAGATCGTCGACCGCGTCGACGTCCAGCAGGGCCTCGAGAACGCGCCGAAGACGCTGCGTCGGCTCTTCGAGGGCAAGAACCAGGGCAAGCAGCTCCTCAAGATCGCCGATTGAGGCCGGCGCGCGGTGAGCACGAAGACGAACGCGGCGCGCCTGCTCGATACGCTGGGCGTCCGCTACGAGCTGCGCGACTACGACCCGGGCGACGAGCACCTGGCCGCCGAGGAGGTCGCCGCGCGCGTGGGCCTGCCTCCGGAGCAGGTGTTCAAGACGCTCGTGGCGCGCGGCGATCGCACGGGCGTGATGCTCGCGGTCGTGCCGGGAGACGCGGCGCTCGACCTGAAGGCGCTGGCGAAGCTCGCCGGCGACCGGAAGTGCGACACGGTGCCTCTCAAGGAGGTCACGCCGCTGACCGGATACGTGCGTGGAGGGGTGACGGCGCTGGCGTGCAAGAAGGACTACCCGACCCTCGTGGACGAGACGATCGAGCTCTTCGACGTCGTGAGCGTGTCGGCGGGCGTGCGCGGGACGCAGATCCTCCTCGCGCCGGCGGACTACCTCCGCGCCACGAAGGCGCGCATCGGTGCGATCGCCAAGCCGAAGAGCTAGACGCCCCTCCGCGAGACTTCACTTGCACAGGAGCTTCTGCACCTCGGTGTGCACGATGGGGCCGCCCGAGCACGCAGCCTGCGCGCCGAGGTCGCCCGATTCGTGCGCGGCGATCGTCGCGCGATCCCCGCCGCTCGCCGCGACGGTCCCGTTCTGAGTCTCGCAGGTGGCCGCTATCTGCAGGTCGCAGTGGATCGGCTGGTCGCAATCGTTCTTGATCGTCAGCGCGCAGGTCCCGCCGCCGCACTTGCCCGTGGCATGCGCGCAATCCTTGCCGGAGTCGACGGGGGCGGACTCGGGCACGTCGGCCATGGGCGCAGGCGGCGTCGGCGGCTCGGCCGCCGGCGCGGGCGCTTGCGGCGCCGGAGCTCCTCCTCCGCACGCAGCGAGGAGAGCAGAGAGAAACACGGTGTGACGAGCTCGGACCCCCATCGGAACCGTCCAGAGCGTAGAGCAAGCCGCTAGTCTCGGGGAGCCATGAACGTCCTTCGCACGCCCGACGAGCGGTTCGAGCGGCTGCCCGGATACCCGTTCGCGCCGCACTACACCGAGATGACCGGCGGCATCCGCGTCCACCACGTCGACGAGGGACCGCGCGACGGCGCGCCCATCGTGATGATGCACGGCGAGCCCTCGTGGAGTTACCTGTACCGCAAGATGATCCCGGTGCTGGCGGCGGCGGGCTTTCGCGCGGTCGCCCCGGACCTCGTGGGCTTCGGCCGGTCCGACAAGCCGGCCGATCCGCACGACTACACCTACGAGCGGCACGTCGCGTGGATGACCGAGTGGCTCCGCGCGCTCGATCTGCGCAACGTGACGCTGGTCTGCCAGGACTGGGGCTCGCTCATCGGCCTGCGCGTCGCCGCCGAGAACGAGGACCGCTTCGCGCGCATCGTGGTCGCCAACGGCTTCCTGCCGACCGCGAGACAGAGCGTGCCGCGCGCCTTCCGCGTGTGGCGCGCGTTCGCGGCGTACTCGCCCATCTTTCCGATCGGCCGCATCGTCGCGTCGGGGTGCGTGACCAAGCCGCCTCGCGAGGTCATCGCGGCCTACGACGCGCCGTTCCCGTCGCGCGCCTACAAGGCGGGGGCGCGCATCTTTCCGAGCCTCGTGCCGACGACCGAGGACGATCCCGCCGTCCCCGCCAACCGCGCCGCCTGGGACGTGCTCGGCCGCTGGCAGAAGCCCTTCCTCACGCTGTTCGGCAAGAACGACCCCATCCTCGGCCGCGCCGACGCACCTCTGCAGGAGCACGTGCCCGGCGCCAAGGGCCAGCCGCACGAGCGATTCTGGGGCGGCCACTTCGTCCAGGAGGACCGCGGCGACTACCTGGCCGAACGGATCGTCGCGTGGATGAAGCCGGCGTCCTAAGCTGCGGCCGCCGATGAGCGCCGCCACGAAGAGCCGACTGCCGCGCATCCCCGAGGGATCGGGGGTGCTCTTCTTCATCCAGATCTTCTCGACGCTCGGCTTCGCAGTCCTGTACTCGACGCTCGTGCTGTACATGACGCAGCACTTCCACTTCTCGGCGAAGAAGGCGACCGCCATCTTTGGCGTCTTCGGCGCATTCAACTACGGGCTGCACCTCTTCGGCGGGTATCTGGGCGGGCGCTTCCTCAGCAACCGCAACCTGTTCGTCGGCGGCATGGCGCTCCAGGTGCTCGGCTGCGGCTGCATCGCGGGAGGATCGATTCCCCTCCTCTACCTGGGCCTCGCGCTGTTCCTCACCGGCAGCGGTCTGAACGTCACCTGCATCAACATGATGCTGACGCAGCGATTCAAGCCGGACGACCTGCGCCGCGAGGGCGCGTTCCTCTGGAACTACGCAGGCATGAACCTCGGGTTCTTCGTGGGCTTCACGGCGGCCGGGCACTACCAGCTGACCGAGAGCTACGCGAGCCTCTTCATCTTCGCGACGATCGGCAACCTCGTGGCGATCGTGCTCTCCGCGGCGTACTGGAAGACGCTCGCCGATCGCGACACGCCGCTGGTGGAGGAGACCGACCGGCGCAAGCTGCAGGGCCGCTTTGCGGCAGGCGTCGCGATCCTCGTCGGACTGGTACCGGTAGTCTGGATCCTGCTCCAGTACCCGGACATCACCGAGACGCTGGTGAAGGCCATCTGCGCCGTCGTCGCGCTGGCGCTCGGGTGGATCACGCTGCGCCACCCGGACACGCGCGAGCGCAACAACATGTGGGCGTACCTGGTGCTCGCCCTCGGGTCGCTCGTCTTCTGGGCGCTCTACCAGATGGCGCCGGCCGGCCTTCAGCTCTTCGCGGTGAACAACGTCGAGCGCCACGTGTGGGGCATCGAGATCGCGCCGCAGTGGATCCAGAACATCAACACCGTGGTGATCGTCGTCGGCGGACCGCTGATGTCGGCCCTCTTCGTCCGACTGCGCGCGCGCGGCTGGGACATCGACATCCCGCGGCAGTTCGCGGCGGCGCTCCTGCTGATGGGCTTCGGTTTCCTCGCGCTCCCGGCGGGCATCGCCTTCGCCGACGGGCGCGGGATGGTCGCGTTCTCGTGGCTCTTCGCGAGCTACATCCTCCAAAGCATCGGCGAGCTCCTGATCTCGCCCATCGGCTACGCGATGATCGGCAAGCTCGCCCCGCGCCGCTACCAGGGCATCATGATGGGCGCCTGGATGCTCGTCACGGGGCTCGCTTCGCTCTTCGCCGGCGACTTCTCCGGGATGGTCCCCGAGCCCAGCGAGGGCACGGCCGTCACCACGAATCCCGTCTACTCGCGCCTCTTCACCGAGCTGGGCTGCGGTAGCCTCGCGGTCGGCGTCGCCCTCGTCGTGCTCGTTCCGTTCCTGCGCCGGCTCATCAAGGACGAGGAGCCCACCGCGACCGCCGTCCCGGCGTGAGCCATCGGGGGCGGAGGAGGCTTCCTCCAGACACCCCGATCCGGATCCCGTGGCCTTCAGCAGCGGTCCTGAAGGCGTGGAGGAGCCTTCCTGATCGGCTGGAGGACCGTTCCTGATCCCCTGGAGGAGCGGTTCCCCATGCCGACGTCACCCAGATCGCTCCTTCACCCGATCAGGAGCGATCCCCCATGGTGCAGGTCGGGGCGTGTGGTGACGACGAGCGCGTCCCCATCGCACGCACCGCACGCTCCGCTGCACTTGATGATGAGGCGACGCGCGTCGGCGGGAGAGGCGTAGAAGCGCGCACCGATGCCCAGGAGGCGGCGCCACTGGGGGGCAGGCCAGCCGCAGTCGAAGCAGAACCCTTGGAGCAGGCTGCCGTGGCCGTCCGCCCTCGCGGCGTTGCCGTGGATTTGCATGCCCTGAGGAACGGGAGGAACCCGGCTACGCATAAGGGCCGCCGGGAACAGCGCGACGGGCGACCGGCGTTTCCCAGCTGATGCGTCCTGTGGTCGCGCTCGTCGCCCTGTCCCTCCTCCTCCTACCTCCCGGCCGCGCCTCTGCGGACGAGCCTGACGCTGGTGCTCCTCCGTCGGCGCCGGCGTGGCTCGCGGATCTGCCCGCCGTCTCGAGCGACGGGAGCATCCTCGCGGTCGCGAACCACGAGAGCCTCGGCGCCCGCGGGGACGAGCGGCTGCTGCTCGATTTCATCG
>DASVWO010000484.1:0-7808 GCA_036393165.1 Polyangiaceae bacterium | reverse complement strand
GTCATCCGTGAGCTCAAGAAGGAGCAGATCACGGGCGACGCGATCCTCCCGCACTTCGAGCAGCGTCTCGCCGACATCGAGGCGATCATCCGGAAGCAGAACCTCGTGACGTTGCCGGCGCGCCCGGCGCGCATCCGCCTCGCGACCGCCGCGGAGAGCGCGCAGCAGCCGGCGCCGCACATGGACATGCCGCGCCTCGTCGGCAACACCGGCGAGCAAGGGGAGTTCGTGCTCCCGCTGGCGATCACCGCGGCGACCGGGAGCAAGGAGACGGAGTCCAAGTACGACGACTTCACGTATCCCGCCGCGTCGTGGACGCTCACGTCGCACGAGGTGCGGCCCGGGCACGAGCTGCAGTTCGACTCGATGGTCGAGCGCGGCACGTCGCTGGCGCGCGCCTTCTATGCGTTCAACAGCGTCAACGTCGAGGGCTGGGGACTGTACTCGGAGGCCATCATGCTTCCCTTCATGCCGCCCGAGGGTCAGCTCGTGAGCCTGCAGCTGCGCCTGCAGCGCGCGGCGCGCGCGTTCCTCGACCCCGAGCTGCAGCAGGGCAAGTGGACGTTCGACTCGGCGCGCGACTTCCTCGAGAAGGAGGTGGTCCTCTCGCACGCCTTCGCGACCGCCGAGGTCGAGCGGTACACGTTCCGCATGCCGGGCCAGGCGACGAGCTACTTCTACGGCTTCCAGAAGCTCCGGGCGCTTCGCGCCGAGGTGGAGCAGAAGATGGGCCCGCGCTTCGACGCGCACGCGTTCCACGACGCGATCCTCGACCAGGGCCTGCTGCCGCCGGATCTCATGCGCGCCGCGGTGATGAAGAAGCTGTCACTCCAGGGGTAGGACCCACACCTTCGCGCCCTCGGCGAGCCCGAGGTGCTCGGCGGCGGCGCTCGGGAGATCGACGCCCTCGTCGCCGCTCGGGCGCCAGGGCGTCTCGATGCAGCGGAACCAGGGCGCCCCCGCCGGCTCGGCGGCGACGAGCGCGCGCGACTTGGGCGCGTCGCTCGGCGGCAGGAGCTTCCCCACGACGCCGGGCCGCGTGCGCTGCACCAGCGACACCTCGTCGGTCGGCGCGGTGAAGTGCGGCCCGCCGTCGAACGGGTCCACGCGCCACGCGTAACGGAAGCCGACGCGTCGGAGCATCTTCTCGACGCCCTTGGTCTGCGCGCCGACCTTGCCGATGACGTCCTGCGCGTTCTGCGGCAGGAGCGACGCGTAGATGGCGCCCTCCGGGAAGAGCCCTTTGACGAACTCCTTGTTCTTCTTCGAGAGCCGGTCGGCGTCGGCGTACGTCATGTCGGTGAACTTGCGACCGACCGAGTCCCAGAGGTGCGACGTGCCATCCGGCTCGAGCGGCGGCAGGAGCTCGGCGAGCAGCTCGTCGCGAAAGAGCTCGCGGTGCAGCTTGATGTAGAGGAAGCGCACGTACGAGATGAGGAGCCCGAGCCGCTCGGGCTTCTTCCGGTACTCGGGCCGCACGATGAGGCCGCCGATCTCGGTCGGCCCGTTGTACGAGTACCCGATCTTGAGCACCGTGTGCCGGAAGTGCTTGTCGAGCGTTGCCGAGTAGCGCTCCTCCTCGAAGACGTCGACGTAGATGTACGGCGCGTCGCGCCGGCCGAGCTGGCCGATGATCATCGACGTGCCGACGATGCGCTGCGCCTCGGTGTCGACGAGGACGAAGACGTACTCGCGGCGGCGCGGATCCTTGATGGCCCCGGTGAAGCTCTTCTGCGCCTGCTCCAGGATCCCGCGGATCTCGTCGCGGTCGTTCGGCAGGTTGACCGTATTGAGGTGCCCCGCGACCGCGAGGAGCTGGTCCTCGTCGGACGGCATCGCGCCGCGGATCTCGTACGGCCAGGCCATGGGCAGTGCGAGCTTTACCATGCCCTCTCGCAACGTCGTTGATCCTGTTCGGTTTCCCGCTAGAAACGAGGGTGGAGGCGCGTGGCTAGCTGGCGCGGCCCCCGGTCTTCAAAACCGGTGTGAGGCGGCGAATGTCGTCTCGGGCAGGTTCGATTCCTGTGCGCCTCCGATTTTGTTTCTTGATGGCAGTGCAACATGGGTGGGGGAGCGCCGCCGCTCCCCCACACCCCCCACCGGGAGTCCGAACGAATCAGCGTATGGTTGGACCATGCGTGGCCTTCTCTTGCTGCTCGTCGTCGGGTCGGTGGCTTGCAAAGGGGCGCAGCACGACGGCGTGCGCGTGTACGTGTCGAACGAGGATGGGGACAGCATCTCGGTGGTGGATGGGAAGACGCAGGCGGTCGTTGCGACGATTGCCGTGGGGAAGCGGCCGCGCGGGATGAGGCTGAGTCCCGACGGGCGCACGCTCTATGTGGCGCTCAGCGGGTCGCCCAAGGGCGGGCCGGGCGTGGACGAGAGCAAGCTGCCGCCGCCGGATCGGGCTGCCGACGGGATCGGCGCGGTCGATCTGGCGAGCGGGAAGCTCGTGAGGACGCTGCCGAGCGGCGCCGATCCGGAGGCGTTCGATCTGACGCCCGACGGAAAGACCATCTACGTCTCGAACGAAGACACGGGGCAGGCCAGCGTCGTGGACGTGGCGAGCGGCGCCGTGAAAAAGACCATCGACGTGGGCAAGGAGCCCGAAGGCGTCGCCGTGCGTCCCGACGGACACGTCGTTTACGTCACGAGCGAGGCGTCCAACGAGGTCGACGTCATCGACGTGGCGAGCGGTGGGATCGCCGCGCGCATCCCGACGCAGGCGCGCCCGCGCGGCGTCGTCTTTTCCCGCGACGGCAAGCGTGCCTACGTCACGACCGAGGCGGGGGGGACGGTCGAGATCGTCGACGCCGTCGCGAACACCGTCGTCTCGGCCGTCCACGTGCCTCAGAAGGGAGCGCGGCCCATGGGCATCGCGCTCTCGCCCGACGAGACGCGCGCGTACGTGACGAACGGGCGAGGCGGCAGCATCTCGGTCGTCGACGTCGCGGCCGGCACGGTCGAACGCGCCGTGGAGGGCGTCGCCCCGCGTCCGTGGGGCATCGCCGCGTCGCGAGATGGCAAGACGCTCTACGTCGCGGGTGGACCTTCGAACGATCTCGTCATCGTCGACGCGCCGACGGGCGTCGTCCTCAAGAGAGTCCCGGTCGGCACCTCGCCCTGGGGCGTCGTCGTCAAGGAATGAACACGTAGAGCTGCCCGTTCACGCCGACGACGATGCGCCCCTTGGCGTCGATGGGCGTGTTCCACTTCTGTACCGAGGTCGACATCTTCGTGTTGGTGCCGTCGACGATGACCGCGCCCGTGTCACCGTCCCACCCGTAGAGGGCGCCGGAGGCGTTCCACACGATCGCGTTGGCCGTGCCGTCGGTCGTCGTGACGATCGGCGACCCGAGCCCGCCCTGCGTCGAGCACCACACGGTGGTCGCCGCCATGGGGCTCTGCGTGATCTTCACCACCACGAGGTTGCCCCCGGTGTTCGCGGGACAGTTGCTGCCGCTGCCGTTCTCGATGTGCAGCGCCACGTAGGTCCCCTTCGCCGTCGTGTACGCGGCCGGAGCGCCCTTCACCTCGCTGCCCGAGACCGACGTCTTCAGCAGCTCGCCGCCGATGCCGCCGAGGTTGTCGCGATTGAGGATGTAGAGGTTGCCGTCCTTGCCCCCGGCGACGACCAGGTGCGGGTACTTCGCCCCTGGCATGTCGACGAGCACCTCGCTGGCGCCGCCCAGATCCGTGTCGGTGTTGTCGAGCTGCTGCCAGTTGCTGGGCGCGTAGTAGTCGGCAGGCTGGTTGGAGAACGCGGGGCCTGCCGTCAGCCGGATCACCGCCTCGCCGCCGCCCCACGTGCCGTTGGCACCCGAGGTGTTGCCGGTCACCGGGAAGACCGACGTTCCGTCGGTGGGGAGCGCACCGGGTCCCCAGATGCCGCCCTTGGCGGCCGTGGTGTGCCACCACGTGGGCTTCTGCGGGTTCGCGACCGGGAAGCCGATGACCGACCCGTAGTAGGTGCCGCCGTCCCCGTCGTACCCGCCGTAGGGCACGTAGAGGATGCCGTTGACGAACTGCAGCGCGCCGCGCTCGTTCTGGATGCCCGAGTTGAACCCGGACGCGGCGGTGTCGACGTCGACCGGCCAGTTGGTCTCGACCTTTCCGGTGTCGAGGCTCAGCGCGAAGACCTTGTGGTGGTACGTCGCGTTGTTGTCGGGCGTCGTCATCGCGTCGAAGAAGATCGTGCGCGAGCCGATGTCGATGTACGGCGTCCCCGTGATGCCGATGTTCTTCGGTCCGACCGAGCCGCCGGGCGGATTCTGGGTCGCGTACGGTCCGATGGTCGTAGGCCCCGTGTCCCAGAGAATCGCGCCCGTCGTCGCGTCGTAGGTCGTGACGTGGTTGTCCTCGGTGGCGACGACGAACGTCTCCTTGCCGCCGGCGCCGTTCTCGACGTACAGCGGCTGCGCGTACACGGTCGTCGTGACGGTGCCCATGAAGCTCGAGAGCACGTGGGTGGTCTTCGCCGCCGCCTGCGTGAAGACGGTGTCGACGTAGAGGCCGTCGCGCGAGCCGTTTCGGTGGTGCTGGTAGACCGACGGATCGAACGGCGGCGGGCCCGAGTCGGCCCCCGAGTCGCCGGCGTGGCCGCTGCTGCTTCCGCTGCCGCCGCCACTGCTGCTGCCACTGCCGCTGCTGCTCCCGCTGCTGCTCCCGCTGCCGCTGCTTCCGCCGCTGCTGCTGCCACTTCCGCTGCTGCCGCCGCTCCCTCCGCTGCTGCCGCTGCTCCCGCTCGACGTGGCGTCCCCTCCCCCGTCGTCACCCTGAGCAGAGCCCCCGCTGTCGCTGCTCCCGCACGCGGCAGCGAAGAGGATCCCCAGCACAGCCGACCCGGTGAGACCGACACGTCGCAGCAGCATGCGCGAGCCCTCCGGGCGAAAACTCTACCACCCGTTATCGTAGCGACCATGGAACGAATCGCGCGGAGGCGACGCGGTGGGTTGCTCGCGTACAAGAACGACGCGTTTCTCGACAGCGACGACGGACGGCCCATTCGCATCCTGTCCGAGTACCTCGAGCCCCTCGCGACGTTCCGCCGCGAGCGCGTGCACGACACCATCGTGTTCTTCGGATCGGCGCGTCTGCAGGAGGACGGGCCGCTCGGCCGCTACTACGCGGAGGCGCGCGAGCTCGCGAGGCTCGTCACGGAGTGGTCCAAGAGCCTGCCGCACGGGGCGAACCGGTTCGTCGTCTGCTCGGGCGGCGGCGGCGGCATCATGGAGGCGGCCAACCGCGGCGCGTCCGACGCGGGCGGCAAGACCATCGGCCTGAACATCGGGCTTCCTCACGAGCAGCGGCCCAATCCGTACATCACGCGAGAGCTGCTCTTCGAGTTTCACTACTTCTTCATGCGCAAGCTGTGGTTCTCGCACCTGGCGCGCGCGCTCGTCGCGTTCCCGGGGGGCTTCGGCACGCTCGACGAGCTGATGGAGACGCTGACGCTCGCGCAGACGGGGAAGCTCGAGCAGAAAACGATCATCATCCTCTATGGCTCGACGTACTGGCGCGAGATCGTGAACTTCGACGCGCTCGTGCGCCACGGAACCATCAGCCCGGAGGACCTGAAGCTGTTCCAGTTCGCCGACGACCCGGCGACGGCGCTGCAGATCCTGCAGCGCGGGCTGGACGTCGGGATCACCCAGACGACGCCGGCGTTCGCTCCGTCGTGCACGCCCGAGACGGAGGACGGCGCAGCGCGCTGACGGATGATGCGGCGATTCGTCATCGGCACCGCGGGGCACGTCGATCACGGCAAGACGACGCTCGTGCGGGCGCTGACCGGTATCGACACGGACCGGCTGCCCGAGGAGAAGGCGCGCGGGATCTCCATCGAGCTCGGGTTCGCGCCGCTGGATCTCGGCGACGGCGTGCGCGCGAGCGTCGTGGACGTCCCGGGCCATCGCAAGCTCGTGCGCGCGATGATCGCGGGAGCGAGCGGGATGGAGCTGGTGATGCTCGTCGTGGCGGCCGACGAGGGCGTGATGCCGCAGACGCGCGAGCACGTGGCGGTGTGCGAGCTGCTCGGGATCGCACGCGCGGTGGTGGTCGTGACGAAGAGCGACGCGGTGGAGGCGGATCTCGTGCAGGTGGCGGCCGAGGAGGCGCGTGCGCTCCTCGGAGCGAAGTGGCACGCGGACGTCGTGACGTGCTCGGCGAAGACGGGGGAAGGGCTCGACCGGCTGAAGGCGACGCTGCGGGGCGCGCTGCTGGCACTGCCGGCTCCGGCGAGGAGCGAGGCGGCGAGGCTCGGCGTCGACCGCGTGTTCTCGGTGAAGGGTGCGGGCACCGTGGTCACCGGGACGCTCGTGTCGGGTCGCGTGGCGGTGAGTGATCGGCTCTTCCTCGTCGGAACGCGGGGACCGCGCGAGACGGCGGCGCGCGGACTGCACGTGCACGACGCGGCGGTGCCCTCCATGGAAGCGCCGACGCGTCTGGCCTTGAACCTCGCCGGGGTCGCGCTCGAGGACGTGCGGCGCGGAGACGTGGTGACGAGCGACGCGCACCTCCGCGCGACGACGCTCGTGGACGTCCTCGTGCGCGGCGAGCACCGGCTGAAGCGAGGCGCCGCCGTGACGGCGCACGTGGGCACGGCTTCGAGCGCGGCGCGCGTCGATGCGGTGCACGCGAGCGAGGCCGGGGTGGTCGCGCGCGTGCGCCTGGCGCAGGCGACGCCCCTCGCGGGTGGCGACCGCATCGTTCTGCGCGGCGGTGTGTCGGGACCGAGCGGTGCCGTCGTCGGGGGCGGGCTGGTCGTCGATGCGTCGCCCGATCCGCGCGCGTCGGGGGCGAAGCGGCGCTCGCTCGCCGCGAGCCTCGCCACGCTCGACGCGGCGTCGACCATCCGTAGCGTCGTGGAAGCGAGCGCCCCGCGGCCGCTCGCACGCGCGGCGCTCCAGGCACGCTTCGCGGTGGACGCCGCGATGCTCGCGAAGGCGGCGGACGAGGCGGTGCGGGCGGGGACGCTCGCGCGCGTGGGCGATCACGGCTGGGTCGCGCGCGCGGAGCTGGACGCGCTGGTGACGCAGGCGCGGCAGCTGGTGCGCGCGCATCACGAGTCGGCGCCGCTCGAGCGCGGGATGCCCCTCGAGACGCTGCGAACGCGCCTCGGTGCGCGCGCCGGGAGGCTCGTCGCGGAGGAAGCGATTCGACGGGCGACGGCGGGCGGCGAGACGAGCCACCGGCTCGTCGTCGAGGGCGACGTCGTGCGCGCGCCGGGGAGCGAGAGCGCGGCGGCTGCGGCGGCCCTCTCGAGGACGCAGGCGATCGCGCGCGCCGTCGACGAAGCGGGAGCCGCCGGCGCGACCGAGTTCACCCTGGCGCAGCGCGCCGGCGTCGCTGCGGCCGAGCTGCGTCCGGCCCTGCAGAAGCTCGCGCGCGAGGGAGCCGCCGTGCGGCTCGGGGAGCTCTGGCTCTCGGCAAACGTGGTCACCGAGGCGAAGCGACGCGCGCTCGATCACTTCGCCCGCGCCCGCACGCTCACGGTCATCGAGTTCAAGGAGCTCTCTGGGCTCTCGCGCAAGCAGGCCATCCTGGTGCTCGAGCACTTCGACCACCTCGGGTTGACGCGACGCGAGGGGGACGCGAGAGTCCTCCGGTGAGTCGTCACGTGAGCGACGAGACCTTGCAACATGGGCACTCGCTCCGCGCATGCGCGCTCCGCTCGCGCAAACTGTGTGCAGCCGAGGCTCTCGGGGGGAGCGCGGCCGCTCCCCCGGTCCCCCACCCGAGTCTCCGGTTCGTCGGAACGCAGCAGCGGATCCGGCTGATTGGGTGGGGGGTTTGGGGGGAGCGGCCGC
>DASVWO010000483.1:0-15422 GCA_036393165.1 Polyangiaceae bacterium | reverse complement strand
CGCGCCAGGTCCCGGCCTGCAGCTTGGCGATCACGATGCAGGGGACGCTGCCCGGGACATCGGTCGTGTGCACGACGTAGCGCACGCCTGGGATCCTACGACTTCGTCATCGCCGTCGCAGCCGCAGCCGCAGAAGGGCGGTTCGGAGGCGCGAAGACCCTTGGAAGCACGCGCCCTAGCGCCGACGTTGCGGCGTCTCGCTTTTTCGCGAGCGCCAGAGGATTGGAAGGCTTTGTCTCGCGATGGCGCGTCCACGCGGCGTCCAGGGCGCGACGAAATTCAGGGTGTAGAACGCTCGCATGAAGGTGTCCGATCTCTCCGACGCGCAGCTCCTCGAGGGTCTGAAGTCGCTCTGTGGCCAGGGTCGCGCAGTGCTCGCGCGGCTGCTCGCGCACCTCGTCGAGGTAGAAGAGCGCAAGCTCCATGTGGCAGCGGCGTGTCCATCGCTGTTCCAGTTCTGCGTGAGCAGGCTCGGCATGTCCGAGGACGAAGCATGCAGGCGGATCCACATCGCCCGGCTGGCGCGCCGCTTTCCAGACCTGCTCGTACGGATCGAGCGGGGCGATCTCACCCTCTCCACGATTGCGCTCCTCCACGACGCGCTCACCGAGGCGACGTACGAAGAGCTCGTCGAAGCCGCCTCGGGCAAGACGAAGGCGGAGGTGCAGGCGCTCCTCGCCAAGCGGTTCCCCGCGCCCGACGTGCCCGCGGCGATCACGGTCATCCCAATGCAACGTCCCCTCCCCGCTCTCGGCGCCGGCGCGGGGCTGGCTCCGGCGGCGGCGGGCGAACAGCAGCTCGCGCCGCTCTCGGGGACTCGCCACAAGGTGCAGTTCACGGCGAGCGACGAGCTCCGGAAGAAGCTCGAGCACGCACAGGACCTCATGCGGCACGCGAATGCGGAAGGCGACCTCGCCGTCGTCGTCGAGCGCGCCGTGGATCTCCTCGTCGAGAAGCTCGAGAAGCAGCGGCTCGGAAAGACCTCGCGCCCGAGACCATCAGGAGAGCAGAGCGATACCGCGAGCGTCTCGCGGGCGACCCGCCGCGCGGTCTTCGAGCGGGACGGCGAGCGCTGCACCTACACCGATGCCGACGGGCATCGCTGTCCCGCGACGACCTGGCTCGAGCTCGATCACGTGGTCCCCCGAGCACGCCGCGGCACGAGCGACGTCGGGAACCTTCGCGTGCGCTGCCGCGCGCACAACCTCCTTTACGCCGAGCAGACGTTTGGCAAGGAGCACGTCGAGCGCAAGATCCACGAACGGCGGGATCCGCGTCGCGACGAGCGGCCTGACGAACCTGGGTTTCCGTCATGCCGAAGTTCAGCGCGCGCTCGACACAGTGAGCGGTGCTGACGTAAGCGGGAGTTGATTCTAGGCGAGGCGCTCTTCGAGCTTCGCCTTCGCCGCGGGCCACTCGGCACGCAGCATCGAATAGAAGGCCGAGTCGCGGACGATGCCGTCGGCTGCGACCTTGTGCGCGCGGAGGATGCCGTCGAACTTCGCGCCGAGTCGCAGGATGGCCGCGCGGGATCGCTCGTTGCGCGCGTCGGTCTTCCACGTGATGCGGCGCACGCCGAGCGCCTCGAAGGCGTGGGTGCAGAGAAGGAGCTTCGACTCGGTGTTCACCGCCGTCCGCTGGACACGCTCGGCGTACCAGGTCCAGCCGATCTCGAGGACGTCGGGGCCACTCGGCGCCGGCACCGGCGGCGGCGGTGAGGCCGGCCAGGTCCACCACTCGATCGCCATGTAGCGCGTCGTGCCGATGACGGCGCCCGCGGGATCCATGACGGCGAACGGCAGCGAGACGCCGCGAGCCTCTTCGTCGAGCGCGGTCGCGACGAACGCCTCCATGCCGGCGAGATCGGACGCGACGGCCTGGTAGCCGTACGTGGAGCCGGACTCATCTGCGATCCGGAGCAGCGCGGCGGCGTGCTCCATGAGCAGCGGAACGAGCCTGAGGTGTCGGCCGGCGAGGGTGACGCGAGCGACACGAAGCATGGACTCGGCTTGCATCATAGGGCGCCCCGGCTACCGCGTAGAGGGAATGCGCCGTACGCCTGCAGCCTCGGCGGCGTCGGCGACGAGCGCCCGGCGCGCATCCGGGTGGACGCCGCGGAGGAATATGAGCTGGTCGTGAATCGCCTTCGCGCCGACGGTGCGATTGCGCCACGTGCCCATGTGCACGGCGAGCAGGCCCACGAGCCACAGCATCACGAACGCCCAGGCCAGGGATGCGGAATGGCCTCCGAACGCTGCCGAGAGGGCGAGAACCGGAACGATCGCGAGTCCCGCGAGAAGGCGTGCGCGCTCGCCTCCGCGCCAGCGCGCATTGCAAGCGCGGCACAGAGGGAGATCCAGCGCTCCATGGCGCCAGCCTCGCCAGAAAATCGCGAAGCACACCAGGCCGACGAGGAGCTTCCAGAACTCGAAGGGCAGGAGCGCGGTCAGCATGAGCGCAGCGAGGTACCCACAGATGCACAGGCACGCGGCCAGCCCGACGGCCGGCCAGAACGGCCTGTACCGCATGACCTCGAACCGTCGCACGATGCCCTCGCGCGCCGCGCACTTCAGGCACACGTCCCCGAGCCTCACGCCATGGGACACGAGGAGCAGGTCGCCCTCTTCGCGGACGATCGCCGCAGGTCGCGCAGGAGCCGGCGGCGCCGAGGCAGCCATCGTCAGTCGAACGAGTACCCGGCGAAGAACAGCTCCTTCGGCCGGTCGCCCTCGTAGACGACGACGTACACGCAGTGGCCGCGGTCGATCGATTCGAACAGATCGCCGGACCCCGGGAGCATCTCGTGCGTCGGTCGCTCGGTGCCGAAGAACTCGCGCAGCTGATCGGGCGGAACCGGCGCAGCGGCGCAGAAATCGGGACTGTCCGAGACGCGCGAGATATCGAGGATCGATCGCGTTCCGTCCTCTGCCGAGGCCTCCAGCGCCTCGTCGATGCTGCCGTGCTTCGCTCCGGGTTGCTGCTGGAGGAAGGCCGGATCGCCGAACTCGAGGAACGGGATCACCGGGTTGTATCGGCCCGCCTTGAACTCGCGGGCGCGCAGCGTGTCGAGCGCGTGCTGCACGTCGCTCTCGTAGGGGACGAAGTACCAGTACGGGTGACCGCCCATGCGGGCGAGGATACCTCGTCGCCCCGCGCCAGCTAGCGCACGCGCTCGTCGAGCTGCGCGAGCACCAGCGGCCACGCTTGCTCGTGGCGGGCGCGGGATCCCTCGTTGGGGAAGCCCCCGTGGGTGAGGAGGAGGACCGATCCGCTTCCGTAGGGATCCAGCTCGACGGTGACGATGGTCTCGACCCCGAACGTCGCCGCGGTGACCCACGTCATCTCGACGAGGCTCGGAGGCTCGAGCCGCAGGAACCGCCCATAGTGCGAGTGCCGGCCATCCTCGAAGCGCGTCTCGAAGAAGTAAGGAGCATCCACCTCGGGCCGCATGCACACCGTTCCGGGGGCCGCGAACCAGGTGTCCATCCGCTCCGTCCAGGCGCGGTAGAGAAGATGGGGTGGAGCGCTCATCGCGCGCTCCACAGCGATTCGTCCTGGTCGAGCAGACAGGTCAGGCGGCGGCAGCATCGAAGACGGCACGGGGCGAGACCGTAGTGCGCTACTGGAGCGCGCATCAAGACTGCTGGAGTGCCGCGAACCGGCGGAGGCTTGACTGCGCGTCCGGCGCTCGTAGCGTCCAATGAATGAGGGGATTCGCCGTTCTGTGTGTGGCCGGCATGGTCGTCAGCATGGCGGCCGCCTTTGGAGGCACGTCGGGCTGCTCCGGGGCCACCGTCGCCGGTGGCCCGGGCGCTGGCGACGCTTCGTCGAGCGGAGGCGACGCGACCACCTGCGGGGCCGAACAATCGCCGTGCTGCAACGGGACTGCGTGCAACGCGGGGCTGACGTGTCAGGGATCACTCTGCACCGCGAGCGGCTCGGGCAGCAGCTCTGGATCTGCGAGCAGCTCCGGCTCCGGAAGCTCCGGCTCGGGAGGAAGCTCCGGGAGCAGCTCCGGCTCGGGGTCCGGGTCTAGCAGCGGTTCCGGAAGCAGCTCGGGAAACAGCGGCTCGAGCAGTGGCAGCGGCAGTGGCAGTGGGAGCAGCAGCGGCGGCGGCCTCCCCTGCGATGCGGGCCAGAAGCTGTGCATCGCTTCGGGGGGCTGCATCCCGACCGGCACTTGTTGCAACAGCGCCGATTGCTCGGTGAGTGGCGAAGTGTGCCCGACGCCGGGCGGCACGTGCGCTTGTCCAACTGGGCAGTCGGTCTGCGCGGCAATCGACTCGTGCATCTCGAAATCCGCCTGCTGTACCGACGCAGACTGCACCGGGGGCGCGAGGTGCCCCAATCCCGGTCAGCATTGCGTCGCGTCGGACGCCGGAACCGACTCCGGCAGCGTGGGATCATGCACGTCCGCGAACATGCAGACTTGCTGGGCCGCGGACAACGGCACGACCACGGCCCAGCAGACCTGCATCTACACTTGCTGCGGGCAGACCTACTGTTCGGCCGGCGCGAGCTACTACTACAAGCTGCTCACGACCTGCGCCTGCGTTCCGAGTGTTTGCGAGAACAGCTGCAATTCGCCCGGGGACTATTGCGGTGGCGGCGCTCCCAACGTCACCACGCAGGCATGCAGCACCTGCCTCACCTCGGCGTTCGGCACGGGCGCCGCCTGCAGCGCGGCAACGGGAAGCGCCATCGACACGCAGTGCCAGGCGAACGCGCAATGCGCCGCATACACGCAGTGCGCGAACGGTTGCCCATGACGCTACGAAGCGTCTTCACAGAGCAACCACCGCTCTTCGCGCGCCGATGACGCCGGTCGGCTCGCCGTATACGCCGGGGGTCAAGTGGATGCCCCCGAGGGTGGTCGTCGCCAGCATCCCGTCGGGGACGGCGGCTGCGCGGTGCCACCAGCCGGAGACGCTCAGCCGCCCCCCGGGCGCGTGCGGCGCGACCGGCGTCACGAAGTGCAGCGTCCCGCGGTGCACGCGGAACAGGACCAGCGAATTGAACTCGGGCGTCACCATCGAGCCCGTCGGGCACCAGACGAGGTGCCCACCCCAGTCGGGGCGCCAACCCTTGGACACGTACCAGATGTAGGTGAGCGTTCGCAGGCCGTTGTCGTCGTTGTGGGGCAACGAGTAGTCCCCGGCGCGGTTCGACGCGGCCGTCATCACGAACCGCCCCGAGCAGTCGACGCCGGCGAGCGCCTGCATGAACGCCTTGCTCTCCGGCGCGCCCAGGCTGTGCGCGACGTCGCGGAGTACCTGGGGCATCACGAGCGGCCACACGATCGTGTGGCGATGGAACTGGAAGTAGGGTCGATCGGGCCCGAAGTACTGCTCCTCTTGCCACTCCGTGGATGCCGTGAGCCATGCGCGCACTTCCTCCGCGAGCTCCGGGCGGAAGGCGTTCGGCACGATGACCGCGCGCCCGCCGGCGAGCGCGCCCGCCACGTCCGAAAGAATGGCCGGATCGCCCAGGGTCTCGGGGTTGAACACGGAAGGGACCGGAGCGGACGCGGCGCGGTGCTCCTCGAGGATCCCTCGTTCGAGCAGGCCGACGACGGCGCGCTGGACCACCTCGGACGGGATAGAGGACGACAGAGTGGACACGACGTCGCTCGCCAGTACGGGGGCCAGGAAGAGCGAGGCCGCGTGCGGCTCGGCGCCGGACAGCGGGACGGCACGGCCCAGAACCCGCGCCTCCATGCCGTCCGGGGTCGCCGAGAAGGTGACACCCCGGCCGAGCACCAGATGGCGCCCAGCCATCGCCTCCCATGCCTCGCGTGCGTCGCTCATGCGAGTGACTCGAACAGGGGGTGACGGCGAACGAGCCCGAAGAAGCGCGTGGCGAGGGCGATCTGCTCCGGATCGTGATCGGTCAGCTCTCCCACGCGCCGCGCGAGCTCCGCCTCGGTGGGCGCCGCGAGCCACGCCTCCAGGAACGCGAGCGCGGCCTCGTCGAGCGGCAGGTTCAACGCGTTCGGCTCGGTCGGAGACACGGTCGACGGCAGCGCCGAGAGCTCGCGCACCCAGCGGAGCACGTTGCGCATCGGGTCCCCCTCTTCCCGGGCAGCGATGAGGCGCCGGGCGGCCTCGCGGTCGGGCGCGTTGAGGAGCACGCCGAGGAAGAAGCGGTGGCCCGGATCGCGAAAGCGGCTCCGCATCTGGATGAGCTGCTCCTGCCGCGCGGCCTGGCGCAGGGCGGGGCGGATGACCGCGGCGACCGCGCCGTGGACCTCCTCGACGAGCCCGCCCACCTGCTCTCGCACGGCGGGGTCGCCGGAGAGCTCGAGGCCGATCTCGAAGGCGCCCTGGAGATCGGTGGCGCGGATCGCGCGCGAGAGGTTCGCCTCGAACGCGCTGGAGGCGCATTCGCGGAGGACCCGCAGCGCACGGACGCGCGCGAGGTTGCGCTGGTCGGGAGGCCGGGGCGCGACGCGCACCCCCGGCGGGAAGTAGCGGTGCTGCGGGAGGTGGGCGGGCTCGCTGCGCGTGCGCACGACGAGCGACACCGAGGGCCGATCGAGGTGGAAGAGCGAATGGGTCAGCGCCGCGCCGCCCGCGATGGGGCGTACGTCGCCGCGCCGGAGGAGCTCGGTCTCGTTTCGCGCGAGCTCGCCGATGGCCATGCGCGAGGAGAGGACGGCCCGCTCCGCGAACGTGTAGCGCGTGTGGATGCTCGACCCATGGAGGAGGCAGAACGCTCCCGAGAACGCATGGTCGTGGATGCTCGTGGTCCCGTCGAACCAGAAGAGGGCGTCGACGACGAACCGGTCGGCGCTCCGGAGCGTGACGGACGGCTGTCCGAAGCGCGACTCGGGGTCGGAGGCCTCGGGCAGCCGCTCGTCCGAGCACATCCACGCGAGGATCTGCTCGGGCGTGATCTTCTCGTGCAGGCGGGCCCGATCGAGGGCCTCGCACGCCATGAGCGGGAAGCGCGCCTCGTCATGCTGGGCCGCGCGAAAAGCCCGCTCGATGCGCTCCTCCAGCTCGTCCAGGATCGGCTTCACGAGACGCCTCCAATCGTCGAGGCCGCGCCCGCCGGGAGGTCGCAGAGGAAGATGTCGTCCCATGCGTCGGCGCCGGCGCTCACCGCGGACAAGAGCACGAGCGCCACGCCGATGGCGCCCGTCAGGAGGGAAGGATCGGCGATCGGCTCGCCCTCCTTTCGCCGATCGAGCAGCCGGCGAAAGAACCAGGCCGACGCGTCGCGCGCGGCCTCGTCGCCCGTGGCCTGGAAGAGGCGGCCCAGCAGGTGCCCTGCGCCCGCGAGGCCATGGCAGAAGCCGAGATCGTATCCGTCGCGCGTCGCGAGGGCGCGATTGTGCCCACCGAGAGCGGCCGCCCTCGCCACCTCGCCCAGGGCGCCGTCGCCGAGCACCGCCGCCGCCGAGCAGAGCGCATACGCCGCGCCCGGGTTGCCGTAGCACCACGCGGGGTTGGAGTGTGGCCGCGCGTCGGGTGCCCACGCAGGGAAAGCGCCGCGCTCCGGGTCGCGCACCGACATCTGCCAGCGGACGGCGCCCCTGAGCAGCGCCGCGGCGCGTTCGTCCGCCGGGTCGCGCGCGACGACGCGGGCGAGGAGCGCGATCACGCCGGGCACTCCATGGGCGAGCCCCGCGTTGAGGGGCGTCCCCGGCCGCGTCCTCTCCGGGTACGTCGTGAGACTCGACGACGGCGTGCGCCACGCGAGGCCGGCGTCGCTCTCGATCGCAGTCTCCGAGAGGCGCGTGACGACCTCGAAGAGGAGCTCCGACGCCGCTGGACGCCCTCGGCCGCCCAGGGCGTAAACCCCGAACCCCACCAAGCCGAAGACGAGGTCGTAATCGCGTTCCCACGGAGACGTGCGCACGTGGCGCAGCAAAGCTTCGTCGATGCAAGAGATCGCGGAGGGGTCGACGGACCACCCGTGGCGCGCGAGGTGCGACAGCTCCCAGCCGATGCCGGTGAACCCGCCGAGGATCCCCGATCCGAGTGACTCGCGCTCGAGCCCTTCGACGAGCCTCTCGATGAGGGCCTCCACGTCGGCGCGTCCCGGAACGCCGAAGCGCGCGTGGCACCACGCCGCAAGGAGCGCGGCCCCCTGCTCGGGCGCGCCGGACGCACCCGCGCGCAGGATGTCCGTCGCGATGGCGCGGACGCCCGCTTCCGCGCTCGGGTGGAGCGCGGGCGGGAGGTAGGGTTCCACCGCGTGACCGGGCATGGCCATCACTCCTCCTGCACCCGCCGGGGCGCGTGTCCGTGGAGCGCGCTCGCGTACACGCGGCGCATCACGTCGTAGAACACGATCTCGTGCTTGATCCCTTCGGCGCGCAGCATCCGGTTGACGTGCATGTGGATGAGCGATGCGAGCATCTTCGGCACCGCTCCCCTCGGCGCCACCGCCGCTGCCCGCGCGAAGTGGCCGGCGAGCGACTCGCCCAGCGACCGGAAGATGGGGGCGCAGGCGGCGAGGCGTCCGTCGGCGTTCCAGGGCGCGTCGGACAGGAGCACGCCCAGTGTCGGCGCGCGCTCGCGGTAGAGCGATCCGAGCTTGCGCTTCAGCTCCACGCTCGCGCGGTACTCGCGCCCGAGGTTCTCGGCGAGCGTCGTGGCGAAGGCGACCCGGGTCTCCCCCTCGAGTGCGGCCGCGCGCACGTACGTTCCCGCGACGCCCAGCGCGGCCATCCACCGGACCTCGGCGAGATCGTCGCCGGCGAAGCGCCGCAGGACGGCGACCACCGCGGACGAGTCGGCGAAGAACATCTCCTCGACGATGGGGATGCACGCGGCGCCGCCGTAGCGCTCCATCTCGCGTTCGTAGGTGCCTGCGTCGAGCCGCCAGACGACGCCTCGATCGAGCAGATCGGCGCTGACCGACCGCATCCGTTCGAGCACGAGGGCCGCGTGCTCGGGTCGCCGCAAGCGAAGCCGTAGCCGGAGGTGATCGTCGGGATCGGCGTACCGGATGAAGAACCAGGCGGAGACGATCCCGCCCTCGAGCAGCGGCGAGACGACGCGATCGTGCAGCTCGAGCAGCACGCGGTCGGACGTGCCGATCCCGGTGTAGACCCGGAAGTAGGACCACTCCGGATCGCCGGGCAAGAGTGACCTTCGCGAAGTCTCGACGGGGCTCGGGGGCAGAGGCTCCCGGGGTGTGGGTGCCCCGCGTCGTTCGCGATGGAAAGGCACGACGAACTCGTGCGCGTACGCGCGCTCTCCGTCGGACAGGCAGAGGTGGCCCGGCGTGGCCGCGTGCTCGTACACGTCGAGGTGCGCCGACTTGCGGGCGGCCTCGAGCAAGGCCTGCGCGCTGAGAGGGTTGTCGAGATCGATCACCAGGCTGTCGGCGCCGCGTTCCACGAGCACGACGAAGCGAGGGAGCCCGAGCTCCTCGCGGACGCGGTGCACCCGTCCGAGGCGCTCGTGCAGCGGAGCGTCGTGCGGCCCGAGCTCCGGCGAGGGGATCCGCCAGCGCGCGTACGACAGGACGACCCGCCCGTGCTCGACGCGAGGCAAGAACGGCATGTCGACGAGGCTCCCCCAGCTGAAGGAGCGCGCGACGAGCCCCTGCGCCTCCACGAGGCGGAGGAAGCGGTAGATGGGCACGTTGCTCTCCTGCTCGGCGACGTGGGCGTGCGTCAGGCGCGGCAGGATCCGGCGCCCGAGGCGCTGCGACCGCATGACGACTTCGTCGTCGACCACCGAGACGAGCACGTCGTCGATGGGGAGCTGGCACGCGGCCTCCGTGGTGGGCCCGTCGAAGTAACGGATGCCGTACGCGCGCATGTGCGGGCGGGCGGTGACGTTGGCGACGCGCGGCGCCGGAAGATGGGCGACCTCGGCGAGCAGCGCCTCCCCGCATGCGTCCTGCTCTTCGCGCACCAGCTTCTCCACGGCCGCCGCAAGCTCGGGGCTCGCGTGGCAGAAGCGCCCGAGGAGCTTGGCGGCCGACGGGCCCCACACCATCTGCACGTGGATCTTGTAGTCCCCCGTCTGCAGGGCCTCGCTGGAACCAGCGAGCAGGGAGCCCATGACGGCGAACGAGGGAGGCAGAGACGGCGGATGGAGCGAGGCGACGTCCGCCGCGTCGAGCGCGATCGTGGTGGCTCCCCGGCGGATGGCGTCATGCAGCTTGCGGGAGAGGACCGCGTGCAGGGGGTTGTTCTCCGGAGCGTCCCTCCTGGCCGCGCGCGGCACGAACGGCACCTCCGCGAGGAGCGGCGACATCGTGGATGGCACGGCGCCGAGGCTCACCCCCACGTCTTCGTCCAGCGCGAGAGGCAACGGGACCTCGCGTCGGTCGAACCGCTGGACGAAGCGACGGCGGAAGTCCTCGAGCGCGTCGGGGGGAACGGAGAACCGCGTCCAGAGCTCGCCCGCCTTGGCTATCTCGGCGGCGACGGCGGCCGACAACGAGAGCCGGGGAGACGGCTTGAGGAGCTCGACCTGGAGCATCGTCTTCCGCTCCGCCTGGCCAGAGCGCATCTGCGAAAGGGCGCCCTCCAGCTCCTCGTAACGCTCGAGCGGGACGCCGAGGCCGTGGCGGTCGATGGCAGCGATCTTGTCCGCCACGTCGGTGAGGAGGCCGAGCGCGCCCGCAGCTCCGCGCGCCTCCAGCGTCTGCATCAGCGTGGCGAGGGCCTCCCCGCCGGTCGTCGAGGGCACGAGCTCGCACACGAGGAACTGCGACGTCCGGAGATCGGCGACGAACGCCGCCGCGTCGTTCGCATCGCACCCGTCGTCACGCAAGACCGACGCGAGCTCGGCGAGGGTGGCTCCCTTGGCCGCGCGGGTGAGCACGAGATCGAGCTCGCGCGAGCGGTCCACGGCGACGGCGACGCAGTTGTTCCCGCGCCGGTGCACGACGCGGACGCGATCCGCGACGTGGGCGAGCGTCGGATTGGGCCAGTACCGCATGCGCCCGCGGAGCTCTTCGTCGGCCTCGAGGCGCGCGGACAGATCGAACAGGATCTCGTGATCGACGCGCGTGTGGCGGCGGTAATCGGACGGAGACGCAATCACCCACGTCGTCGCCACGCCGACCGAGCCCACCGAGATGCCCGAGAACAGACCGAACGGCGTGGAGCGCGTGCACAGGCGCGCGAAGTAGCTCATCAATCGCGGGGCGACCGAGGGATCGGTGCCCTGGCCGGCGGCGATCTTCCTGATCCGGTCCGACAGCGAATGGGACGCGACGTGCAGCGCGTCCTGGAGGACCGGCCGCTGGAAGGCCGAAATCAGCGCGCGAGCGATGCGATCGCATTCCGCCGAGACGGCTGCCTCGCCGGCCCTTCCCGGCGTCTGGCAGCCTTCACCCAGGCGGGCCAGCTCCTCGAACGGGAGGAGAGGGCTGCGAACCTTGACGAATCCAGCTGGAATCAAGGGTCACTCCGAGGAGCGACGAGGGCGATCCGCCCCTGCCCGCTCGACGCGGGCAGGGGCGGGGACGCTTTTCACCAGGGGCAGGACGGCGTGCAGAGAGCCGTCGAGAGCCCGTACTTCTTCATGTTGAGGCTGGCGTCTTCGCCTTCGAGCGCGCGGAGGGTCTCCGCGTTGAGCTTCACCGCGCGGCGCGGCTCCGGGGTCGATGTCGTCGTGTCCTGCTTCTTGGTTTCCATGGCGGTCTTTTCCTTTCAGCGGATGACTTCACGACTTGCGAGGCCAGTGACTTCAGCCCCGCGGGCGGTGAGGCTATGCGCCGTCATGGCGAACCTCAAGCGCTTCAGACGCGCCGCGTTGTTGAGACTCAACACACAAGCGTTTCCGATCCTCTCGAGGTCCAGGTAAGTTCCGCCTCGCCATGAGCGCGGACGAGAAGATCACCTTCGGCATCAACCTGAGTCACGACACCGCGTGCGCCGCCGTCATCGGCGGCGAGGTGAGGTTCGCGATCGCCGAGGAGCGGCTGAACCGCGTGAAGTACTGCACCGGCGCCACGCCGTTCGGGAAGATGATCCCGTACCGCTCGATCCGGTACTGCTGCGAGGGCCTCGGCATCACGCCGTCCGACGTGGACCTGTGGGTCGTGAACTCCTGCCGGTCCAACGCTCTCGACCAGCTCAAGTCGCAGCTCCTGGGCATCGACGAGCGGCGCGTCATCGACGTGCCGCATCCCGGGCACCACCTCTCGCACGCGTTCTCGGCGTTCTACTGCTCCGCGTTCGAGGAGGCCGCGGTCATCGTCCTCGACACGAACGGCGCCTTCTTCGAGATGCCCGGCGAGTCGGCGGACTCGCTCCTCCTCGAACGGAAGGAGCACTTCACCTGCTACCACGGCGACGGCAACGGCCTGAAGGTCGTGATGGCCGACCACGTCTACCCGGGCGAGGTCTCGCTGGGGGAGCTCTACTGCATCTACTCGGCGGCCCTCCAGCTCACGCCCAAGGAGGGGAACTACGGCTTCGACTGTCCGCTCTCGGCGGGCGGGAAGCTGATGGGCCTCGCCTCGTGGGACCTGGGCCGGACACCCGCCCCGCGCCTGTGGGATTTCGAGGACGGACACATGTCGATCCGGCTCGCCCGCGTGGTCGACCACCTCGACCGCGCGGGATTCGTGGAGCGCCGCGACTCCGAGCTCGACTCCATCTTCGGATTCCAGATGCGGCCCCACGTGGAGCTGAAGCGCCGCAAGGACAGCCTGCGCGAGGACCGGTACCTCTCTCTCGCGGGCGAGGCGCAGCGCGCGCTCGAGGAAGCGCTCCTGGCGATCGCGCGCAGCGTTCACGCGAAGACGGGGTCGAAGAACCTCTGCCTGGCGGGCGGCACGATGCTGAACGTGACGGCCTGCACGCGGCTGCTCGAGGAGACCTCCTTCGAGAGGATCTTCATCCAGCCGGCCGCGAACGACTCCGGCAACGCCATCGGCGCCGCCCTTTACGGATACCGCGAGGTCCTTGGCGGCCGCACCCGGCCCTATCTCGAGCGGGACTACGACACGTGCCTGGGCCGCTCGTTCTCTCCGGAATCGATCGAGAGGGCCATCCGGAAGGCGCGCACGAAGGCCACGTTCACCGAGCGCCGCGTGAGCACGCTCGCCGAGAAATCCGCCGCGCTGTTGCCGCGCATCCTGCGCGACGAGATCGTGGCCGTATTCGACGGAGGGTCCGAGTTCGGGCCGCGCGCGCTCGGGCACCGCAGCTTCCTGGCATCTCCGCGGAAGGCGGAGATGCGCGACCGCATGAACGAGCTGAAGCACCGCGAGTGGTATCGCCCCGTCGCCCCGGCCGTCCTGGAGGAGGACTTCGCCGAGTACTTCGTCGCCCCCTTCGCGAAGTCGCCGTTCATGACGCTCTCGGCCCGCTGCACGGACCGCGCGCGCGAGCGCGCTCCGGCGATCGTCCACGTGGACGGCACGTCGCGGCCGCAGACCGTCACGGCGACCGCGAGCCCCGTCCTCCACCAGCTCCTCGTGGAGTCGAAGAGGGCGGCCGCGATCCCGGTCCTCGTCAACACGTCGTACAACGTGGACGGGGAGCCGATCGTCGAGACGCCCGAGGACGCGATCGCCGCGTTCCTCAAGGCGGAGCTGCTGCCGTGTCTCCTGCTCGGGGACCACGTGCTCGAGAAGCAGTGACGCTAAGACGTGAGTCGCCCGACGCCGGGCAGGAACCGGCCGACGCGCCGCGCATACGCGAGGTATTCGGCGCCGTGCGTGCGCGACAGATGCTCCTCTTCGAACCGCGCCTGGAGCGCCAGCACGAACACTGCTTGCGCGGCGCCGAGCAGCGTCCAGGGTGAAGGCGTGAGCAGCGCGAGTCCCGCTGCCGCCAGCCCGATGCCCGCGTAGATGGGATTGCGCACGAGCGCGCTCCAGGCGACCGCGCCTGCGGCGAGCACGCCGCCCGCCGCCGAGACGAGCCGCTGCGTCGAGAGCGGCGCCCGGTGAACGACGACCCCCGTCGACCCCGTACGCCGACGCATTCGCAGCACCGGCACGAGCACGACACCGAAGCCGAGGAGGGCCATGACAGCCAGCGGCACGAGGCGCGGGGCGAACATGCTCGCATTGTGAGCTTTCGCTCACATTACGACAACTCGCATTCGCAGCTGGTACCAGGACGTCATCTCAGGAGCCCCGGGCGAATCGTTCTCGCAGATCGGATCGGTCGACGGGTCGGCCATCACGCAGGAGTCCGATGGCTGCGGCGGCGCGGTCACCCTGTCGAACCGCGACACGGCCCTCAGTGTCGCGTCGGACACGGCGCCGCAGCGCATCGTCTCCCTGGGGGCGGCGCTTTCAGATGCATTGCGCGTCGCCGCGATGACCGCGACACCATCCGGGTTCGTCGTGGTCTGGGTGACCGACGACGGAATGCATCTCTCGACGCTCGCCTGGCGATAGTCTCCGCGTTCAAGCCGTGCGCGAGAGCCTCTGGATGCCTCGGACGGCCTGCGCCGTCTCCTTGTCCTGCTCGGCGAGACGAAGCTCGTAGGACTTCTGGAGGTTCATCCAGAACTCCGCCGTCGTCCCGAGCGCCGCAGACAGGCGAAGAGCCGTGTCCGCCGTGATCGCGCGCTGCTCGGCCACGATCTCGCTGATGCGATTGGCCGGAACGCCGATCGCCTGCGCGAGACGGTTCGCGCTGAGGTCCATTGGAAGGAGAAACTCCTCGCGCAGAATCTCCCCCGGGTGGATGGGACGCATGCGGTTCTTGGAGCTCATGGGTGGATCCGTCAGGTTGCTGTGTTGAGAACGGTTTGCTCAGTGGTAGTCGACGACTTCGACGTCTTCCGGACCTCTGTCGGTCCATCGAAAGCAGATGCGGTACTGGTCGTTGATGCGGATCGAGTGCTGTCCTTGGCGGTCGCCCTTCAGGGATTCGAGGCGGTTGGCGGGCAGCACGAGGAGGTCCTTCAAGACCACGGCGTTGTCGAGCATCTCGAGCTTCCGCTCGATGATCCTTCGGATGTTGCCGAAGCGCCTGGAGGGCTTTCCTTCGTAGATCGCCCGGGTCTCCGAGCACCTGAAGGACTGGATCACGACTCAAAGTGTAAGACTTGTACGTTGTACGTCAAGCGTACAGGTCGGTCAGTCCCCGCCCGCCGCGTCAGGGCACTGGTTGAGGCAGCAGAAGTCGTCGACGCACCGGCCGGCGCGGCAGCACGCACCGAAGTCGGCGGGGCAGTTGCAAGGGCCAGATGAGCCCAACGCGGCCGCATGCAGCGAGCAGATTGCATGGCCGCCGAAGTCCACGTTGCGTGCCAGTGCTCGGCAATTCTCCGGGCGCTACAGTGAAGGCGTGGATGCGTCGCGAGTCGAGGTCGTCGTTCTCCTCGTCGCTGCCCTGGTGAGCTCCTGCTCCTTCATGAGCGAGCAGGTCGGCATCTCCAGCGCGAGCACCTGTATCCAGAAGCAGTGCCAGGACCCGGACGCGCAAGACCGCATCCGGTGCGAGGCGGCATGCCGAGCGCGTTACGTAGGGTGAACCA
>DASVWO010000482.1:0-2366 GCA_036393165.1 Polyangiaceae bacterium | reverse complement strand
GATCGCGCCGTCGTGGACCGCGCGGACCTCGTGTTCGTGTCGGGCGGCGACCCCACCCAAGGCGCCAAGGTGCTCGCCCGGACGGGCGCTGCCGGCTGGATGCGCGAGGCGCACGCGCGCGGGACGGCCATGATGGGGGTGAGCGCCGGGGCCATCGACCTCGGCGCGTGGTGGATCGACTGGCCCGAGGACGAGGATGCCCCCGAGGAGCAGGCCGACCTCGTGGCCTGCGTTGGCGTGCTCCCCGGCCACGTGTTCGACACACACGACGAGGTGGACGGCTGGGGGGAGCTGCACGTCGCCTCCCGCCTGCTCGCGCGCCGCGGCGGCACGGCGCAATTCCTCGGGATCCCCACGAAAGGGGCCCTCGTTTTCGACGAGCGCGGCGCCATGGAGGTCGTGGGCGAGCCCCCCTTCGCCTTGGGGTAAGCTTGGACCCGGGTCCATGTCGTCGAGGCATCGCACGGGAACGTCGTCGTCCTATGGGGACAAGACCAACCCGTCGATCGTCGGAGCCGGGCCGGACGCTCCCTCCAAGGCGGGCCTGGTGCTGCTCTACGCCCGCAACTTCGAGCAGTTCCTTCCCGCCTACCCGTTCATGCAGCCCACCGTGGTCATCGGCCGCGAGCCGCCCGCGGACGTGTGCGTCCCCGAGCAGGCGGTGTCACGCCAGCACGCGCGCATCGCCTTCGACGGCACACGCTGGATCCTCTCGGACCTCGGCAGCCGCAACGGGACCATCGTGGACGGCTCGTACATCCAGGGCGACGTCGAGCTCGAGCACCTGCACGAGATCCGCGTGGGCGACGCCCTCTTCAAGTTCGTCGCCGACCAGGCCGACCGCCACGCGACGTACCACATCGACGGCCGCGTCTTCGGCGACCGGCGCGCCAAGCAGATCCGGGGGCTCGTCGGCGGCTGGCAGATGGACCTCATCGCGGCGGACCTCGAGCGCATCGGCCCGACGCAGCTCTCGTGCGTCGTCATGGGCGAGACCGGCACGGGCAAGGAGGTCGCGGCGCGCGAGCTCCACCAGGTATCGGGCCGGCGCGGCAGCCTCCAGGCCATCAACTGCGCCGCCATCCCCGCGAACCTGCTCGAGAGTGAGCTCTTCGGATACCGCCGCGGCGCCTTCAGCGGCGCGGACCGCGACAAGCCCGGCCTCATCAAGCTGGCCGACGGCGGCACGCTCTTCCTCGACGAGATCGGCGACATGCCCCTCGAGGCGCAGGCGAAGCTGCTGCGCGTCCTGCAGTCGCGCGAGGTGTTCCCGCTGGGAGGCACCGCGCCCGAGCGCGTCGACGTGCGCGTCGTCTGCGCGACGCACCGCGATCTGCACCAGTTCGTGAAGGAGGGAAAGTTCCGCGGCGACCTCTTCGCGCGGGTGAGCGAGCACGTCGTGAAGCTTCCGCCGCTGCGCGAGCGCAAGGAGGACATCCTGCAGCTCGCGCGTCTCTTCGCGGCGCGCCACGGCAAGCCCGAGGCGACCTTCAGCTTCTCCTTCATGGTGGCCCTCGTCCACCACGACTGGCCGTTCAACGTGCGCGAGCTCGAGAGCTGCATCAAGCGCGCGGGGGCCCTGGCCGCCGGCGACGTCATCGACGTCGGGCACCTGCCCGACAGCATCGCGTCGCTCATGCGCGAGTACGGCAAGCGCCCCGGGGGCACGCTGCCGCCGACGGAGCGGCGCGAGAGCAAGATGCCGCCGCCGAACTACACGCCGCCGCCCGCGAACGTCATCTCGTCGCGCCGCCCGCCGCCGAGCGAGGAGCAGCTGCGCGAGCTCCTCACCCGGCATCGGGGCAACATCGCGGCGGTCGGGCGCGAGCTCGGCAAGGAGCGCATGCAGGTGCACCGCTGGATGAAGCGCTACGGGATCAGCGTCGAGGACTTCCGGGGCTGAGGATCCGCCGAAGGCGGGCCGACGGCGCGAAGCGCCAGCAGACTCAATCGGTCTCGCCGTAGGCGGCGATCTTGTAGCCGCCCTCCTCGCGCCGCAGGAGGAGGATGATGAAGTCGTCGAAGTACTTCTCGCCGGCGACCTGCGTGACCTCGAGCGGGACGCGCACGTAGACCTCGCCCTCGCGCATCGCCGCGGGACGCACGGGGGCATCCGGCCCTCCCAGCTCGTCGTACGCGTAGTGCTCGATGCGCTCGGGGCGCACGAGCTGCACGCCCTCGAGGTGCCGGTACGGGTGCGCGCGCAGCCGCTGGCGCCACGATTCGACGAGCGCCGCCTTCCCGCGGCCGCGCGCCTCGAGGGGCCCTGCGTCGGCGGTCAGCAGCGCGCCCAGCGCCTCGAGGGATTCGCGCTGCCACGCCGCCATCAGGGCGCCCACGACGTCCGCCACCGCGTCGCTCGAGAG
>DASVWO010000481.1:0-3533 GCA_036393165.1 Polyangiaceae bacterium | reverse complement strand
CGACCGTGGGCCTCGGCAGCGACTCGTGGACGAGCAAGGGCGCCGCCTCGCGCGATCTGGCCGAGCAGATGGCGCGGTGGCTCGAGCAGGGCCGGCCCGACGAGGCGGTGCAGAGCGGCCGCAGCTCGCTCGGCGCGCTCGACGAGGCGAAGAAGATGCTCCAGCGCGGCTCGTGGCTCGAGGACCCCTCGGGCGAGGAGGGCAAGCACGTCGAAGAAGCCCGCCGCAAGCTCGACGCCGAGGAGAAGTGGGCGGAGCAGGCCCTTCGCCAGATGCGCCAGCGCGCCGCCGAGCGCGCGGCGTCGCAGCTCCAGCAGGGCGGGCAGGACGAGGGCAAGCTCGCCGACCGCGCGCGCGACCTCGGCGAACGATCGCGCGACAAGGGCTCGCTGCCGCAGAAGGCGGTCGAGTCGATCGAGGACGCCGAGCGCGCGGCGCGCGAGGCCGCGCAGGCGCTGGAGCAGGGGCAGGCCGACAAGGGGCTCGAGCGGCAGCGCGAGGCGCAGCGCGACCTCGAGGCGGCGCGACAGCAGCTCCAGGGCGACGACGACGGCCAGCAGTCGTCGACGGGGGAGCGCGAGGACGAGAACCGCTCGACGGCTCCCGGCAAGGTGGACCTGCCGAAGCCGGGCGAGCACAAGGGCCCCGAGGACTTCCGGCGGCGCGTCGTGCAGGGGCTCGGGCAACCCTCGTCCGGGGCGCTCAAGGACGCGGTGCGCCGCTATGCGGAGGGATTGCTCCGATGAGGATCCTTCTCCGGCTACTCGCCCTGCTGCCACTGCTCGCACTGGTGACGCCCTCGGTCTCGCACGCGCAGACCGACCTCGCGCGGCGCGTCGAGGGGCTCATCGCGGGCCTCGACTACGAGCCGGCGCGCCAGATCCTCGAGAGCGCCGACGCCGACGACCCGGCGATCGCGGTCGAGCGCGCGCGCCTCGCCATCTACGAGCTCGATTGCGACGGGGCCGCCGCCATCCTCGCGCGGCCCGAGGTGCAGAAGACCGAGAGCGGCGAGCAGCTCGCCGACATCGCGCGCGGCTGCCAGCGCGTGACCGCGGCGCTCGCCTCCGACCGCGACGAGAAGCGCGGCATCGAGCTGCGCTGGCAGGACGAGCACGATCGCGCCCTCGCGCCCCTCGTCTTCGACACCGTGGCCGCCGCGCGCGAGACGCTCTCTCGCGAGCTGGGCGTCGACTGGCCTCTGCCCACCCGCATCGTGATCGTGCGCGACCTGCTCTCGCTCTCGGCGATGACCGGACTGCCCTACAAGAGCGCGCAGACCACGGGCACCGTGGCCGTGGCCAAGTGGGGCCGCGTCACGCTGCTCAGCCCGCGCGCGAGCCCGCACGGCTACCAGTGGCGCGACACGATCGCGCACGAGCTCACGCACCTCGCCGTCACGCGCGCCTCCGGCGACCGCGCGCCCCTCTGGCTGCAGGAGGGCGTCGCCAAGCGCGAAGAGATCCGCTGGCGCACGACGGGCCCCTTCGACGACCGGCCGACGCCCGAGGCGATCGTCACGCGCGGCACCGAGCTGAATCTCGGCATCCCGCTCGACAAGCTGGGGCCCAGCATCGCGATGCTCCCGAGCGCCGACGCGGCGATGGTGGCCTTCGCCGAGGTCACGAGCTTCGTCCGCTACTACGCGCGCACCCAGGGGGACGACGCGCTGCCGAAGCTGCTCTCGGCGCTCAAGGACGGCGCCGAGCCCGACCAGGCCCTCGTCTCCGCCAGCGGCGCCGACCTGCAGGCGTGGGACTCCCGGTGGCGCGCCTACGTCGCGTCGCGACCGGCCGAGTCCCTCCCGGCGCTCTTCGGCCTGGGGGGCGAGAAGACCGACGCCTCCCGGCTCCGCGACCTGCGCGACCGCTCCCGACTCGCCGAGCTCCTGCTGGCCCGCGATCACGCCCCCGAGGCCCTCAAGGAGCTCGACCGCATCGAGCTCGCCGGGGGCCCCACGTCCCCCGAGGGCTGGGAGCGCGCCATGGGCGACCCCAGCGTCGTGTGGCTGCGGGCCAGGGCGCTCGAAGCCAGCGGTCGCCAGGCTGAGGCCGAGCCTCTGGTGGCGGACCCGCTGCGCCTCCTCTCTCCCTACGCCCCGTGGTGGGCCACCCGCGGCCGGTATGCCCGCCTGCGCGCCGACGAGCCCATGGCAGGCGACTCCTTCTGGCAGGCCGTCGCCGCCGACCCCTTCGACCCGGAGGGGGCGTGCGAAACGATCGACGCAGCGGCCCTCCCGGCGGACCCCGCGAAGGCGCCTTTGTGCAGCGCGGCAAGGGCGTGGACTGGTACTGCACCTTTCGGTTCCGACTGAATTCCGCCGGACGCCCACAGGCCCGCGTCCTGACCTGACGTTGACCCATTAGGAGGCCGACAGGTACGATGGCTAGAGGGCGATCGAATCGTCTCGAGCCAAAGTCGTAGGCAGTACCGCCTAGGGCGGCTCCTCGTCCGCGGTTGCGTGAGCGGACGATCGTGACCCATGAGCGCCGTCACCTACGCCACCGCCCAGATCCTGCGAGTACTGCCCCGCGCCCGCATCGGTCGGGCCATCGGGCGTCTGGCGGACCGGCGCTGGTCGGGACCCGTCGGGCGCGCCGTCGTGGGGCTCTACACGCGGATGTACGACGTGCAGCTCGACGAGTGCCACCAGAACGGCGGCTGGGCGAGCTTCGACGCGTTCTTCACCCGCGAGCTGCGCGACGGGGTCCGCGCGATGGATCCCGACCCGACGGCCATCCTGAGCCCGGCCGACGGGCGCATCGAGTCGATGGGCCCGATCGAGGCGGACGGTACGTTCGTCGTGAAGGGCCGCCCGTACTCCATCGCCGAGCTGGTCGGTGACGAGCGGGAGGCGGCGCGCTTCTTCGGCGGGCAGGGATGCGTCGTCTATCTGTCGCCGCGCGACTACCACCGCGTGCATGCGCCCATCGCCGGCACCGTCCGCCGGATCCGGTCGATGCCCGGGGACTACTACCCCGTGAACGCCATCGGCATGCGCCACGTGGCGAACCTCTTCTGCCGCAACCGCCGGGTCGCCATCGAGATCGACGGCGAAGCCCAGCGCGGGCGCACCACCGTCGTCATGGTCGTCGCGATGATCGTCGGCCGCATCACGACCGTGGGCATCGAGGCGCGCGACGTGCCCCTCGGCGACCACGTGTTCGATCCCCCGCTGCGGGTGGGGCGGGGCGACGAGATCGGCATCTTCCACCTCGGTTCGACCGCCGTGGTGCTGGCGGAGCCCCGTCCCGGGCGCCGGTGGGTCGTGGAGGAAGGGCCCGTGCGCTACGGGCAGGCGCTGCTGCGGGGAGGCGCGGCATGAGCGAGGAACGTCGCGCCGCCCCGGCGCCCGCTGACGCGACCGTGCCCGACCTGGGCCCGAGCTCCGCGACGTCCGAGGTCGCAGCGCCTGCGACGTCCGACGCGGACAAGAGTGACTCGCGACGCGCCCAGCGAGACTCCTCGGCGAGCGCGCGCCGCCGTGGACGCATGACGCTGCGCATCCCGGACGACGAGGTCGCGCGGCCGCA
>DASVWO010000480.1:0-15896 GCA_036393165.1 Polyangiaceae bacterium | reverse complement strand
GCGCGCGAGATCGCCAGCTTCGACCTCGCCGCGGTCACCGTGTACGAGGAGGCGACCCGGACGCACGAGGTCGTCGCCGCCAAGAGCGCCGATCGCGAGATCGACGACCTCGTCGGCGTGCGGTTCTCGCACAACGCGGGGCTCGTCTCGATGGTCGTGCAGAACCGCTGCCCGCTGCCCTGGCGCGGCGAGTACGAGGTGGGCCGGCAGATCGTGCTCAGCAAGCGCCTGCCCTGGCCCGCGCACCCCAGCCTGCTCGTGCTGCCGCTGCTGATGCACGGCCGCGCGCTCGGCTCGCTGATCCTCGGCGCCAAGCGCCGCCACGCCTTCGGCGACGCCGTGCGCCCCACCCTCGAGGTGCTCGCGAGCCACCTCGCCGTCAGCCTCTCGAACGCGCGCATGGTCCACAAGCTCGAGACGATGGCGACGACCGACGGCCTGACGGGCCTCTTCAACAAGCGCGCGATGCTCGAGGCCGGCGAGCAGAAGATCGCCGCGGCGGCGCGGTTCGAGCGCGACCTCGCGGTGCTCGTCGTGGACATCGACTTCTTCAAGAAGGTGAACGACACCCACGGGCACGACGTGGGCGACCTCGTCATCCGCGGCCTCGGTGAGATCCTCAAGCGCCAGAAGCGGTCCACCGACGTGGTCGCCCGCTTCGGCGGCGAGGAGTTCGTCGTCCTCTGCGAACAGACGGACGAGAAGGGCGCGATGCTCCTGGCGGAGCGCATCCGGGAGGAGCTCGGCAAGACCGCGTTCCGCACGCAGGGCGGGGCGCTGTCGGTCACCTGCTCGGTCGGCGTTGCCACGTTCCCGCAGGGCGGGCGCACGTGGGAGGCCCTCTTCAAGTCGGCCGACGAGGCGCTCTACCTGTCGAAGCGCTCGGGACGGAACCGCTGCACCGCCTGGCGACCGCAGCGGAAAATGGCTGCCGGCAGCCGCTGACTCGACAGCGGGGCCCAAGATGCGCATCTTGTGCGCATGCCCGACGACGACAAGCCGAACCCCCTCGAAGACGTGCGCAAGGGTCTGGGCCTGCTCTTCCGCGCCGCGAAGACGAGCATCGAGAAGCTCCCCACCAAGGACATCGAAGAGGTGGTCGTCACGAGCGCCCGCGAGGTCGGCCGCGCGCTCGAGAACGTCGGCAAGACGATCGAGCGCGAGGTCCTCGGCAAGAAGGACGAGCCCAAGACGCGCGTGAGCACCGAGGAGCCGCCGCGAGGCGAAGACGAGACGAAGAAGGACGCCTCCGACGAGACGAAGCCTCCGCCCGACGCCGCCTGAGTTGCCTCAGGGGCAGGTCGTGCCGCCGCACGTGCCGGTGATGCACGGTGTGCCCGTCGTGCAGCACGCCTGCCCGCTCTGACCGCAGGACTCGCAGGTGCTCGTCGTGCCGAGCGTCGTGCAGTTCGTCTGCGTCTGCGTGCACGTGTTGCCGGAGCAGCACGGTTGCGCGATGCCACCGCACGTCTCGCAGATGGATCCGCTCGTGCAGACCTGCTGCGTCCCGCCGATGGAGGCGCACGCCGATCCGGCGCCGACGCACTTCGGGCTCGCGGCGTTCGCGCCCGTGTCGCAGCAGCCCTGCGCGTTGCATTGGTCGCCCGGGCAGCACGCCTCGCCGGGGCTGCCGCACGGCACGCACGCCGTCCCCTGGCACACGGTCGTCGCGCTGCACGCCTCGGACGCGCCCACGCACGTCTGCGTCGACGGGTTGCAGCAGCCGCCGTTGCACACGTTGCCGGAGCAGCAGGTCTCTCCGATGTAGCCGCACGAGCCGGTGCTGCCGCTGCTGCTGCCGGTGGAGACCGTGCTGCTGCACGAGCTCTGCGAGGTCCCCGAGACGGACGCCGTCTGCCCGTTGTACGTGCACGTGATGCTGCAGCTCGAGCCGCTGCCGCCCACCGAGCACGTGGCTCCGTTGGCCGACTCGCTCCCGCAGAGGCAGAGGGTCTGCCCACCCGTGGTCGCGCTGCAGCATGCCGGCGTGGGGCCTCCCCCCGAGCAGCCGCCGACGAGCGCAATCCCGAGGGCCACGATCGCGAACCCAGCGCCCAATCCCCTCATGCGTTCCAGCATATCAGTGTCGCTTCCCGCGTGGACGAAGCCGCCTTTTTGGGCGATAGGGTGGGCCGCCATGCGCCTTCGTCGCATCCCCCTCATCGCCGCCCTCGCCCTGCCCTCCCTCGCCTCGCTCGCCGTCGCATGCGAGGAGACGCCGCCTCCCGCAGCGCCTCCGCCGATCACCTCCGCGCCGCTGGCCACGTCGACGCCGGCTGCGCCGCCGGTCGCCTACGACACGAGCCTGACCGGTCCGGACATCGCCGCGCTCGATCGCTCGGTGCAGCCCTGCGACGACTTCTACCAGTTCGCGTGCGGCGGCTGGATGAAGGCGACGCCCATCCCGGAAGACGAGTCGCGCTGGGTACGCAGCTTCAGCGTGATCGACCTCGAGAACCAGAAGGCCCTGCGCGGATACCTGGAGCGCGATGCCGCGGGCGACACGCGCGGCGACGCGTACGGCAAGCAGCTCGGCGACTTCTGGGCGGCGTGCATGGACGAGGACGGGATCGAGAAGCGCGGCGCCGCCGACCTGAAGCCGGAGCTCGCGCGCATCGACGCCGTCAAGGACGCCAAGTCGCTCTCGAAGGAGCTCGCGCACCTGCAGTCGATCGGCGTGCGCGCCGGTTTCCGCATCCGGAGCGACGCCGACATGAAGGACGCGGCGCACATGATCGCGGTGCTCTGGCAGGCGGGCCTCGGCATGCCCGACCGCGACTACTACTTCCGCGACGATGCGCACACGAAGGACATCCGCGCCGCCTACGAGAAGCACGTCGCGGCGACGTTCGCGCTGCTCGGCGAGAAGCCCACGCAGGCGGCGGCCGATGCGAAGACCGTGATGAAGATGGAGACCGACCTCGCCGACGCGTCGATGACGAAGGTGGACCTGCGCGACCCGCAGAAGATCTATCACCACACGACGCTGGCCGAGCTGAAGACGCTCGCGCCGGACGTCGACTGGGACGCGTACATGGCGGCGATCGGCTTCCCCGCGATCTCGGCGTTCAACGTCGGCCAGCCGGACTTCTTCAAGAAGGTCGACGCGATGACCAAGAGCGTGCCCATGCGCGACTGGAAGACGTACCTGCGCTGGCACGTGGCGAACGTCGCGTCGCCGACGCTCTCGAAGAAGTTCGTCGACGAGTGGTTCTCCTTCCGCCAGACGCTCACCGGGGCCAAGACGCTGCAGCCGCGCTGGAAGCGCTGCGTGCGAGAGGTGGACCGCGCGATGGGCGAGGCGCTCGCGCAGCCGTTCGTGAAGGACCACCTGGGAGAGGACGGCAAGCACATCGCCGAGTCGATGGTCGCCGGCATCGAGCAGTCGATGCGCGACGACCTCGCGACGCTCTCCTGGATGGACGACGCGACGCGCACGCAGGCGCAGGCGAAGCTCGCCAAGATCCTGAACAAGATCGGCTACCCCGCGAAGTGGCGGAACTACGACGCGCTCGCGCCCAACATCACGCGTGACTCGTACCTGGCGGACCTCGCCGCGGCCAACGAGTTCGAGACGAAGCGGCAGCTCGACGAGGCGGGCAAGCCCACCGACAAGGACGAGTGGGAGATGACGCCGCCCATGGTGAACGCCTACTACGAGGCGACGCTGAACGAGATGGTGTTCCCCGCGGGCATCCTGCAGCCGCCCTTCTACGTGAAGACGCAGACGCCGGCGATGAACTTCGGGGGCATCGGCATGGTCGTCGGCCACGAGCTCACGCACGGGTTCGACGACGAGGGGCGCCAGTACGACGGCGACGGCAACCTGCGCGACTGGTGGAGCGCGCCGGTGAGCGCCGAGTTCGACAAGCGCGTGTCGTGCGTGCAGCGGCAGTTCGATTCGTTCGTGGCGATCGACGACCTGCACGTGAAGGGCAAGATGACCCTCGGCGAGGACGTGGGGGACCTCGGGGGGCTGAAGCTCTCGTACGCCGCGTTCGAGCGTGCCGAGAAGGAGCACCCGACGACGCCCATCCGCGACGGGTTCACGCCGGAGCAGCAGTTCTTCCTCGGGTTCGCGCAGGTCTGGTGCGGCAACTACCGGCCGGAGGCGCTGCGCCTGCAGGTGCAGACGAACGAGCACGCGCCCAACATGTTCCGGGTCAACGCCCCGGTGGCGAACCTGCCGCAGTTCGCGCAGGCGTTCCAGTGCAAGCCGGGGGACAAGATGGTCCGGCCGCCCGAGCTGCAGTGCAACGTCTGGTGAGCGTGACGCTTAGTCACACCCGGCGCGCGGGTGGCGCTCGGCCCAGGCGGCGAAGGCGCGCGACAGGGCGGTGACGAGGCGGTCGGCCACGAAGGCGGCTCCCTTGGCGTTGAAGTGGATGCCGTCGCCCTGCGTGAGGTCCATCGCGAGGAACTTCGCCATCGAGCCCTCGCCGCCCATGGCGGAGCGGAAGTCGTAGAACGCCGTGCCCGACTGGTCGGCGGCGGTGCGCAGCTGCTGCTCCACCTTCTTCATCCAGCCCGGCGTGACCTTCATGCCCTTCTCGCCCCAGTCGGGCGGGGTCATCACCATCACGCTCACGTCCGGCTCGGCGCGGCGCCAGCGGGCGATCATCTCGTCGTAGCAACCGACCGGATCCATCACGTCCGGGTTCCACGTGTTCGAGCCGATGTGCGTGACGATGAGGTCGTAGGGCCGGTGGGCGAGCACCTCGTGGTCGAGCGCCTCGCTCTCGCGCAGGACGCAGAGGCAGTTGTTCGAGCCGACGCCGAAGCCGTCGACCTGGAAGCCCGGCTCGTCGCGCTCGACCACCGCGCCGAGAAGGCGCACGGGGTAGGGGTTGCGCGTGACCACCATCATCTTGTGGGGCCCGTCGGGCACCTCGACGCGCACGAAGCCGAAGTGCGGGTCGCCCTTGACGCGCGTGTCGGCGCCGCCCTTCACCTCGCCGTCCACCTTCACGTCGAAGGCGCCACCGGGCGGCCACGCGAGGTACCAGACCTCGAAGGCGCTCGCGTGCGTCCCGATCGGCGCGCCGTCCGGCGCCGTCTCCACCCAGGTGCGGGCGCTGCTCTGTTTGCTCTGCGCGACGATGAGCCCCGGGCCGTACCACGGGTCGAGCTGGGGCGTCGGATGCGTCGTGACGGTGTAGGCGCTCCACGCGGCGCGGTCGTACTCGTCGACGAGGTACTGGTGGCGGTACCACGACCACGGCTTGGCGAGCGCCACGAAGCCGTGCCCCGAGTCGCCATGCGACGTCTGGAGCACGCGGCGCATCTCGCCGGTCATGTAGTCCATCGTGCCGTTCGAATCGCCGTAGACCGCGATGCGGACGGGCGTCTTCTCGCGGCCGCGGAGGAGGCGCGCGGTTTTCTCGAAGAAGCGGGTGAGCGCGTCGTGCGGGTCGTCGACGTCGACCGGCGGCGGATCGAGGCCGTCGATGGTCACGGGCGGGGGGACGTCGAAGGCGATCGGGGGACACGCCGACCCCGACCCCGACCCCGACCCCGACGCCGACGCCGACCCCGACGCCGACGCCGACGCCGACGCCGATGCCGGCGCGTTCTCGCTCGCGGCGCTCTTGTTACAGGCGAATGCCGCCGCCAGAAGGACGAACCCGAGACGCGCCCGCACCTCCTCCACTGTACACTCCCTGGCGATGCGCTCCTGGCGGCTCGGCGGCTTGGCAGCTCTCCTGGCACTCGGCTCCGCGTGCGGCTCGAGCTCCGCGGGAAACTCCAACAACGGCCAGTCGGGCGACGCCGGCGAGGACCCGGTGACCTTCGCCAAGGGCTGGCCGCGCTCCTGCGCCTACGACTGCGCCGGCCTCGCGACGTGCCCCGAGTCCAAGTCGCCCTACGTCTGCCCCGCGACCGCGTCGTGGGCGAGCATCCCGCACGCGACGAGCTGCCCCGACTGGGACGGCGGCGCCCCCGCCGCGACCACGGGCAAGTGCACCGCGTCGGCGCCGACCGGCGACGCCGCGAAGTACGCGGGTCCGGATCCCGACCACGCGGGCACCATCATCCTGCCCGACGGGCGCGGCATCGCGCCCGCCGGCAGCGACTGGGTCTTCGACGAGCCGGACCTGCAGGGCGGGCTCACGTCGTACGTCGGCGCCATCCCGGGCACTTCGCTCGTGGTCACGATCGACGACGGGCCGGTCGACCACGCCGTGCGCATCGTCGACGCGACGAAGATCGGCTCGGGCAGCACGCCCGTCACCGGGTACGTCAAGTTCGCCGCCCCCGACACGCTCAACTCCGCCGCTGCGTTCGTCGCGCCCGGCACGCTCTACGTGGCCACCGACGACGGCGTCGTGCAGGCGCTCACCGTGAGCACCACGACCGGGGCGCTGACCCGCACCGACGCCCAGTCCATCATGCTGCCCCCGTCGCACGACCAGTCGGGCCAGAACCCCGGCAACTGGTACGTCGGCGGGCTCGCCGCCTCGCCCGACGGCAAGCGACTCGTCGTCACCGGCGTCTTCGAGCACACGCTCCTCGTCTACGACGTGGATCCGACCTCCGCGACGCACGGGCAGATGCTCGGCAAGGTGGACCTCGGCGGCGGCTACACCTTCCAGGCTTCCTTCGACCCGAACGACGCGAGCGCGAAGTACGCCTACGTCTCGCTGTGGGCCGACAAGAAGGTCGTGCAGGTCGACGTGAGCAACCCGAGCGCGCCCGTGGTCGCCCACACGTACGCGACGGACATGGACCCCGAGGGCGTCGCCTTCCTCGACGCGCGCTGGATGGTCGTCGCGAACGACCTCGGCGACACCCTCTCGATGATCGACCGCACCGCGGGCACGGTGACGCCGCTCCCCATCGACGCGTCGCAGACGCTGCACGGCACCGAGCCGTCGACGCTGGCGTGGGACGCGTCGAGCAAGCGCCTCTACGTCACGTGGAGCGGGCGCAACGCCGTCGCCGCGTACGACGTGGACACGACGCAGTCGCCGCCCGCGGTCACGCCGGCCGGGCAGCTCGCCTCCGGGTGGTGGCCCTCGGGCGTCGTCGTCGAGAGCGACGGCTCCCTCGTCGTGAGCGAGATGCGCGGCCACGGCACCGGGCCGCGCCCGCTCTACTTCGTCATCGGCAACAGCGACATCGACGCGCGCATGCGCGGGGGCATCCAGCACATCCCCGCCCCGAGCGCCGCCGACCTGTCCGCCGGCGCGAGCGCCGTGGCCGCCGCCGACGACCCCGCGGGGCTCTCGGGCGCCCCCACCGTGAGCTGCCCGGGAGGCGCGAACGACTTCCCGGTGCCGTCGACCAACACCGCGGGACCCTCGAAGCAGATCCAGCACGTTTTCTTCATCGTGCGCGAGAACAAGGGCTTCGACGCGCTCTTCGGCGACCTGCCGAACGCCAACGGCGAGCCGGCGTACACGCTGAAGCAGAAGACGTCCGAGATGGACTCGATCTGGCACAACATGCGCGGCCTCGCGCGCGGCTTCGCCGCCAGCGACGACTACTACACGGACGCGATCTACTCGACGCAGGGCCACGTGTGGACCACCTACGGGCGCGCCAACGACTTCGACGAGCGCACCTGGGCCGTCGCCGGCAGCGGGCGCAGCGCGTACGCCATCCCGGGCGGCGGCGTCATCCCTGTGGGCCAGCCGGTCGAGGGCTCGCTCTTCGACTGGCTCGCGGCCAACAAGGTCGATTACGACCTGCTCGGCGAGATCGTCGGCAGCCCTTCCGGCACCTCCACCGCCGTCGACGGCGCCTACCCGGGTGGGCCCTTCCAGAACATCGGCTCGAACGACCTCGACAAGTCTTGCTACACGGCCGGGCGCGTCCGCGTCCTCTGCAACACAGGGTCGTTCGTCTACATGACGCTGCCGAACGATCACACCTTCGGCGTCGCCGCGAAGAACCCGTCGCCCGAGACGTTCTGCGCCGTCAACGACGAGGCCACCGGGATGATGGTCGACGCCATCACGCACTCGCCGCTCTGGGCGTCGTCGGTCGTCTTCATCACCGAGGACGACCCTTCGCAGGGCGGCGAGCACGTCGACAGCCACCGCGCGCCGCTCGTCGTCGTGTCGCCCTGGGTGAAGCGCGCCTACGTCTCGCACACGCACATCGACGTCGCGTCGCTGCACAAGCTCTTCGCCCACATCCTGGGCAAGCCGTACAGCAACGCGATCGTCGCGAACGCGGCGCTGCCGCTCGACCTCTTCACGTCGACGCCGGACTACGCGCCCTTCACCTACACGCCGCGCACGTGGCCCCTCGCGTGCGACGCGGCGGCCACGCCGCAGGAGCACCTGCGCGCCGAGCAATGGGACTTCGACGAGCCCGACGAGCAGCCGGGGCTCGACGCGCAGGTGACCCGCTACATGATGGGGCTATCTCAGCCGCCGCCGAAGCCGCCGTCCATCGGGGGCGGGAAGCCGCCGTCGCGCTCGGGCAAGCAGACGCCGTAGTTGCCCGCCATGCGGCAGCGATCGCCCATGGGGCAATCGGCGTTGCCGTTGGCCGGGTTGCAGAGGGCGACGGTGCCCATCGGGCACATCGTCTCGCAGCTGGTCGAGCCGCCTCCGCCGCCGCCCATGAACTGGGCGCAGCAGTAGTCGCCGCTCGGGCAGTTCGCGCTGCTCGTGCAGGCGACGGATCGGCCGCCCGCGTCGGCGCAGGCCGAGGGCGCCTCGCACATCAGCGTGGTGCCGTTCGCGCTGGTGATCGTGCAGCACGTGTCGGGCGACGCGCACGGTTGCCCGTTGCACATGTACGGCGTCGGCACGCCGCTGCTGCTGCCGCTCCCGCCGCTGCCGCTGCTGCTCGCGGTGCCGCTGCTGCTGCCGCTGCCTCCGCTGCCGCTGCTGCTCGCCGTGCCGCTGCTGCTCCCGCTGCCTCCGCTGCTGCTGCCGCTGCTGCCGCTTCCACTGCTGCTTCCGCCGTCGGCACCGTTACCGGTGTCCGTCGTGCTTCCGCCGCACGCCCACGCGAGCGCCATCGCGCCGCTCGCCGCCAAGAGCAAGAGTGTCTTCGTCGTATTCATGCAAGAAACCTCCCAAAACCCGCACCCTGAGCCACAGGCTATCCATGCTCCGCCCGGGAGGGCTCGTCTCACAGTCGTCACCTTGTCCGCGCAGCCTGAACGTCGGGACGTCCACCCCCGCGCCCATCGCGCCTCGGCTAAGCTCGCGCCCGTGAAGAGCCTCGCGGTCCTCTCGGTGCTCGCGGGGGCCGCGCTGCTCTCTCAGACCGCAGGGGCGCAGCCGAATCTGCCGCCGCCCCCCCCGCCCCCGCTCACCGCGGAGCCGCCGCCGCTCCCGCCTCCCCAGCAGCCGACACCGGCGCCGCAGCCCTCACCGCCCCCGCGCCAGCAGCCGTCTCCGGCGCCGCCGCCGCGGTACTACGAGCAGCCCCCTCCCCCGCCGCCTCCTTACCGGGCGCGCCGGCGGCGCGAGGTCGTCCTCGTCTACGAGGAGTACGAGCCGCCGCGACCGGTCGCGATCACGCTCTCGCCGATCCCGCTGATATGGGGCCGCCTCAGCGCCACGTTCGAGGTGCAGCTCGCTCCGCATCACTCGCTCTTCGCGTCGCCCAACGCGCTCGTCTTCGACGTCGATCGCGGCGGTCGCTACAACCTGATCAGCCAGGGGCTCGGCTTCGCCTCGACGCACTCGAGCAGCCTGGGCCTGGAGCTCGGTTACCACTACTGGTGGCACTGGAGCCGCTCGCTCACCGGTCCCTTCTTCGGCCCCTCGCTGCTGCTCGGCAGCACGACGAACGCGAACGCGGGCGTGACCGCCGACGCGCAGACGTACTGGGGGGTTGCGCTCGACGCGGGCGGACAGCACGTCTTCCCCGGCGGGTTCACGTTGGGCGGCGGCATCGGCGTGGCCTACGCGCACATGGCGGACGCCAACGCGGTCTACCCGCGCGTGCTCTTCCAGATGGGCTGGTCCTTCTAGATGCTCCCGCTTCGCGACCACCTGCCGACGCGCACGGTGCCGTTCGTGAACTACGCGCTCATCGCGGCGAACGTGGTCGTGTTCCTGATGCAGCTCTCGGGGACGATGGGGCCGGGCGCCGGGGAGCAGTGGATGCTGCACCCGGCGCTCGTGTGGAACGACCCGGTCGGCGGCATCGAGACGATCTTCACGAGCATGTTCATGCACGGCGGGCTCGCGCACATCGCCGGCAACATGCTCTTCCTCTGGATCTTCGGCGACAACGTCGAGGACGCGATGGGGCACGTCCGGTACATCGTGTTCTATCTGGTGGGCGGCCTGTGCGCGGCGGCGGCGCAGATCGCGGCGGCGCCGCTCTCGATGGTGCCGATGCTCGGCGCGTCGGGCGCCATCTCGGCGGTGCTCGCGGCGTACGTGTTCCTCTACCCGCGCTCGCCGATCACGGTGCTCAATCCGATCCCGCTGCTCTGGCTGTTCTGGGGGCTCTTCCTCATCTTCCCGGCGTGGCTGGTCATCGGCCTCTTCTTCATCGTGAACCTGTGGGACGCGCTCACCGTGAGCGCGCAGGGCGGCGTGGCCTTCATGGCGCACGTCGGCGGCTTCATCGGCGGCGCGGTGCTGCACCGGCTGTTCCTGCTCGGGCGCGAGCGCCTCGCGCAGTACGATCGGCACGACCAGTGGCTGCGCCCGCGCCGTCAGCGGCGCGTCGACTCCTACTAGTCACTGGTTGAAGCGGTCGATCCGGCCCTTCTCGATGGCGACGAGCGCCGAGCTGGCGACGGCGCGGACGCCCTCGAGCATCATGGCGTAGCGCTCCTCCTTCGTGTGGCCGTCGACCCAGCGCTTGTAGAGCTGCTGCGCGACGACCGCGAGCTTGAAGAGCGAGAACGCGTAGTAGAAGAGGACGTCGCTCGCGTCGCGACCGGTGGCGCGCGACCAGCGCTCGGCGAACTCGACCCGCGTGAGGTTGCCCGGGCGATTCGTCGGGCCGAACACGGTGACCTGGAAGACGGGCGGGTCGTCGGGCTCGATCCAGTAACCGAGCGCCGTCCCGAGGTCCATGAGCGGGTCGCCGATGGTCGCCATCTCCCAGTCGAGCACCGCCTCGACGCGCGCGAGGTCCGGCGAGAGCACGACGTTGTCGTACTTGAAGTCGTTGTGCACGAGCGTCGCGCCGCTCTCGGGCGGGCGGTGCGCCTCGAGCCACGCGCCGAGCTTCTCCACCTGCGGCACGTCGTCGGTGCGCGCCTTGGTGTAGCGCTCGGCCCAGCCGCGCACCTGGCGCTCGACGTAGCCCTGCGGCTTGCCGAGGTCGCCCAGGCCCACCGCGCGCCAGTCGAGGTTGTGGATCTCGGCGAGCGTGTCGCACGTCGCCTCGGACGCGCGGCGCATCGTGGGCGCGTCGAGCACGAGGCCCTCGGGGACCTTGGCGCGCAGGATGACGCCGCGGACGCGCTCCATCACGTAGAAGGGCGTGCCGATGACCGACGCGTCCTCGCAGTGCGCGAGCGGACGCGGCGCCTTGGCCCAGTGCGGCGCGAGCGCCGAGAGGATGCGGTACTCGCGCCCCATGTCGTGCGCGCTCTTGATGGTCACGCCCGGCGGCGAGCGCCGGACCACGAGCTCGCGCGCGCCGAAGCGCACGAGGTACGTCAGGTTCGAGTAACCGCGGCCGAACTGCAGCAGCTCCGGCGCGCCGTCGAGCCCGTCGACCCGCGCGCGGAGCCACGAAGCGAGCGCGTCGACGTCGAAGCCCTGTCCGGCGCGCACCGGCGTGGGCTGGTCCAGGAGCTCGGGCATCGGGGGCCGAGGGTAGCGCGGGCGCGGGCGAGCCGGATGGGCACTTTCTCGCTTAGCACGCTTGCTAATTGTTAGCGCGGGCGCTAAGAGTGGCGGCGCTTGAAGAAGCCGTCGCTCGAGGAGGTCGACGCCGTCTTTCTCGCCCTCGCCCACGAAGCCCGCCGCCACATCGTCCTCCTGCTCGCGCACTCGGGGGGCGAGCTCCCGTCGGGCTACCTCGCCGCCCGCTTCCAGCACAGCTGGCCCACGACCACCCGCCACCTCCGCGTCCTCGAGGAGGCAGGGCTGGTCGAGGTGCGCCGCGAGGGGCGCACGAGCAACTACCGCCTGAACCGCGAGCGGCTGCAGCACGTCCTCGGCGACTGGCTGCGCCACCTCGAGCCCGTCGGGCCCGAGAAGAAGTGGGCCCCCAGCGGCCCGCGATCCACCGCCGAGATGAAAGGAAAGAACCGATGAGCACCGTCAAGATCTTCCGCGTCACCTTCGAAGTCTCGAACCTCGACGAGGCGGCCGCGTTCTACGCGAAGCTCCTCGACACGCCGGGCAAGCGCCACCCGGGCGCGCGGCACTACTTCGACTGCGGCGGCGTGATCCTCGCCGTCCTCGACGTGTCGCAGGGCGGGATGAAGCCGACGCCCGGGCCCAAGTCGCTCTACTTCGCGGTGAGCGACATCGACGCCGCGCACGCGCGCGCGTCGGCCCTGAAGGCGCTGGCGCCCTTCAAGGTGCACGGCCAGGCCGCGAGCGAGGTCATCGTGCGGCCGTGGGGCGAGAAGTCGTTCTACGTCACCGACCCGTGGGGCAACGAGACGTGCTTCGTCCAGGACGGCACGCTCTACACGTGATCAACGGAGTCAGCGCACGTCGAGGCCGTACCCGCGCAGGATGCGACGCGCCAGCGCCACCTTGTGCACCTCGTCGGGCCCGTCGTAGATGCGGGCGGCGCGTTCGTGCCTCCACCAGACCGCGAGCGGCGTCTCGTCGGTGAGCCCGAGGGCGCCGTGCGTCTGGATGGCGCGGTCGAGCACCCGCTGCAGCACGCCGGCGACGAAGAACTTGATCATCCCGATCTCGTCGCGCGCGCCGTGGCTCCCCTTCTGGTCGATGGCGTGCGCCGCGCTCAGCACCATGAGCCGCGACGCGTGGATCTCGGCGCGGCTCTCGGCGATCCACGCCTGCACGATCTGCCGCGTCCCGAGCGGCTTGCCGGGGGAGATCATGCGCGACGCGGCGCGCTTGCACATGAGGTCCATCGCGCGCTCCGAGATGCCGATCCAGCGCATGCAGTGGTGGATGCGCCCCGGGCCGAGGCGTTCCTGCGCGAGCATGAAGCCCGCGCCCTCGGGGCCGAGCCGGTTGTCCTCGGGGACGCGCGCGCCCTCGTACTGCACCTCGGCGTGGCTCGCCCAGTCGCTGCCGGCCTCGCCCATGACGCCGATGTTGCGCACGAGTCGGAACCCCGGCGTGTCGGTCGGGACGACGATCTGGCTCGCGCGCGCGTAGGGGCTCTCGGCCTCGGGGTTCGTCACGGCCATCACGATGGCGAACGCGGCGCCGTCGGCGCTGCTGGTGAACCACTTGCGGCCGGTGATGACGTAGTCGCCCCCCTGCTTCTCGGCGCGCGTCGCGAGCTGCACCGGGTTGGACCCGGCGTTGTCCGGCTCGGTCATCGAGAAGCAGCTCCGGATGCGCCCCTTCGTGAGCGGCTCGAGGTACTTCTTCTTCAGCGCGTCGCTCCCGTGCGCCAGCAGCAGCTCCATGTTGCCGACGTCGGGCGCCTGGCAATTGAGGCAGTAGTGCCCGAGCGGCGTGCGCCCGAGCTCCTCGCTGATGAACGCGTAGTCGTAGAGCGAGAGCCCCATCCCCCCGTGCTCGCGCGGGAGGAAGGGCGCCCAGATGCCCGCGGCCTTCGCCCGCTCGCGCGCCTTCTCCAGGTGCGGCAGCGCGTCGCGGAACGACCCGCCGGCGAGCTTGGGCTCCAGGGGCATCACCTCGTCGCGGACGAACTCGCGGACGCGGGCGACGACATCGGCGGCGGCGGGCGTGGGCTCGAGCATGGGCCGCTAGGTTAGACCAGGGCGGCCCGCGCGCACGCCGTCGGTGCGCGTTCACGCGCCGCCTCGGATCGTGACCGCACCGGGCCGGATCGCGACCGCACCGCCCCGGATCGTGACCGCGCCCGCCCGGATCGCGACCGCGCCGCCTCGGGTCGTGACCGCACCGGCCCGGGTCGCGACCGCACCGGCCCGGGTCGCGACCGCACCGCCTCGGGTCGCGACCGCACCGGCCCGGGTCGCGACCGCACCGCCTCGGGTCGCGACCGCACCGGACCGGATCGCGACCGCACCGCCTCGGGTCGTGACCGCACCGCCTCGGGTCGTGACCGCACCGCCTCGGATCGTGACCGCACGGCGGCGGATCGCGACCGCGCAGCCTCGGGTCGTGACCGCACCGGACCGGATCGCGACCACGCCGCACCGGTTCGCGCCCGCGCTGGCGCGGATCGCGCGCGCGCACTCGCCAATCGAGCGCGTCAAGACGGCACTGAACACCCGTCCGAAAATCGTACGTGGAGCGCGAGACCAAAATCGCACTTTTACGATTGATCAGTTGGAGGGGAAGAAGACGAGAAGGCGCACGCCGCGCACGCGCTCCCGCGTGCCGGCCGGCCATCGTGGCATCGCGCGCCCTTCCGGAAAGGAGAGGTATTCCCACGACTACAACCACAAGACCCAGCAAGGCGACCATCTTGGCGCGGGTGCAGGCCCTCATCTCGGGCCTGCAGAAGCATTTCCCGAACGGTTCTTTCACGCTCGGGAACGTCCCGTACACGACGGCGGCGCTCGTCACGCTCTTCACGAGCCTGGCGAACGCCATTGCCGCCGCGGACGCGGCGAAAGCCAGCGCCAAGGAGGCGGTTGCGGCGATGCGTGCAGCGCGAGTCAACGTGGGTCCTGTCATGAAGGACCTGCAAGACTTCCTGCTCGCGACGTTCCGCACCGCCAGCGGCACCCTCGCCGACTTCGGACTCGAGCCCAAGGCTCCGAGGACGTTGACGGCCGAGGAGAAGGCCGCGTCGGCGGCGAAGGCGAAGTCCACGCGCGACGCGCGCGGGATTGTCGGCAAGCGCAAGCGCGCTTCCGTCAAGGGTGACGTGACCGGCGTCGTCATGACGCCCGTCACCGAAGCCCCTGCGCCGCAGCCGCCCGCCTCGCCCGCGAAGTCCCAGTAGCGGGCGCGGTGTCGCCAGACAGCGGGCGTCGAGTGCTCCGCGCGGAGCAAGGCCGACGCCTCGTGGGGGCCTGGCCAGCCCCTTCCCTCCCCTCCGGGGGCTCAGACGCTCGTGATGAGACGCTTGTCGCGCAGGTGCGACGTCGCGTTGAACGAGCGCAGGCCCCAGCGCTCGCCGGTGAAGTCGAGCTCCGTGACGGACCCGTTGTAGAGCGACCAGCTCAGGTCGAGCACCCTCTCCTCGTCGCGCACGCCGAGCGCCTCGGCCGTCGCCGCCGCCACCGCGCCCGCCGACGTGAAGACGAGCGCCGTCTTGCCGCGCCCGAGCGCCGCCACGCGGTCCATCGCCCGCGCGATGCGCGTCCGGAACGCCGCCCACGACTCCACCTCGTCGTGCCCGATCTCCCCGCGCACCCAGCGGCGCGTGATGCGCTTGAACGCGGCGAGCACGTCGTCCGCCGACGGCTTCTTGCCGCCCGCCAGGCGCGCCACGATGTCGGCGAGCTCCGGGTCCTCGTTGCCCAGCGTCGGCAGGATCTTGAACACGAGCGCGATCCCGTCGTGCTCGTCGAGCTCGGGGAGCATCGTCGCCGCCGGAAGGCCGGGCACGGAGCGGAGCACCGCCTCGAGCGTCTGCGCGTGGCGCTTGCGCGGGCCGACGAACACGGCGTCGACCGCGAGGGCCTGCTCGGCGAGCCACTCGCCCAGCTTCTCGCTCTGCTCGACGCCGGGCGCCGAGAGCTGGTCGTAGTCCGTCGTCGACGAGAACGCCGAGGCCTTGCCGTGTCTGATGAAGAGAGCGACCGACACCCTCGCCCACCATAGCGCACCTCTTCTCGACTTCCCCAATACCGTGCGAGGATCATCGACGATGAGGGGACGTGCATGGGGCGTGGCCCTCGCCGTGATCGCGACAGCGACGGC